>JAFGTF010000124.1 GCA_016934265.1 Spirochaetota bacterium
CTTTACGCCACTGATATATTTTTATTGGCATAATTTACAAATTTCTTATTATTTGGACAAATGAAACCTTTTTAGAGTGAACTCAAACTTGATAAAGAAGATGAAAATCTGCAACACATTCAAGACATAAAGAAAGCAGGCGAAAGAGCCGCAAAGTTGACTCGTCAATTACTTGCTTTTAGTAGTAAGCAAGTGTTAAAGCCAGAGGTATTGAACCTAAATACTTTAATAAAAGAGCTGGGGAAAATGATACCTCACGTTATTGAAGAAAATATCATTTTCAAGACTAATCTCAAATCAGATACCGGTAACATTAAAGCTGATCCTGTGCAGATGGAACAGATTATTATGAACCTCGTGGTCAACGCTCGTGATGCAATGAAAACAGGCGGGAAACTAACTATAGAAACTGCCGATGCCTTTTTTAACAAAGAATATATTGATCATCATATGACAGTAAAAACAGGGTCATATGTGATGCTTGCAATTAGTGACAATGGCGAAGGAATGGATCAGGAAACTCAGGAACATATTTTTGAGCCCTTTTTTACTACGAAAGAAGAAAAAGGGACAGGACTGGGTTTATCAACTGTTTATGGTATCGTAAAACAAAGTGGTGGGAACATCTGGGTATACAGCGAACCGGGGAAGGGGACAACATTTAAGATCTATTTCCCAAGAGTTGAGGAAGGTGTTGTTTCGAAGAAAAAAGGTGAAAAAGTAATTGAATCTGTAAAAGGGACAGAGACCGTACTGGTAATAGAGGATGAGTCCGCTGTAAGAAACATGATGAGTCTAGTGCTTAGATATAATGGGTATACAGTATTTGAGGCTAGTAACGGAACAGAGGCTCTCTCGATTTTTCATCAGCATAAAGATCAAATTGGTCTCTTACTAACCGATGTTATAATGCCGGGGATGAATGGTAGAGAATTGGCTGATCAAATAACCGCTATAAATCCGAATGTCAAAGTACTATACTCTTCAGGGTATTCGGACAACATTATCGTTCATCACGGTATTCTGGAGGAGGGGATTAATTTTCTTCAGAAACCGTTCGCACCTTCTCTTCTTTTAGGCATGGTAAGAAACGTATTGGATAAAAAATAGCAGCTCTGAATGGGTTTCTATAAATGTTCTCACTATCGAAATTCGCATTTCTACAGATTTCGTAGATTGTCTGGTATCGCCCGGATCCATCATATCTGTTTAGTCTCAAATCAATAAAAATGGTCTTCAATGTTCCTGCTGAAATTCCGGACTTCCGTATTATATCTTTAATACAGGGGAGCGTGCAGGTCTTGTGTCCTTGTATATAGAAAGTCAAGGAGATCCTGATATAGTTTATTGTATCTTCTTCGGGTGGGCTCGATTCAATCATAGGTATAGTTCCCAATCGATGTACTTTATTCTGCAAACATCCACTGTTTGGCCTCCTCGAGTGTCTCGAATACTTCCACCTCGTATGGAGTAGCCTTTCCTTCAAATGTTGTTTGAAATATACATGCCAATCCGTATTCATAATCTGTTATTGCTATTATTGCGGTTTTACCACCCGGCCTTTTAGATCCTTTCTTCATTGATATACTAGCCGAGCGAAATTCGAGTTTCTTAATTTATTGTATTATAGATAGTTAAAACGCCTACCTTTATTCAATTTAGTATTATAAACCATGTGATTCTATAGATTATTAAAATTGGCAACAAAAACTCGACATTGGCCATAGCCAATTGTTTGATATTCTTTGGTGTTATGCCAGTCAAATGTGCATAGGAGAAATCCCAGATTATGTTGAGAGAATTTGAACCGTTAAAAAAGAGAGTGCGGTGTCGAGTAGGTCCTTCTTTGTTATTTTACCTGTGCATTTGTGAACTGTCAAATCCTGCTGAGGGTAAGTAGTTGTTTCAATCATGGCCGTTGATGAAAAGATATTAAGATAACGGGCGGGGATAATCAAATTTATTTACTAGATTTATATCTCTACAGAAAGCAGCCACTGTCTGGCTTCCTCGAGCGTTTTGAATATTTTTGTCTCGAACGGAAGCTTTCTTATTTTAGCCCTGGTTTGGAACATGCGCGCCATACCGTATTCATGATTTCGCGGCGCTACAATAGCTGTTTTACCTCCCTGCCTATTGGATTTTCTCTGTTGTATTATAGATATAGCCTGCCCTACGTCTTTCGAGGCTGTTTCTCTCATTATGGTGTCTGACAGATCCCATAGTACATGAAGGGTAGGAGAGCCTTCATAAAAGGACTGCATGGTATCGAGGATCTCACTTCCTTTTAGGGTACCGGAGCATATAAAGGTAGTGAGGTTGTGCTGGGCCTCAACAGTTATTCTGATCATCAATGCCTTCCTGATCAGCTGTACGTAACGGTATCGCCTCGTCTTTCTTTTGAACCCCATTCATGATATTTCGTACAGGTATAATTATTATCGACAGATCCTAAGAACAAAATGCCGGTTTTTCTTCGGCTAAGATACTATATGAAATTCTTGTTTTTAAGCCGATTCATGGCATTAAGTTAGGACGTGTAGGTTCCCGTCTTGACAAAAGTTTTTAATGTAGTGATAATACAGTGTTTCATGAATATCATTCTTCGATAGCGGTACAATTATCGGTTTTGCAGCTGTAATCGGCAATAGCTCCGCTTTCATCGACTTAAACGACGATTATAATTCCTACGCCCCCGGTGATGAGGCATGGCTGCTCGCGCTGCTCACACTATAAACCGAGAAATCCGGATGCGGCTGATACCGGCAGGTAGTTCTTCCGCACATGCCTGTCCGGCTGTATCCATACGTTACCGCGGTCCCGCCCGGCGGAGGCCCCGGCTTCGGCGCCATTGTCTGACATTGGTAAATAAGGAGACTGCGAGCGCTAGAAAAAGCAATATCACCGTTACGGCGTCGACCAGCGTCGCGTTGAGATCCAGACCCGTCATGGAATCTGCGAGAAATTTCGTGTAGGAGTACGTATGCGTGGGGTATCCCAGCTTTTCTCGTACGAGCCAGTGCCAGTGGGTGGAGGGGCAGTAGCCGAACCCGTACCATATGCCGAGCAAAAACCAGCTCGATACTGTGGCGCCGAGGGTTATGAGATTGGCAAGCCGCGTGCGTTTCCATATCCAGCCCGATAGGTTGAAGGCGATGAGCCCGGTATGGAACATGAAAAAAAAGATGTTGAGAAACCGAAGCATCCGATATGCTCCTCTGAAACTCGGGGAATGATACCGCTATTGTACCATCATCCGGTGTGGTGTGCAACACGGGCGGCGCACCGGTCGTTTCGGCGGCTCGAACCGCCGTATTGGCTGGAAACGCGCCGTTTTTTATGGCAATTTATACATACGTATACTATCGTTGAGGTAACACGATCCAAGGAGCACGCGAATGAACCGGCAGAAAATCATCGCCCCCTCGATACTCTCGTGCGATTTTTCGAGGCTCGGCGAAGAAGTGAAGGCGATAGACGACGCGGGTGCGGACTGGGTCCATGTCGACGTCATGGACGGGCACTTCGTCCCCAATATAACCTTCGGTCCTCTTATCGTTGAGGCCTGCAGGGGCGCCACGTCGCTTCCGATCGACGTGCATCTCATGATAGAGAACCCGGATATGTACGTAGGGATGTTTCAGAAGGCCGGCGCGACGTGCATATCGGTTCATGTGGAGACATGTGTACACCTGAACCGTACGGTAACGGCGATACGCGACCTGGGGGTACGGCCGGGCGTCGTGCTGAATCCCTCGACCCCCCTCTTTTCGCTCGAATGGGTCCTGGAGTACGTCGATTACGTGCTCCTCTTGAGCGTGAACCCCGGATTCGGGGGACAGAAGTTCATCCCGAACAGTCTCGAGCGCATAGCCGCACTGCGGCACACCATCGATCAGAAAGGGCTTCCGGTCCTCATCGAGGTGGACGGCGGTGTGAACGAAGAGACGTTACGGAGTATTTCGGAAGCGGGGGCGAATATATTCGTCGCCGGATCGGCGATATTCGGTAGTGGGGACTATCGGAAGACGGTAGAGGATTTCAGGGGGCTGATTGCCGGGCGGCTTCGGGAAGGGTAAGAAACCGTGAAGAAACGGGTTGAGAACGGGCGACGGCCCAACGGCGAAGAAATGATAAAGCTGCAGAAACTCGTCGACGTGCATACGCACCTCGAGCAGTACGCTCACAAAACACTCGGTAGTATCCTCAAGCGGGCGGAAGGGGACGGGGTCCGCAGGATCGTGACCTCCGGGATGGACCTCGACACTTCAGTCCTGGCCGTTGAGATAGCAGGCTCCCACAGGAACGTCCTCGCGTCCGTCGGAATACACCCATGGATGGCTGCGGACGGTGTTCCGGAAGATAGATACGACAAACTGAAGGAGATCATTCGAAAGACCGCTGTGGTCGCAGTCGGAGAGATCGGACTTGATTTCGTGGACAACGTGTTTCGTGGAATCAGCTTCCGCGGAAACGAACAGTTATGCAAAGCCCAGATTCTCGCGTTTGAAACCCAGGTGGAGCTGGCGTGCGAGCTGCGGCTTCCGATGATAGTACATTCACGCGGCGCAAAACCCGCTCTTATTGAAATCCTGAGAAATAAGCGTGCGCACAGGGCCGGAGGGGTCATACACAACTTCGACGGGAATGAGAAGGAGGCATCCACGCTCCTGGATATGGGGTTCTTCCTTTCAATCGGCGGGGCGGTCACCTTTCCGGAGGCGACGGGGGTGCGCGAAGTCTCAAGCCGGCTGCCTCTGGACGGCATGCTGACGGAGACCGATTCTCCGTACATGCCCCTGTACGGGCAGAGTACGGCTCAAAACGAGCCTTCCAACGTACTGCAGGTAGTGAAGGTGCTTTCAGCGCTTAGAGGAATCAAGGAAGAAAAAGTTGCAGAAGCCGTTTATTCGAATTTCCTGGCCCTGTTCCCTCCCCGGGAGAATGAGAAGAAAAAGGGGGCGGTCCTGAACCGGAGTGAAACATCACGTTCGGGGCTCTAACGCATCCGCACTTCCACCTGCTCTATCCCGTGCTGCCATATTCTCAAGCCTATATTCTCTATGTCCTTCCACCGGTTCTGGGGTATGCGGGCAAAGACATTTACCGGAAGGTAGCCCCTGTGGTCCCTGGTGACCTCGGGGCCGTAGTAGAGGGCAAGAGCCTCGGCCGCATTCTTCCCCTCCTTCTCCCACTCCTTCCAATATATCACGTCCCCGGTGTTTGTCTGTGCCGTCTGGTTCTCTCTAGGAATTGCAACGCCGCTTTTCACGGGAAAGTTGATCTCCCTTCCTGACCAGCGCGAGTGGTACACCGTGGCCTGCATGGGAAGCATCTTTTTTATCGCATCTACGGTTACCGGATTCAGTTCGGAAAGAAAGAAAGCCTCGAGCTCTCCGCCCTTTTCGAAATGGAATACGATTGTTTCGCTCATCTGTTTCCCCCGTACAGTTTTTTCCTTTGCTTTTTCGTTGCCTCGAGGTCCACCGTTGCCGCTTTAGGTCCGGTCAGGCCGGCCTCGGAGAGAACGACCCCGTAGTCGTCCAGAGCGCTTTGGGGGGAGATATATCCGTTGAGTACATCCTCGAGAACCGACTCGGGATCGCGCTCCAGCGGGTTTCCGAATCCTCCTCCCCCGCCTGTCCGAAAGCTCACCACTTCGTTTTCATCCAGGGGGAGGTTCGAGATTTTCCGCCATTTTTCCTCTGTGCCGTCGTTTCTGAATATGACGGTGATATTCGGCTCGGCGTCCTTCCCGCCGAAGAGCCCCCACGGAGGGGTATTCTCGACCCTGTCAGTGGTCACGGTCAGACCGGCTTTGTGCCCGAGGATTTTATAGTCCCTGATTACACCGAGCCCTCCCCGGTATTTGCCCGGACCACCCGAGTCCTGCCTGAGCTCGAAGCGCTCGACCCTCCAAGGGTACCGGACCTCGGCGACCTCAACCGGGACGTTGTAAGTGTCCCCCAGGTCCATGGAAAAGAAAGCATGCTCTCCGTCCTCATACGGCTTCCCGCCGTATCCGCCGGCGTCTCCCTCGGCACACACATAATACTTCTTCGTTCTCGGGTCCGTACCGTAGATGAAGTTCGCCATTGAATCGCCGAAGTGGCCCGCCCTCACACGGTCGGGAAGCGCCGGAGCGAGCGCCTTGAGGATGAGGTCCGGAATGGTGGTGGTGGGAACGGGCCACATTGCGCACGCGGCGGGGAACTCGGGTTTAAGGAGGCTTCCCTCCGGTATAACGACCTCGAGCGGCCGAAAAAACCCCTCGTTGCACGGCAGGTCAGGAGTGGTGATAATCTTGAAGCCGTAGCGCGCGGACGATATCGTGGACGGCTCTGGTACGTTCATCGGTCCCCGGCACTGTGGATCCGTTCCCGTAAAGTCGATGGTCATCTCATCGTCGTCGACCGTGATCTCGACCCTGACCCATACGTTTACATCCAGCGGCTCATCGTCGTTTCCGTCTCCGTCCAGCAGCGCTTCGGCCCGGTAGGTCCCGTCCGGGATGCGGCGTACCGCGGCCCTCGCGAGCTTCTCTCCCTGGTCGAGTATCTCACTGATCGCAGCGAGAGTCGCTTCAAGGCCGTAAGTATCCATAATCTCGTAGAACCGGCTGCTTGCCTTGCGGACAGCGGCGATCATAGCCCTGATATCACCCAGGACGGCGTCGGGTACCCTGGTGTTTGTCCGTATCAACCTGAATACGTCTTCATTCGGCTTGCCCCCGGACATGAGCTTCACAGGGGGCAGGCGGAAGCCTTCCTGAAACACCTCGGTGGTGTTCGAATACCATCCCCCCGGATAGATGCCGCCCATATCGACCGTATGCCCGCGGAATGCCGCCCACCCTCGGATTTCGTCGTCGTAAAAGGCCGGGGAAAGCACGGTCAAATCGGGACAGTGTGTGCCACCGCCGTTGTAGGGATCGTTGCAGAGAATGACGTCCCCGGGATCGAGGTTTTCCCTGCCTATGGTCCTGTATGTGGATTCCACCGCATAGCCCAGGTTCGCGAGAAAGATGGGGAGGCCGGGGGTCTCGGCGATGAGAGCGGCCTCGCTGTCTAAGACCCCGCAGCTGAAATCGACGACTTCATATAGTATCGGGCTGTATGCCGCCCGCTCGATGGTCCTTCTGATATCGCGGCTGGCGGCAATCAACCTGTTTCTGATGACCTCGAGAGTAATAGGATCTACTTTCATATTCCCTCCTGGCTTTCGGTAATAATGAGGTTACCGTATCTGTCCACCGAGCATGCCTGGCCCGTTTCCACAACCGTGGTGGCTGTGTCCTCCTCAACGAGCGCGGGTCCGGTGATCATGTTTCCCGCGAGGAGAAGATCGCGCCTGTAAATACCGAAGTCTTCGTAGGACCCGTCTCCGGTATACACTTTCCTCGATCCGAGGAACGCATCTTTCGCGGGTTCGGCGGATCCTTCGGTGATGAGCTCTAGCACCGGCTTTCTTACCTTCGCGATGCCGGTTGCTGAAAGGGATACGATCTCCTTGGGCTCTTCAGGGGCGTTATGGCCGTACACCTTGAGATGAAGGGCGTCGAAGGCCCGTTCGAGCGCGGGCCTGTCATCCGTTCCGATTACAGCAGGGGCCTGTATGCGCAGGGTATGCTCCTGGCCCGAATATCTTAGGTCCATGTCGTACGATACGACAATGTCCTTGCCCCGTATCTTTTCACGCTCGAAAATATCCATCACCCTGGCCTGAAGCCCCCTGTACATCCCGTTGACCGTGTCAAAGTCCACCTCCGGCATCGGTTTCAGATAGGTCTGGCTGAAATCGTGTCGCATGTCCGCCATGAGCATTCCCCACGCCGAAAACACGCCGGGGAAGGGCGGAATAATAATCGTCGGTATCGCGAGCTCCCTTGCAATCGCCGAAGCATGTATGGGGCCCGCCCCTCCGAATGCCACAAGGGCGAACGCCCTCGGGTCGTAGCCCCGCTTGACGGTCATCGATTGCAGGAGTCCGGCCATGTTGATGTTCACGATCTTGGTTATTCCGTAAGCGGCTTCGTCGATGCTCAGATCGAAATAGCCGGCGATCTTCTTGATCGCGTCTCTTCCCATCTCGGGCGAGATCTCCATCTTCCCACCGAGGAAGTATTCCGGGTCGAGGATGGCGCGCTGGAGATTGGCGTCCGTCACCGTAGGTTCTTTTCCACCCCGCATGTAACACGCGGGGCCAGGCTCGGCGCCCGAGCTCTGCGGCCCCACATGCAGGGCGCCGGCTTCATCGATCCATGCGATACTGCCTCCGCCGGCGCCTATCTCACGCATATCTACCACGGGAAGCAGAATCGGGCGTCCTTCAACGATATACTGCTCAGTCGTTTCGGGAAGCCCCTCCCTGATTATGGCTGATTTCGCGGTCGTTCCCCCCATGTCATAGGTGATGACGTTTTTGTATCCGATCATCCCGGCAAGCTGCGCCCCGCCGATAGCTCCTGCGGAAGGGCCGGACTCCACCATTGCGATCGGCATCTCCCGGGCGATGGAGGAAGTCATTATTCCGCCGTTGGACTGCATGATCTGAACGTCGCTCGAAAAACGCCTTTTTGTCACCTCCTCTTCAAGGCTCCGGAGATATCCCTGGACCACCGGCATCACGTATGCATTCTGCACGGTTGTGCTGGTCCGCTCGAACTCATAGTAGCGTCTCGTAATGAGGTGGGACAGGGAAACGGTCGCCCAGGGCATCCTTTCTCTCAGCACGTTTCCTATCAACGTTTCATGGACTGGGTTGGCGTACGCGTTGAGAAGACAGACAGCAACCGATTCTATTGCCTCCGCTTTCAACCTGTCAGCCAGGGAATCGAGGGTTTCGGGATCGAGGGCAACGAACACGGACCCATCGGCCAGTATCCGCTCCTGTACCTCGAAACAGAGGCGTCTCGGGATGAGGGAGCGAGGCCTTCGGTAGAGCGCGTTGTACATGTCTGTTCGGTTGCTGCGCCCGATCTCGAGCACGTCCCTGAATCCCTTAGTGGTAACCAGGGCCGTTCTAGCCCCTTTTCCCTCTATCAGCGCGTTTATCACGACGGTGGTGCCGTGCACGAGGAACGCCACCTCCTCGAGGGGAACGCCGAACCTTTCCATGCTTTCAATAGTGCCGATTGCCGGATTTTTCGGTGTGGAGGAAACCTTGCTCACCTTGATCGTTCCGGTGCTCTCATCGAGAAGCACTCCGTCCGTAAAGGTCCCTCCCACATCGGTTCCCAGTCTGTACATAGCTCCCTCCTCGCGAAGTGAATCGTGCGTTTTGTGCCTACTGCCCGGCTGCAGGATAAAGATGGCATCTCACCCAATGGCCTGCTTCTTTCTCCGTCATTACGGGGTCGAGCCTGCTGCAGATGTCCATACACCTGGGACATCGCAGGTGAAAGCTGCAGCCGGGGGGTATGTTAACCGGAGACGGTATCTCTCCGGTTGACCTGATCTGTTTCGGTTTGAGCTTTTCCTCCTCGTCCGAGGTGACCGGTATGGAGGAAAGAAGCATATTCGTATAGGGGTGCAGCGGTTTTTGAAAGAACTCTCTTGTCGGGGCGACTTCGGCGATCTTCCCCAGATACATGATTGCGACCCTGTTGGCCATGTTTCTCATCAGGCTGAGATCATGGGTGATAAAGAGGTAGGTGAGATCGAGTTTTTTCTGAAGGCGCGTAAGAAGCTTGATTATTTTTGCCTGGATGGAAACGTCAAGTGCCGAGGTCGGTTCGTCCAGTGCGACGAAGTCAGGCTCGGTGGCCAATGCCCGTGCAATAGCTACCATCTGTTTCTCACCGCCCCCTATCGCCTGGGGATATTTGTACAGGTACTCCTCCGGCGGCAGCTCCACCATCCGTAAAAGCTCCGATACCGCCTCGACATGGTTCTTTCCATAAGAGGTCCGGTGTATCCTGAGAGGAAGCTCGAGTATCTGCTTGATGCTCCATCTTGGGTTGAGAGACGATCCCGGATCCTGGAAGACTATACGAATGTTCTTTTTCAGAGCTTTCGAGCGATGGGAAAAGTCTTCTCCCAGGCTCTGATCACGGAAGTACGCCTCTCCTCCGGTCGGTTTGTAGATCCCGACGAGTGTATGGGCGACAGTGGTCTTTCCCGAGCCCGATTCGCCTACGAGGCCGAAAGTCTCGCCCCGGCGTATGGCGAAGCTTACATTGTCAACGGCCCTCACTGTGCCGAGCCTGGTAAAGAAGTGTTTGACAAGACCTTTTACCCGCAAGATATCTTCGTTCATTACAGTCATCCCCTGAATAGCCAACAGGCCGCTACATGGTCGTTCCCGGCGCTGAAACCGGGAGGGTTTTCCTTCCTGCAGATGTTCATGGCGCTGTCGCACCTGGGATGGAACCTGCAGCCCTGAGGAGGATTGAGGTAGTTTGGTATCCTTCCCCGTATCCCCTCGCTCAGGCCTTTTCCGGTCAGTTTCGGGATGGTCTTTAGAAGCGCCTTTGTATATGGGTGAAGCGGGTTTTCGAAAAGTCTCCGTGTTCGGGTGGTCTCTACGATGGTGCCGGCATACATGATGTACACCCTCTCCGTCAGGTCTCGCACGATCCCCAGGGAGTGGCTTATCAGAAGAATCGAAGTGCCCCTTTCCTCGACGAGATCGTCGAGCCTCCTTAGTATCTGGTCCTGGATCGTGACGTCCAGGTTTGTCGTGGGTTCGTCGGCGAGGAGGAGCTTGACCGTTGCCCTGAGGGCCTCACTTATACAGACCCTCTGCCTCATTCCACCGCTCAACTGTACCGGATAGGTCTTCAGAATCCTTTCGGGGTCCGGCATGCCCGTTTCTCTGAGCAGGTCGGCGGCCTTCGATCGGATCTCTTTCTTAGATATCCCCTTCACCCCTTGATGTTTCATCGAATGCTTTAAAATGTCGCCGAGCTGCTGGCCAACCGTGAACACCGGGTTAAGGGAAGCCAGCGGATCCTGGAATATAGCGCTCAACTCTCCTCTTCGGAGGCCCGGTATCTCTCTCGGCTGCATCGTAAGGATATCTCTTCCCCGATAAAAAATCTGCCCCCCCGTTATCTTTGCCTGAGGGGAGGGGAGTATTCGAAGCACCGATTTGATCGTCGTTGTCTTTCCGCAGCCTGTCTCGCCGACTAGGCCTACCTTCTCTTTCTCGCGGATAACTATGTTAACGCCGTTCAGCACCTTCAGGACTCCCTCGAACACCTTGAACTGAACATGCAGGTTTTTTATCTCCAACAGAGGGACTTGGGTACGCATCAGATCTCCTCTACGGCAAACATATCACGAAGGCCGTCCCCGATAAGATTAAAAGACAGGATCACGAGCATGATTGCGAGGGCGGGAAATACCGCCATCCACCACTCCGCGGGGAGGCGTTTTGCTCCGTCCGCCACCATGGTCCCGAGGCCGGGTTTCGGAGGCTGAACGCCGAGGCCGATGAAGCTGAGAGATGCGCCTAAAATTATCACGAATCCCATGTCCAGTGTTATCTTCGTCAAAATGGGACCCACGCAGTTCGGAAGGATCGCCCTTGTCAGGATGAACCCTCTTCCCACTCCGGTAAGCTCGGCATCGTGTACGAAATATTCGTGCCGAAGGGAGGAGGTAACCGAATATACAAGCCTGCAGTACCAGGGCCACCACATCAGCGATATTGCCATCATCTGGTTCAGCAGCTTGGGGCTAAGCATTGCGGTGACCGCCAGGGCCAGGACCAGAGGGGGGACCGCAAGGAAGATGTCGGTGATCCTCATTATTCCGACCTCGAGCCACTTCCGCCGCGTGTATCCGGCCACCAGACCCAATAGGATTCCCGGAGGCACGCTCAGGGTTATGACCACGGCCGCGAGTAGAAGCGAGAAGCGGTATCCGAAAATCACACGGCTGAACACATCCCTGCCGACGGTATCGGTCCCGAAAAAGTGCTTCAGGCTAGGCGGCAGGCTCGACTCACGGAAATTCGTGTACGGTCCGGCGTGTTCCGGGTATGGTGTAATATACGGAGCGAGGACCGCCGCCAGTACGATGATGATCAGTACGGTCAGCCCCAGTACGGACAGTGGGTTTCTGGAAAACTTGTACCAACCTTTTGAAATATTGATCCTTTTCGCGGTAAATGCGCTGGCCGCAATCTCGTTTTTGGGCAAGGTCTATCCTCCTCTCCGCTGCAGTCGTATTCTGGGATCAAGAAAGGAAACCACGATATCCACTATCAGGTTCACCACCGCAAAGACGGCTCCTATGATAAGAACAACCGCAACGATCGCATTGAGGTCCTTGTTCAACATTACAGTGACCGCATACCTGGCAAAGCCCGGCCACATGAACACCAGTTCAACGAGGAATGCATTGGCGATGATAAAAGCGAAGTCCAGGCCCATTATTGAAACGGTCGGAATGAGGGATGGCTTCAACAGATATTTGAATATGACCGATTTCGTGGGGATCCCGTGTACTATGTGAGCGGCGACATAATCTTTCTGCATGTTATCGACTATAGAAGAGCGGGTGACCCTTCCTTCCTGGGCGATATGGGCGACGGCGAGACTGAATGCAGGGAGTATTATATGCTTGAGCCCGTTCAGGGCGACTTTGAACTGCCCGGCTATCATGCCGTCGAGTATTAGAAAACCGGTTACCCTGGGAGGCGGCTTCATTATTATGCTGATCCTGCCTACCGCCGGAATGAATCCGAGGATATGGCTGAAAATCAGAAGCAGGAATATCGCTACTGCAAAAGAGGGGGTGGCGACCCCAATGTATGCGACGAGCCGGGACAGCCCGTCGAACCAGGTGTTCTTGAAGTACCCGGAAAGCACTCCCGATACCTGCCCGAAAACGAGAGAAATGAGGAAAGAGGTGAAAACGAGCTCAAGTGTTGCGGGAAGGTATTCGTTCAGGTCCTTGATGATCGGCCTCTTGGTATAGAGCGATTTTCCGAGGTCCCCGTGCAGTACGGACCTGAGCCAGAAGTAATACTGTACAGGGAAGGGTTTGTCAAGATGCATCTCCTCCCTGAGCTTCTGCACCTGTTCCTCGGTTGCAAGCGGCCCGAGGGCCACACGTGCCGGGTCGCCGGGCATAATCCTGGCGATGAAGAAGATCAGGATGGAGAGGCCGAAAAGGACAAAAAGCGAGTGAATGAGCCGCAGCCCGATGTATTTGAGCATGATCTGTTCCTGTTTCCTCATAAATACGGGGAAGGTGAGCACTGTTTTATCTCACCCTCCCCGGGTCGATACTTTTTGCGTGCCCCGTCAGGAAACCTATTTCTTTTTTGTCAGATCAATCCGCCAGTTGTACATATTTACGGTCGGCCCTACAATCGGAAAAACCTCTTTCGGGCCTATGAGATACTCCTGGCTGGTAAACTGTGCCGGTATCTCATATGCATAGAGCGCGAGAGCCTGGGAAGCTATCTTTTCCTGTAGCTGCTTGTAGATTTCGAGTCTCTTCTCGTTCTCCAGTGTCTCCCTTGCCTTGTCGATGAGACTTCCGAATTCGTTGTTCACATGCCAGTGGGCCGAATAGATACCCCCGATATTGTCCGGATGGTACATAAAGAACATAAAGGAATCCGGCGACGGGTATACGAGCGGGAACAGGAAGATCGTGAGGTTTGGAGTTGTATTGGGTTTCGCACACTCTTCCGAATACTGAGGCCACGGGGGGCCGGCGATCTCAAGCGAAATCCCGAGCTTTGCGAGGTCCGCCTGGAGCTGGAGGCCTATTTCCTCTTCCGCTTCAAGTCCTGCACAGAAGTGATAGACGACCTTCACATCCTTCGGTTTGTACTTCGACATTGCGAGCTCTTCACGGGCCTTGTCCAGGTTCTGCCGTCTGGGCTGAGGAGGAATACGCAGGTAGCCGGGTACCGTTGTTGGTATGATTCCCGCCTCTTTTGCGCCGAAGGGAGCGTACTGTTCCATGATGCCCTCATAATCGAAAGCGTACTGAAGCGCTCTCCTGAAGTGTACGTCATCCGTAGGCGGAACGGTCGTGTTTATCCAGACGGTCCAGATCTGAGGCCAGGCCTGGTTCAGGCGGAGACCGGGGGCATCCTGGATCTCTTTGAGAGTCTTTCTGCTGAAGCCGCCGTTGGCCTCGAGATCGAGTTGCTGGCTTTTAAGCAGCATCATCAGGGTTGACGTCTCGTAGTTCATGATGAAGATAAGCTGCTCGATCGGGGCCTTTTTCGGATCCTGAGCTTCCCATCCGAGAAAATAGTCTTTAAACCGTGTCGCCTCCATGCGCTCACCCGGGCTGTGGCTCACCATCATATAGGGGCCGCTCCCGGCATCGTGATCGTTCAGCCAGTCCTGCCCGTAATCGCCGAATTCACCGTAGTCACCCGCGGTTTTATGCTGCAATACGAGGTCTTTGTTTATGGGCCAGAACATCGTGAGAGTGTTCGGAAAGATCGCGTTCGGCTTTTTTAGCATAAAGTCGACCGTATAGTCGTCGACGACCTTTGTCGTCACCTTTCCCATGATGCCCGAATACCCCTTTCCCATGGCCATCAAACGGTTCATGGAGAAAGCAACATCCTCCGCATCCAGCGTGCTGCCGTCATGGAACTTGATGCCGCGCTTGATGGCAAACCTCCAGTGATCCAGCTTTCCTCCTACAGGCTCCCATTTCTCCGCGATGTGAGGTTTGAGCTTTCCGTCCGGAGTAGGGTAGAGGAGAGGGCTGTAAAGGTTGTAGATTGCCTGGGTGTCATACCAGTCCATAGCCAGCCCCGGGTCCGGTATGATGACCGGCATCCCGTTGATCACCACGATGTTCTCCGCAGTCGGCGCAGTCGCCTCAACCGCCCCTTCTTTTTCCGGTTTTGTCTCTTTCTCCCCGGTTCCGGCAAACAGGAAAGGAGCGGAGAATAGGGCTGTTGCCGCTATCAGGAAAAGCAAAGATTTTTTCATAGCCGTTACTACCTCCTTTTTGGTTTTTAAAGCCAATAAACTTCCCGCGTCCTCGACGCAGACTGTGTGGACACCATGAATGTATTAAGACATATTAGACCACAGTATATATAATTTGTCAACAATAATTGAAAATAGCCTAATATTTCTGTGAAATAGCGCAGAAAAAGGTACAAATTGTCTCAGTGTATTACAACAAATCTATATGCCGTTGTCCGGGGTTTTTCACCCTTCCTCTACCCGCAGCGTAGCTTCGGTTGGGGTTATGAATACTCCCATGTTTATGGTCTGCTGTGTTGTTTAAGAAAAGACCTGATATATCCTTCCAAGAACGTACGCAGCGTCTTGTTACATTACGATCGCGGTTTTTCCACCTTCCCGCGAATAGGCAATACCTTTGACGAATAATGAAAGCCCCCGGCTTCCTGATTATCGACTTCCGGTATGTCCGCATCGGTAAAGTTCCATGTTACTGATCGGACGGATTTTGTTTCATCAACTCATATAAGGATGTCTTGCTTGTAGCAATGCAAACTGTAGACTGTCTTTTCCTGTTTATAAAAGACTGAATCAAGGCCCGATCTATATCGGCCCGATTTATATCGGCCCGATCTATATTGCTAAAAAAACGGTCTTTGTATTTTCGGCTTCGAGAAACGGTTCCGACTGTCATGTGGAAAGTTATTTTTACATGAAATCGGGAAAGTGTCAATACTATACTAAGAAGAGGCATTTGCGTTGTCATGGTTAAGAAGGTATACGGTCATGTATATTCCCTCGTTTTCCCGTTAAATTTCAAATCATACTTCTCAAAGACCAGTAATTCAGTAGTGACAGGCTGGTCGCTTACCTCATGAAGTTGTGTGGACACAATCGTCTGAGACCAGTACCCAACGTTTTCCTACCGGTGAGCATACCCGCCCAGGGATTACCCCACTCATTGTTTGCACGGTGTAGAGTCTTCGTGTCTTGGCTTCAGGCAACCTGTACAAGGCTTCGTAGGTACTCCTCCTGCTTTTGTCGTATCCTTCCCAGCGCCATCGCCAGCATCACACAAAACGCAATCGAACAGCGCAGCTGCATCTTCTGAAGCCCCCGGATGTAGTGCCGCTCAAATCCAAAACTCACATCCAGCCTGCTGTTCACCCGTTCCACCGCCGTACGTTTTCGGTAGATACTCTTCCACCGGTAGCTCGACCGGGCCAGCGGCGTGAACACCCGCCGGTCCTCCTCAAGCGGTATCCTCACCGCCCTTCCAACCCCACACCATCTCTCCCCGTTGCACTCATACCCATAGTGCTTCGCCGGACACCGGTACTTCAACGCCTTGCGGCCCTTCTCAAATCCCCCGAAGGCCATCGCCCGCCGCTCTTCCCCGTTGGGATTCTCACAATATACCTCCCCATCATAGCTGTACACCACGTTCCACACCTTCCCCGCTGCCTTCGTCTGTTCCCCATCTTTCCACAGGTTCCGAATGTCTATCACCGGCTTGATCCCATACTCATCCCACAATCCCGTAATGAGCTTCCCATCGTCATACCCACGATCCCCTATCCCATAGCTGCACCGATCAATAAGCTCTGGATGTTCCTCCTTGAGTTCCTTAAACAACTCCCGTGCCGTCGGTATCTCCGATACCGATGCTGCCGTCACTCGAAAACCCACCGGAAGCTCATAGACCGCGTCCACCACCAGATGCAACTTGTATCCAAACCACCTTTTCGCTTCCTCCCACACCGTGCCGTCCTCCCTCACCCATCGAGCGCTTTTCACCCCCCAGTCCGCATCTACATCCCGACGCCCGTCAGCTTCCTTCTCCCTTTCCCTCCTCTTTCTCCCACGCGCATGTGTGCGAATCGCCTTCCCATCCACCGCTAAGTATTCCCCAAAATCTTCAAGCTCCCCCTTCAATCCCTCTACCAGCTCCCTGAATATCCCCTCTACCTCTTCCTGATGCTTCATCAGCTTGCGTATAAATCGGCTGTATACCCATGAGGGCGGCACCGCCTCTATCCCCCCCTCCACCTCAAACCCACAGAGCTCCCGTAGCTGCCCGTTCCGATTCAGCTCCCGCCTCAGACTCTCCACCGATGCGTGCTCGTACACCACCCCCGCTACTATCGAGTTCCATACCGCCCGTATCGGATACTCATTCCTCCCCCGATCCCGCTCCTCCTCCATTACCTTCATCAACCCCTCATCAGGTAGATACTCCAACACCAATTCCAGCCGCTGTAAATCTCCCAATCCCTCGATTTCTTTCCACCCAAAAAGCCTCTTCTGTGCTATAATCGCCATGGGGTGACCTCCTATATCTGTTGTTTTTACCCACCGTCATTTTAGACGGAAAACAACAAGGAGTCACCCTTTTTTATTCCCTCATAAAGGGTTACATAAATGGGGTCACTATTTCCATAAACCGCCGAATACTTTTATCAAAGAGCCTGTTTACCCCCTTTGATGGGGTAAAATAATTTCGACTAACCCTCTATCTCTTTGTGGGAATTTATCTTACCCTCATCGCAGATGGCTTAAGAAAGACTGTGTCCGGGCATGTCTTTGTCCCGTTACATAAGAGGGCTGTTTGCGGAAATAAACAAGTGGGACTTTTCCGTTCTGCAAGCTTTCTGTAAGCCTTCTTCAAACCTTTTACAAACCTTTCGCTTTGACACTGAAGGGTAGGTCTCCCTACCGCCCGAGCACTTCCCTGATCCTTTCGAGCGCCCAGTCCGCCTCCTTTTTAGTGATGATAAGCGGGGGGGCGAACCGGATGACGTGCTCGTGGGTTTCCTTGCAGAGAATTCGTTTTTGCATGAGTGCTTCGCAGTACCGTCTCGCCCCTCCCGCTTCGGGATAGAGCTCCACGCCGATAAGAAGCCCGATTCCGCGCACCGCCTTGACCAAACGGCTCTTTAATCCGGAAAGCCGTGTTTTGATGTAATCGCCCATCTCCCGAGCGTTCTCCGCCATATTTTCTTTCTGCAGGGCTTCGAGCGCGGCGCGTGCCACCGCGCACGCAAGGGGGTTGCCCCCGAAGGTGCTCCCGTGATCGCCGGGGGTGAAGACTCCGAGGATGTCTCGTTTCGCGCAGACCGCCGAGACGGGATACATGCCGCCGGAGAGCGCCTTGCCGACTACGGTGACGTCCGCCCTGATTCCGTCGTGGTCCTGCGCGAGCATCCGGCCAGTTCTCCCGAGACCGGTCTGTATTTCGTCCACGATAAGGGCGACATCGTGCCTGTCGCATATCTCCCGAACTGCTTTTAGGTACCCCGAAGGCGGTATGATGATGCCTCCCTCGCCCTGGACCGGTTCGACCATGAAGCCGGCCGTATCGGGCGTTATCGCGTGCTCCAAGGCGTCGGCGTCTCCGTATGGGATAGCCGTAAACCCCGGGGTGAACGGCCCGAATCCCCTTTTGTACCGCGGTTCGGTGCTGAAGCCGACGATCGTCACGGTCCGCCCGTGGAAGTTGTTCTCACAGACTATTATCCCGGCTTTTTCTTCGGTTATGCCGCGGACGGTGTACGCCCACTTGCGAACCGCCTTTATCGCCGTTTCTATCGCCTCGGCCCCGCTGTTCATCGGCAGGACCGTATCGTATCCTAAAAGGCCGCAAATCTCTTTGTAGAACGGACCGAGCCGGTCGTGCCTGAACGCACGAGAGGTGAGGGCGAGTCTTTTGGCCTGACGTTTCATGGCCCGGACGATCGCCGGGTGGCAGTGGCCCTGGTTGAGCGCAGAGTAGGAGCTGAGCATATCCATGTACCGGTTGCCGTCTACGTCGAATACCCAGACGCCTTTGCCGCGTGTGAGCACCACGTCGAGGGGGAGGTAGTTGTTCGCGCCGTAGGTATCTTCGAGCGCGATAAACCGCTGTGCCGCGCCTTCGTTTTTTTCGCTCATTCTTTCGGTCCTTTTTTCAGAAGGAGCAAAAGAAGCGCCTTCTGCAGATGGAGCCTGTTCTCCGCCTGGTCGAATACGACGGAGTAGGGTGCGTCGATCAACTCGTCCGTCACCTCCTCTCCGCGGTGCGCGGGAAGGCAGTGCATGAAAATCGCGTCCGGCTTCGCCCGCCGCATGAGCCCGGCGTCGACCCGGAATGGAAAGAATACGCCGCGCCTGACCTCCGCCTCCGCTTCTTTTCCCATCGAGGTCCAGACGTCGGTGTACACCGCATCCGCCCCTTCCACCGCAAGACCGGCCTCGCGGACTATCGATATCGATGTGCCGCGCGCTGCGGCGTAACCGGTGGCCGTTTCCGAAATATACGGGTCGGGCTCGTACCCTTCGGGGACGGCCGCTTTCAGCGTAACGCCGGTCTTCGCCGACGCCCACATGAGAGAGTGAAGGACGTTGTTTCCGTCTCCGACCCACGCGACGGTCAGCCTCTTCAGCGGACCCTTACGCTCCTTCAGTGTGAAGAGGTCGGTAAGCGCCTGGCAGGGGTGCAGGAGGTCGTCGAGCCCGTTTATCACCGGTATCCTGCATGAGGAGGCGAAAGCCTGCACATTGCGGTGTGAGAACGTTCGTATGACGGCGCCGTGCGCCCAGCGCTCGATATTTTTTGCCGCGTCATAAATCGTTTCACGCGTTCCGAGCCGGATTTCGTCCCTGCCGAGGTATATGCCCGTGCCGCCGAGCTCGTATATGCCGGTCTCGAACGTGAACCTCGTTCTCAGCGACGGCTTCTCGAATATGAGGGCGAGCACCGCCCCGTCGAGCGCCCTTCTGTACAGACGCCGGTTTCTTTTTATTTTTCCCGTGAGCATAAAGAGCCTTTCGATCTCGCGTTCCTCGAGCTGCTCGACCGAAACGAGGTCCTTGCTTTTAAGTGTCATCTAAGCATCCTCTCGAGCCATTCGTTCAGGATCTCCTCGAGCGTCGGATGACCCGTCTCCTGAAGCTCATACCCGACTTTGACGACCGGTTTGTCGATCTTGACGACCTTTTTCAGGTCGACCGGAGTTGCGACGACAACGAGGTCGCAGGGCGTTGCGGCGATCGTTCGCTCGAGGTCTTTTATCTGCTTCGGACCGTACCCCATGGCCGGCAGCAGAGGGCCGATACCGGGATAGCGCCTGAAGGTCTCCGCTATCGTACCGACCGCACCGTCCCTCGGGTCCACGAGCTCGGCCGCGCCGTAGGTGCGGGCGGCGACGACTCCGGCGCCGTACTCCATCTCTCCGTGGGTGAGCGTCGGACCGTCCTCGACCACGAGCACCCGCTTGCCCCTGATATCCTCGCTGCGGTCTACGGAAATAGGGGAAAAGGCGTTCACTATCACCGCACTGGGATTGTACAGCCGTATATTCTTACGCACCGCCTCAGCCATTTCCGGATCGGCGGTATCGAGCTTGTTCACGACGATCACATCTGCGCGTACGAAGTTTACCGCCCCGGGGTAATACAAAACCTCGTGCCCGGCCCTGTGCGGATCCACCACGACGATCTCGAGATCCGGCTCGTAGAAAGGAAGATCGTTGTTTCCTCCGTCCCAGACGATGATCCGTGCGCTTTTTTCGACCTCCTGTAAGACCTCGCCGTAGTCGACTCCCGCGTATACCTCGGTTCCATTTTTGAGATGCGGCTCGTATTCCTCCATCTCCTCGATGGTACACCGATGGCGCGTCAGGTCGGTAAGCGTCCTGAACACCTGCACCCTCTGACGATCGAGGTCGCCGTACGGCATCGGGTGCCGTACGACCGCCGTCTTAAAGCCTGCGTTTTTGAGTATTCGCGCGATCTTCCTCGTCGTCTGGCTTTTACCGCAACCCGTGCGTACGGCGCATACGGATATGACGGGAAGCGAGCTCTTGAGCATCGTCTCCGAAGGACCGAGCAGAATGAAATTGGCTCCCTCTTTCATCACAAGAGCGGCCTTCTCGAGCAGGTAGCGGGAAGAGACGTCGCTGTAGGAGAAGTAGACGTCCGTGACACCGAACTCTTGCACGAGCGAACCCAGGGCCGTTTCCGGATATATCGGGATTCCATCCGGATACAGGGGGCCTGAGAGAGAGGGCGGATATCTTCTTTTTTCTATGTCGGGGATCTGTGCGGCGGTAAACGCGACGATCCGCACCTCAGCCCTGTTTCTGAACACGGTGTTGAAGTTATGAAAATCGCGTCCCGCCGCTCCCATGATGAGCGCGTTTCTTTTCGGCGGTCTCATGGCTTTTCCCTTTACGAGGAGTGGGGCAAAAATGCGGGCGTACGGCGTATTCTCGTGCAGTTTCAAAGCGTTTTTTAAAAAAGGACGTTCAGCTTTGTATGAGTTCGCCCCCGCCGCTTCGACGGCTGTTTTACAAAACTACGTATTGCGAGAAGTGTGACGAAAGAAGCGCTTCTTCGAAGCGCCGCTTTCGTCGCGAAACACCCGAAGGCGATCGGGCTTTCGGGTCCAGCCGGAAATGCCTGCATGCCGGAGCCTTTCGGGCCCCTCACTTTCCCCGTTTCCGGGAGCGTGAGACCGTTTCAGCGGGTGCCGCCTATCCCCTATGGCAGTAGACGTCCCACCCGAGATATCTGCCGTACGCCTCCTCGACCGCATCGGCGACGCACGAGGGGTTTATGGCGACATGGTGCTCGTACCCGTTGAGGCAGATATGGCGAAGCAGGCGCTGGAAACCGGGTACCTTGATGACGCCGTATCCTCCGAAAGTCTTGATCGGGTCCTTCGTGATCTCTCCTTCGCCGACATACGCTCGTATAACACCGAACGAATCGTTGGTCGATACGCGGCAGTAGGTAACCGGCTTCGGCTTGATTATTCCGGTAAGGGTCCCGTACGCGTTTTCCTTTCCGACGCTGCCCGCGATGATATCCTGATAGTCCATCACCGCCTCGTTTCCGAACAGCTCCTGCGGTAGATTGCTGCAGTGGAATACGACCGCCTTGTCCGGATCGTCCCCGTAGTTGTTGTTCCAGTCGAGCAGGGCGCTCGGCTTTTCCGAGGCGAGCACCATGGTGTGCATCCCGATCAGCCCGGTGATGTCGGTTTCACAGGCACTCGGCACGAGTTTGTTGCTCAGCATGCTCATCACCGTGCACGGCACTATGCCGAAGTATTCCTCCATGGATGTCCAGCACTGTACGGCGATTCCCGAGAGCTCGTGCTCCTCTATGAAACGGTCCAAGACCACCGCGAACTTCGCCATTTTCAAGAGCGGCGCGGCGGGCACCTTGGCGGTATCGGTATATGCCTGTATCGCCTTCAGCTTGCCTTTTACCGCCGCGTCGCCGTCAGAAAGCTTCCACGCCTGCCCGAACACCTCCGAGAGGTCCAAGCTCTCGACCGAAATACCGGCCTCTTCGAGGAGCTTTTCGGAATAACGGACGGTGATGAAAGCGGCGGGTCTCGCCCCTACCTGACCGAAACGTGCGCCCCGGAGCCCGCGGGTGATGCGGCACACCGCCCCGAACCACTGCAGGTCCCGTCTGAACTCGTCCTGCTCGGGGTCGACGGTGTGCGAGGCGGTGAGACTGAACGGTATTCCATACTGGGTAAGGTTGTTGCACGATGACATCTTGCCGCAGAAGCTGTCGCGCCTGTTCTTGAGGTCCATTTTTTTCAGTTCGTCGGGAAATGCATGAATGAGTACCGGAACATCGAGGCCCGAAAGCCGTATCGTATCGGCGACGCCGCGTTCATCTCCAAAGTTCGGTAGCGTAACGAGGATGCCGTCGATCTTTTCTCTGTTCTTTTTAAAGAGCTCGGCGCAGCGCTTTGCCTGCTGGTAGGTTTCGACGGAGCCGAACGGGGTGTCTTTCTCCGAAAGGGCGACCGTTTCGAATCCCTCCTCCTTGAGAACCTTGAGGATGATCTCCCTCCCCTTAGTACACAGATGTGAGGGGAAGAATCCCCTGTTGCCGACTACCACTCCAAGTGTCGTCATTCCAAGCCTCCTTCCAATTGGTATCTATCGTCCTACCGAAGCTTTACAGGGCGTTTCGAATCGGAGTCGGCGGCATGAGGCGGCCGAAAGCCCCGCGTGGGGCGCCCTTTGTTCCCATTCGTTCCACGACCGCTTCTTCCGAGGTACGCATGGTGCGTAGGCGGCGCGGACACTGCCGTCTCGCGATGTTTTTTGCTTACCACTATATTTATATGCGGGGTGTGATAAGTCAAGTGAAGTTATGTATTAAAGAGGCGGTTTCTAAGCATCCTTTGTGCTATACGCCCGATACCTGAGGGGTATCCGCTTGCATCTTCTCCGTTCTCGTGAGCTGCCCCCGGTGGTGTCGATACAGGTATACGGCTTCTTCGGATAATTCCTATGCGGTGAGTTTCGGATATGCGGAGCCAGTAGTCGTAGTCCTCGGTCGGGAAGGCCTCGGGGTCGTACAGTCTTGTAGTTTCCACCACGTCCTTCTCATCATTACGGTGGGATGAGGGATGACGTTCATTTCGAGGAGGGTCTTCGCGATGATCGCCGGGTCGTCTGGAACAGTCTTGATACGTTTGAGCCGCCAGTCGTCATTCTTTCGCCTGCCCCTGCCGTTTATATATCGATCCACCCTGGGACGAGGTCTATATCCGGATGCGAGTCGAGGCATGCGGTCTGCATCGCCAGCCTGCCGGGAAGGCTGATATCGTACGCGTGCTGTATTGCGATAAGTTCGCCGTAAGACCGCCTGATTCCGTCGTTGAGGGACTCGCAGATTCCCCTGTTCTCATCGTGCGTAATGACGCGTATCACGCCGCGGACCGAGAGCGGGGACAATATATCCGACGTGCCGTCTTTCGAACCGGCACCACGACGAGCTCGAAATCCAGATAGCGGTGTTCGAGAATTCTTTCGACCGCCTCGAGAACGTAGGTTCTGCAGTTTTATACCGGTAGCACCACGGAAACCTTCGGCATAAAAAAGTCACTTCGGGCGGTGTGTCCGGATAATGATATTTTTAAGCAGGGCTTTATCAATCAAAGTTGTAACGAATCGAAACATTTACTATACTATGAGCAAAGAAAGCCTATAGAGGGGGCGCGCGCGTGGCGGAACGGATCGATTTCGACGACTACTCGGAACGCTACGACGAGCTTATGAAAAAGAGGCTTGGGTTCTTCGAGAGAGATGAGGGGTACTTCGCCCGCTACAAGATCGAGCTCGTACGGCGGCTTCTGCGAACGCAGCCGCAAAGGATTCTCGAGTACGGGTGCGGGGTCGGGAGGAACGTGGGGCATCTTGTCCGGATCTTCCCGGACGCCGAGGTCTACGGCTGCGATATCTCGCAAAAGAGCACCGATGTTGCGCGTAAAAAGAACCCGGAGGCATCCTTCTTTATCGCCAAAGAAAAGCCGCCGGTGCCGTCGTTCGATCTCGTGATAGTCGCGAACGTTTTGCATCACGTGCCGAAGACTGAGCGCCGGACCGTGGTCGGCGGCCTTATGCGGCTATTAGGGGAGGGGGGGCGCATCTTTCTGTTCGAGCACAATCCGTACAACCCTCTTACGAGAAGGATAGTAAACACGTGCCCGTTCGACAAAGACGCGGTCCTTCTTGCGCCCGGGGAGTCGAAACGGCTGCTTAAGGAAGCCGGTGCATCGGTGACAAGGTCCGGGTATTGTCTGTTCTTCCCCGGCTTCATGAGCGGGATACGCGTGTTCGAACGTGTGCTTTTCTGGCTTCCGCTCGGCGGACAGTATTATATCGAGGCAAATATGCCGCCCGGCCGATTTTCTGCTTGATTTATTTCAATCTGCGTATTAATAACACTGAAAAAACGGTGAGGTGTCCTCAGATGAAGCTTGCAAAACGAAGTGCCATAGAGCCCTCTTTGACGCTGGCGATGAACTCGAAGGCGAAGGAGATGAAGGCGAAAGGCGTCGATGTGATATCGTTCGCCGCAGGGGAGCCGGACTTCAATACGCCTGCTCATGTGAAGGAAGCGGGCAAGCGGGCGATCGATGACAATAAAACGTACTATACGCCGGCGAGCGGAATTCCGGAGCTGAAAATGGCGGTGGCGAAGAAGCTCGAGCGTGAAAACGGCCTCAAATACACGGCGGCTAACATATCGATCAACTCCGGCGCGAAACATTCGGTGTTCAACGTGCTTTCCGTGCTTGTAGACGAGAAAGACGAGGTGATCGTGCCGGCCCCCTACTGGGTCAGCTACTCCGAGATGGTCCGCATCCTCGGCGGAAAGCCCGTTTTTATCGCAACCGACGAGAAGAGCGGTTTCAAAATAACCACCCGCGACCTCGAAAAGGCAGTGACCGAAAGGACCAAGGTGTTCCTTATGAATTCGCCGAACAACCCCACCGGTGCGGTATACACGAAGGAGGAGCTGTACGATCTTGCCCGGTGGCTGGAGGAAAAAGACATCGTCATCGTCTCCGACGAGATATACGAGAAGATACTGTACGACGGGTTCACGCATACGAGTATCGCGAGCTACTCAGAGAAGATCAAACGGAAAACCGTGATTGTGAACGGCGTCTCCAAGGCCTTTTCGATGACAGGATGGCGGATCGGGTACGCTGCGGGACCCGTGCCGCTCATAGAAGCGGTGAACCGGCTCCAGGGGCACGCCACAGGCAACCCATCTTCCATAGCGCAGTGGGCGAGCCTGGTCGCGCTCACCGAAGATGCCGGTTTTATCGAAGAATGGGTCGGAGAGTTCAAGAAGCGAAGAGATTACATCGTCGGAGCGCTCAACGGTATTCCAGGCATAAGCTGTACCGTGCCCAGGGGGGCCTTTTATGTCTTCCCGAACGTGCAAAAGCTTCTTTCTCGGACGATCGGCGGAGAGAAGATTGAGGATTCCATGTCCCTTGCGAATTATCTTCTCGAGCGGGGGAGGATCTCGGTGGTACCGGGAATCGCGTTCGGCCAGGACGGCTATATCAGGATTTCGTTCGCGACCTCCATGGAGAACATTACAGAGGGAATGCGAAGACTGAAAGAAGCTGTCGGTTTTTGAAATATCCCTTTACTCGTCCGCGTCCGAAAGACTATTGTATGAGTAGACGGTTATGAAAAAATCCGGCGGCGTACTGAAAAAAAGCCTAGGGACGCTCGAGGTATTCAGTATATCAGCGGGTGCGATGATCTCCTCCGGGCTGTTCGTGCTTCCCGCCGTGGTGTACGGTATCGGCGGACCCTCCATCATACTCTCATACATCCTGGCGGCGATCATCATCATCCCCGCGATGTTCTCCAAGGCCGAGCTCGCGACGGCCATGCCGAAATCGGGCGGGGTGTATTTCTTCACGCATAGGAGCCTGGGCCCGCTGTTCGGGACCTTCGCGGGACTCGCCTCATGGTTTTCCCTCTCTTTGAAGAGCGCGTTCGCGCTCGTCGGTATCGGGATATTCCTCCGGCCCCTTCTCGGGGAGCTCTCTCCCAATATGGACAGGATCATAGCCCTCGGTTTCACGCTGTTATTCGCCGTCCTCAACATATTCAGCGTGAAAGAGAGCGGAAAGATCCAGGACGTGCTGGTCTTGACGCTCATCGGGATACTGTTTTTTTACCTGCTTGCTGGCATGAACCATATAGAGATCATGAACTACGTTCCATTCAGGCCGTATGGATGGAAGCCGGTGTATACGGTGGCAGGCATGATCTTCATATCATTCGGCGGGCTTACAAAGGTCGCTTCGATTGCGGAGGAGGTGCGAAACCCGTCGGTGAGCATACCGCGGGGCATGTTCTCGGCATTCGGCGTGGTAACGTTGATCTACGCGCTCACCGTATTCGTAACGGTGGGACTTTTGGACGCACCGGCGTTCGGCAGGACCCTCGCCCCGCTCTCGCAGGGCGCCTCCCTGTTTTTGGGAAGACCCGGGTACATCATCCTTTCCGGGGCCGGAATGCTCGCTTTCATTACCACCGCAAACGCCGGCCTCCTGTCTGCCTCGCGCAGCCCTCTCGCAATGTCGAAGGACCACCTGCTTCCTCCCTTCTTCTCCAGGGTGAGCGTGAAGCTCGGCACCCCCGTCGTATCCATTCTCATCACCTGCCTGTTCATGATTCTCGTCATCACGTTCCTCGATATCGAGAGCCTCATCAAGGTCGCCTCCACGATGATGCTTCTGCTGTTCTCGTTCGTCAATATATCGGTGATACTCATGAGGGCGAGCAAGATCGTATCGTACAAACCGACGTTCAGGGCCCCATTCTACCCCTACCTGCAGATCGTCGGTATCGCCGTTTACCTCTCGCTGATCGTGGAGATGGGTTTCTTACCGCTTGTGATAACCACCTCCTTCTTCGTGGTGGCGCTTCTGTGGTATCTTTCCTACTCGAAGTCCCGCAACCTGCAGCAGTCCGCACTGATTCACATCGTCGAGCGGGCCACTGCGCGCGACATGCGGTCGACCAGGCTCACGGACGAGCTCTTGGATATACTGCGGCAGAGGGACGAGATAGTGGAGGACCGGTTCGACAGTATCATCAAGGAAGCGCAGATCATCGATATCGATCGCAGCATGGACCACAGCGAGCTTTTCCGCATCCTGTCTAAGGGGTTCGGGAAGAGATTCGGTATGCCCGAAGCGCAGGTTCTCGAGCTCTTGGAGCAGAGGGAAAGAGATTCCACCACCGCGGTCCATACCGGACTCGCGATACCGCACATCGTGATTGAGGGGAAGGGCGAGTTCGACATCATCGTCGTCCGTTCCAAAGTGGGTATCGATTTCGGGGCTCATATGCCGCCGGTCAATATCGTCTTTGCGCTCGCGGGGACGAGGGATGAAAGGAATTTTCACCTGCAGGCCCTCATGGCGATAGCCCAGATACTACAGAACAGGGATTTCATCAACAACTGGATCAAGGTCGAGGGGAAAGAGGACCTGCGTAACCTGATACTGCTCGCCCAGAGGGTGAGGAAATTCGAGGTGTAACTGCGACACGATACGTCGTACGGGCCTCAGTTTGATTACGGTTCACGAACGAGGATCCGATTCCACCGCGCGGCCCGCATCCGAAAAAGAGTCAGTCTTTCACTCTCCCGAGAGAAAGGGCTTTCAGCATCCAGTCCGGAAGCGGTTTCTTTGGATCGCGTTTCTTCAGGTTGAGGTAGATGCCGAGTTTCTTGAAGAGCGGGATGCGGTATGTCTCGACGAATTCGATGAGCGTTCCGTCGGGGTCTTCGATGTAGATGAAATGGCCGGCGGCCTGGCCCATGTCGAATGCATCGTTGCTGTCGACGGTGACGCCGAATCCCGCCTTTTCACACTCGGTTTTCAATGCGGCCATGTCGTGTACGTCGAAGCAGAGATGGATGAAACCGAGATCACCCCAGAAGCGTTTTTTGAAGATCTTTTCTGCCGGACGTGAAACGGATTGAATGAGCTCGATGACGGAAGGGCCGACGAGACTGGCGAAAATCCCTCCCGGTTCTTTGGTTTTGAGAAGTACGCGTCTCAGCCTGTCGGTGCCGCCCGGAACGGACTGTAGATCCTCGAACACACCGGTTTCGTCGTATACCACCGTGTCGTATCCGAGCACCCCCCCGTAGAGATTCATTGAACGGTCGATGTCGGATACCCCGATAATACAACCCGTGACGCCGCCGGTAACGGCCGGTTTCTTCGAAAACCATTCTTCGCCGGCGGCGATCTGATAGAGGTTTTTAAACGGGTCCTGTACGAAAAAGTGGGGGCTCTTCGAAGGGCCGTCAGACACCCCGCCGAGCAGCTCGACGTCTCGTTTCTTCAGCTCTTCGAACGCGGCGAGGACGTCCGGCGCCTTTATCTTCGCCGCAAAGATACCGAGGTCTCCCGCCCTTACGGTGAAACCGGGCCCTTCGGGTGTTCTGCTCGTGTACTGCCAGATTTCGAAACCGCTTCCTCCCGACATGCTCGCCGCGAGCAGCGCGCGGCGGCTCTGCACCAAACCGCCCGTGTATCTTGTCATGAATACCGGTTTTCCCTCATCGTCGAAGATGGGAACGTCCATTCCGAACGCCTTCCTGATCCAGGCGAATGCGACTTCTATATCGGAAACGCCGAGGCCTATCTGCTGTATGCAGTTTATCATGCCGCCCTCCGTCACTGTGATACGGACCGTCTGTCACCGGAAATATAGAAAAAATAGATCAGTAAAACAACTTATACGGACGAAATTTATTGTAAAGGCGGTCGGAGGCGGTCGTGGCCGTCGGCATACGGTCCGCCGGCTCTTGTAGTGCTTGATTTTTCCACCGTGCGCCTACATTATACAATACGATGAAACAAAGAGGCATAAGAGTACGGGTGGCGGGGCTTGGAATGGTAGATTCATCCGTCCTGCTCGTAAAACACGAAAAGAACGGTAAAAGCTACTGGCTTCTGCCCGGAGGCGGTGTACGGGTGGGGGAGAGTGCGCGCGAAGCCCTGAAGAGAGAGCTTTACGAAGAGCTTACGCTCGAGGCGGAGGTGGGAGACCTCCTCTTCGTGGTGGAGACCTGGTCGGACGACGGGACCCATATAATCCAGCCGACCTTCCTGCTGGAGCTGGGCGACGTGAATCGTATCGACCTGGGAGGCGACAGGAGGGTCGTCGGTTTCGATATGGCGGATGCCGCGGAGCTTTTGGAACGGAGGATCTATCCGGATATCAAGAGGGAGATCGTCGAATATATCAAAAACAAAGCCGTTGCACACAGGTATTTATACAAACAATGGGTAGAATAGCGAAAACAGCGATTGCGTGGCTTTTTATCCTGGCCGCATCGTCAGGGTACACCGATACGAGAGATTTTCGGGTGGACTGGAGAACAAACGAGGTCGTCGTCACCGGTGTATCGAAAATCGCCGCGAGCAAGACGGGAAACAGGATCGAGTGGCAGCACAGCGCGGCCGTAGGTGCCAAACGTCTCGTTCTCGAGAGTTTCTTCGCCTCATTGGGAGCGCTTCGGGTCGATGCGTACCGTTCGGCGAAGGATATTATGATGGATAATCCGGCGACGAACAGGGCGGTGCACGGGTACGCAGATACGCTCGCTCGGTATCAGGTGATGTACGGACCGGATTCGGTGACCGTCGAGAAGCGTATTCCGCTCTACGGGAAAGGCGGATTGGCGCCTTTGCTGATAGAAGCGGGAACGGATCCCGGCCATTTCCCCTCATACGACCGGCTCGTCTTCTCCACCGAATTCACCGGGCTCGTGATCGATGGGAGGGGGCTTGGAAGAATACCGGCGGTAAACCCGCGGATATTCGACGATGACCACAATCTCGTGTACTCCGCCGACCTCATACAAAAGGACGCATTTGCACGGTGGGGGGCTTTACGCTATACCGATGATCCGTACTTGCGTGGATGTGAAATGCGGGTGGGAGCGAATCCGCTGCGGCTTATAGCGATTGAGAACCCGAAACTCATTGAAACCGACCTCTGCATATCGAAAGAGGACGCCATGATACTTCTGCAAGAGGAAGAAACGAGAAGTCGCCTCGAGGAGGGGATGGTGGTCATTATTCTCGATTCCCTGTAGAAAAAATGTCCGGCCTTTTTCAACCGCTTGCGTCTCAGTCTCTTCTCAATTTCACGTACCGATCCCTTTTTTAAACCGGTCCACGCTCCCTTGAAACGATTACCGGGGGCTTTCCGAAAACGTGCCGCCTCAGGTATCGCCATACGGGGGGTTATTTTCCCCACCCCCGGATACGCACTTTAAGGGGATAACAGGATTTCTGCGAGTCGATTTTTGGTAACGACCGTCTGTTCGAAAAGAATCGGCGGTGGGTGATATGCGCCGTCTTTTTGGAAAAAACCGTCCGGTACCGCTTTATATTTGAAGAGGTCAGGAAGCGAGGACCGCCCTGCCGCTCTTCAGGCACTGGGTGCACACCTTTGTCGTGACGACCCTGCCGTTAATGACTATTCGCTTCTTGACGAGGTTCGGGGCAAAGTTGCGTTTCGTGATACCGGTGATCTTGATACCTGCCCCCTTTTTTCTTCTCGCAAGGCCGCGAGACGCGTAAGACCTTCCTGCGACCGTTTTCTTTCCGCAAACCGCACAAACACGACCCATATTGTCGTACTCCCTCTCTTCTTCTTCTGCGCTGAAGATAAAAAACTCTTACGGCCATGTCAAGTTAATTCTTGTGTCAAGTTAATCCTTGTGTCAAGTTAATCCTTGACGATGTACGGCAAATAGATTAGCTTGCTCCTAGATGAGGTGTGTCGTTGAAGCTTAATCTATCCGCAAACGAGGTCAATGCGATCAAGGCATGGGCCGATAAAATCATACACGGCGGGCATTGGGGAGACGGAGACATCGTCATTCCCGAGGAATCCATCATTCTCAAGAAGATAGAAGGGATGGAGAACCAAACGGTGGACCTGAAGGAGAATGAAGCCAGGATCATCCTCACCTGGAGCGAAAGCTCGATGGGCATTCATAATATGGAGGAGGAGAGCGTAATCAAAAAGCTGCAGCGTATCGTATCTTCCGGCCCTTGAAACACAAAAAACCCCGTAACCCCCAAAGCCGATAAAAAACGGTACCCTGCCTATTGGTTGAAAGAATGAAGAACCATGAATGATGAGATGAAAGAAAGGGTGGAGCGGATCGAGGCATTCCTGGGCGAGCTCGGTTACAGTACCTTCGAGAAGGAGATCACCGAAGAGATGTACCAGGCCTCCTTCGGGACGGAGGGCGATATAACGGGGTCGGTCTTCATCGAACAGGACTGTAATTTCCTTGAATTGGCCTACACATATATGTTTGACCGCAGCGAGGAAACCTTCCTGCGTGATCACCTCGAAACGATGATGAACATCTGCTACGAATACGGTATCTACTTTAATGTCGCCCGTGAAGAGGACGAGATCAGTTTTTCCATCTTCTCGAAACTCTACTTCTCAGGTCTCACCGTCGAGTCGCTTCACGATACGATTGAGGACTTTGTAGCCTGTAACGGCGAGCTCGTTTCAATATTCAACGTAAGCGAAGAAGACGATAACTACACTGAGGGCAGGTACTATAACGAGTGAGCGGTACACTCCTTCGAAACAGAGTCCGTCGATCCAAAAGAGGGCAAGCAGAGCCGACAGGAGTATGAGCCGCCGCATTTTGACGCGCGGCTGGTTGTGTGTATCCTTACGTATGTCCGATATGGGGCGCCGGCCCTTCTTTTCGGACACCGGTTACACTGTTTCGACCCTTATGCGGAATCAGTCATGAGAAAGCGCGCCGTTCTCCATTCACAGCGACTCACCCCCTCGCACGAATTCTACGATACCTTCAGTAAAATGGCCGCGCTTTTCGGGTATGAAGCGATCCCTTCGGAATCCAGATCCGATACACAGAAGCTCATCATGGAGGGGGGAGAGATGCTCCTTTTCTGCGACGAGGAGCTCTACTACGCATTAATGTCGGAAAAGGTGGCGTCACGAAGGGAAAAAGGGTGGCATACCGGCGTGATACTAATCGGGGAGGGAGAGGCGGCGGTCGATCAGGAAGTTGACGGGTACCTTCCTTTGAACTGCCAATCTCAGGCGGCATCGTCGACTTTCGAGCGAACGCTCTTTAATATTTATAAATATGAGGCGATGAACGAGCGGTTTAGGACTCTTTCCGGCAGGACAGACCCGAGTCTCGTAAGCATGCTTCTCGTAAAGACCACTCACGCAATAAACAACATACTGACCGGCATGCAGGGGTATTCCGAGCTGGCACAGATGCATTCCGACGATCGAAAGCTCGTCCGCGATTCTTTCGAAGTCGTGCTGGAGTCTTCGCAGAGAATAAAGAATGAAATACACAGGCTGCGCGCCTTCGCACGGATGGAGAGCCCCAAGCGGGATCATATCAGCATGGTACAGGTCCTCGACGAGGCCGTTCGACTCGCCGCGTCCCGGTCCGGCACGAATATGGTGAAGTTCGACGCACAGCTTTATCAGGATTTCCTCGTCGATGCCGATTACGACCAGCTCGTGCAGGTTTTTTACTTTCTTTTTGCTGAAATCGCCGGATTCTGTACTGAGGGAGGTGTCGTCTCCCTGTCAATTTCATCGATCGATACAACGGCCGTGGTGACGATTAGATGCGCCCGCTGTCTACAGGACGAGGAAACGATTCGGCATGTGAGAAGACTGATGTCGCTCGATATACCGATTCTGGAGACCGAGGGCCCGGAAGGGAGAGACGAGAGTCACAGCGTCCTCACCATCTGCGGTCGTATCATAAGAAACCACAAGGGGGAAATTTCCCTGAGGGAGGACGGCAAGAACGGTATTCTCATCCGGGTGAAACTGCCGGTATTAAAGCGACTCGCAGATCTCGGAGAGGCCAAGAAGGCATCCGGTGTAGCCGCGCCGGAGCTCGCCGACGTGCTCGACATGGACATACTGGTGGTCGACGACGAGGAGTATATCAGAAACACTCTGTACTATTTCTTTATACGGAAGGGGTGCAGGGTCACTCTTGCGGAAGATGGGGAGTTCGGGTTACGAGTAGCGGCTAAACAGCAGTTCGACCTGATATTCATGGACTATCTCATGCCGCGGATGGGCGGGATCGAGGCCTGTAAAAGGATATCGGCGATGAACGGCGACGTAAAGATAGTAATCATAACGGGAAAGGAATCGCTCGATGAAAAGGAGCTTCAGGACGCGGGAGTGTACGACTGCATACGGAAGCCTTTTGAAATAAGGGAGCTGTACGCCATCGCTCGCAAGGTGGCGATGGAACGACGGATCATAGGATAGAGGATACTATCTCGGATCACAGGGAGTGTACCAATGTCAGAACGTGAAGAACTGCTGAAGAATGTCCGTTTTCTCGGGCATGCCTCGTTCCAGATACGGGGAAGCAGTACCGTGTATACGGATCCCTACGAGCTCGGAAGCTACCGGACGCTTGCACCCGCCGACGTCGTCCTGGTGACACACAGCCATTACGATCACTGCTCCGCAGTGGATATAGAACGGGTCTCTGCTTTAAAGACCGTGGTGCTGGCGTCGAACGACTGCATCGAATCCCTGAAACGGCTTTCCTGCTCGGTACGGGGTATTTCTCCGAATGAAGAGATACAGGTGGCGGGAGTTGGGATAAAAGCCGTCCCCGCATACAACCCTGACAAGCAGTTTCACCCGAGGGAGAATTTGTGGAACGGCTATGTCTTTACCGTGGACGGCGTGCGTTACTATCATCCCGGCGATACCGATCTGGTTCCGGAGATGGAGGGTATAGAGGCGGACGTCGTGTTTCTGCCGGTCGGCGGCACCTATACGATGGATGCAAGAGACGCATGTGAGGCGGTAAAGAGGATCAGCCCGAAAGCGGCGATACCGATGCATTACGGCTCCGTCGTCGGGTCGATAAGGGATGCCGAGGAGTTCGTGCGCTGCGTCGGCGAAATCGGAGTACTGCTGCCGCAGATGGAACCGTGACCTCTGCGTGCGTCCCTTCCGTGCTGCGGAAACGCCGGTTCTCGGGGGGTAGGTGTTGTTTGAGCGGTATGAATTTCCCCCTAGACGGGTGTACGTCGGAGAGGAATAGCCTCCCTTTTAAAAGGGCCTTTTACATCTACTTTTACATCTAAATGAAGACCGAACTTAGGATATCTTCTTGTTGCTGAGGGATGAAGCTGTCACGTCTTGAGGGTTCACCATGATGACCGGAAATACCGTCCCGCAGATCTCATCGCACCGCTGTTTCGCGTAGTCCCACGAGTTAAAGTCGCTGAAGTTCGGATGAATCCACGGGTCCTCCCCCGCCTGTTCGTATTTGATGTAGAGCTCCTCAGCAGAGAGCCCCGGCCGTTTTCTAAATACAGATTCGAGGAAATGGTCGACAATTTTTTTCGCCGCTTCCACGGCGGCTTCAATCGTTTCATACTCTCCCGCCTCGTACCGTTCGTCTTCATCGTAGGAAGAATTATCGTCGACGTAAAGCTCGTACTTCACCCGCATCACCTCCTTGAACATACCGCGCCACAAAGTTCAATGGGTGAACAGACTAGGTGCATGCACCGGCAATAAACGTTGGTCGGCCCATAATTCCTTATATAATATAGTATAACCCGTTTTTTACTCAAGGCAATAGAAAATTAATCGGCAATAATCGGCAATATCTTGACCGCAGCCTGATGTATGGTACTATGAAAATAGGGAAAAAATGCCCTATTATTAGGCGAATGTTCCGAAATAAAGAGCCGTTATTTCGGTTTGAGCCGATGGCGTGTAAAGATAGTTGCTAAGTCAGGTAATATATGAAATAAGAGTCATGAAATCGGAGACTGATATGGTATTGTTTTTGCATTCTTGACATTAGAGGAGTACAATGTTCAAACGTATGTGCATACGAACAAGGATAGTCGTATCGATGGTCGCGATCCTTCTTTTCTATACCGGTGGCATCCTTATACTCGAGTCCCGGATGGAGAAGAAGCTTTCGGGTATCCAATTCGAACAGAGCCCCGTGCTTCCGTATAACTCCTTTTTGTCGACGGTGCTGTTCGGAGACAATCGTACCGGCCTCATGATGGGTGGGAACTACGCCGTTTTCAACGGGGAGGAAGGCATAGACGAGTTCGCGACGCTTGTACACAGTATGCGATATCAGGTGCTCATGGTATTCGCGTTCTTCATTGTCACGGGTGTACTGCTGGCGATGTTTATTGCGCGCGGTATATCCAAGCCGATCATGGATCTCGCTCGTGCCTCCGGAGGCATCCTTCGAAGAGACGCAGGCGCCCGGCTCGAGCCTCCGCGGTGTACCGAGCTCAGGGTGCTGGCAGAATCGTTCAACAGCATGCAGAAGGAGCTTCGGGAGTATGACGAGGAGAAGAGCCGTGCGGAAGGAGTCGAGATAACGAAGCAGCTGGCGGCCGGTATCGCCCATGAGATCAAGAACCCGATCAATACGGTCGGTCTCATCGCCGATTATATACAGACGAACCTCTCGCCGGACGATCCTGAAAAGCGGTATGAGTTCTATAAACTGTCCGAGAACATGAAGGGCGAGCTGAAACGGATCAACCGTATCGTGGAAGGATTCCTTCGGCTAACGAGGCCCGATGCGTTTACGTTTGAAACGGAAGATGTGAACGGGATAATACGGGAATCCGTCTCGGTCCTGGAACCGGAGATCGTGAAGAACAACATCACGCTTTCGCTCAAGCTCGATGATACGGTCCCTCCCGTCAGGGCGGACAAAGAAAAGCTCAACCAGATGTTTTCGAACCTCATTATCAATGCAGTGGAGGCGATGCCGAGAGGGGGGGATATCGAAGTGTCGTCCGGGAAGCTGGACGGAAAGATGGTGAAAGTGGAGATCCTGGATACGGGAATAGGAATTCCAAAAGAGGATAGAAACAAGATATTCAATCCCTACTATACGACCAAAAAGCAGGGATTCGGCCTGGGGCTTTCGCTTATACACAACATAGTCATAAATCACATGGGAAAGATAAACGTGTACAGCGAAAAGGGTAAGGGTGCAAGGTTTGAAATACTGCTGCCGGTGGATTCCAGCGATGAATAAGAATATCATGGTCGTGGACGACGAGGAGGTGCAGGCCGATATCATCGCGGGTATACTCGAGAAGGAGGGGTACCGGGTGAAGAAGGGGTATTCCGCCGAGGAGGCCCTGAAGACCGCTCTCACGGACGACTACAGCGTGATACTCGTTGATCTGAAGATGCCCGGTATGGGGGGGCTCGGTTTTTTAAAGGAGCTTAAAGAGCGGGAGGCGGCCGCGAACGTGATTATCATGACCGCATACGGTACGATAGAGACCGCCGTCGAGGCGATGAAATACGGTGCATTCGATTATATATCCAAGCCGTTCAGCAAAGACGTGCTGCTCGTGAATGTACGGAAGGCGGAGCTGGCCTACGATCTCGTTCATCAGAATGTCAACCTGAAGGAAGAGCTCGAGGACATTTATGCTGAACGGAAGCTTGTCGGGCGGAGTGAGGCCATTAAAACCGTATACAGCCTCGTAAAGAAGGTGGCTAAGCAGGACACGGTCAATGTATTGATTACCGGCGAGAGCGGTACGGGGAAGGAGCTCGTCGCCCGTGAGATTCACGCCCTAAGCGTCCGGGCCGATATGCCGATGGTTCCCGTTAACTGCTCGGCGATTCCGGAGACGCTTTTGGAGAGCGAGCTTTTTGGATATGAGAAAGGCGCGTTTACCGGTGCCGTTTCGAGGCGGGACGGCAAATTCAAGCGGGCAAACGGCGGTACCATCTTTCTCGACGAGATCGGCGACATGCCGCTTTCCATGCAGGCGAAGCTCTTGAGAGTTATCCAGGATCGGGAAGTGACTCCCGTCGGGGGTGACAAACCCTCGAGGATCGACGTCAGGATCATTTCCGCAACAAACAGAAACATCGATGAAATGGTACGGCGCGGTAAATTCAGGGACGACCTCTACTACAGACTGAATGTCGTTCCCATATTTATACCGCCGCTCAGGGAGCGGAGAGAGGATATACCGCCGCTTGTGGAGTTTCTCGTGGACAGTCTCAATAAGAAACTGAAGAAAAGCGTTCGACAGGTGCCGCAGGATGTCCTCGCACGACTCGTCGAATACAACTATCCTGGGAATGTCCGCGAGCTCGAGAATCTGCTCGAGCATGCGTTTATCCTGAGCGAGGACGATACACTCCGGATCGAATGTTTCCCCTTGCTATATTCATACAAAAATGATAAGATTAGTATAGCCGACTCGGCTCCGCTCAGGGAGATATCCAGAAAGGCGCGGCAAAGGGCCGAGCGGGAAGCGATACGGGAGGTGCTTGTACAGACGAATTGGAACAGGGTAAGGGCTTCGAAAATCCTTCGTATAGATTATAAGACCTTGAGGAACAAGATAAAGGAACTTGGAATTGTCCCGACATATTCCGAGGAGGTGGGGGAACGATGAAAAGGGCTCAGACGGATAAAAATGCGGTTCAAATATACCTGAAACAGATCGAGAACATACCCGTGCTCACGAGATCCGAGGAGGAGATCTGCGCGCGGAAGGCTTCGCGGGGTGACCGGCGGGAAAAAGAACGGCTTATCGTATCGAACCTCAGATTCGTTGTGAGCATAGCCGTGAAATATCAGAACCTCGGGCTACCGCTCATGGATCTCATCAACGAGGGCAACATGGGTCTGCTCCGTGCGGTCGAGAAATTCGATGTCACGAAGGGGTTTAAGTTCATATCCTATGCGCGGTGGTGGATACGTCATTTCATTCTCAAGGCGATATTCGAGCAGTCGACGTCGATCAAGCTTCCGCTGAAGTATGCGACACAGCTTTCCAAGCGGGATGACGCTGAAGATTCAGAAACGGTGAAGAAGCTCAAGAAGATATACCGTCCGGTGTCTTTGGATCAGAAGCTCTCCGAGGACAACAATTCCGACACGATAATGGATCTCGTGGACGACTCCAAATACGATCTTCCGGAACAGCGGGCCATCGAGGAGAATCTCAAGGAGATAATCGAAGAGGTTATGCAGAAGCTGAAGCCGATCGAACAGGATGTGATATCGCGTCATTTCGGGCTTAACGGGAAGAGGCCTCTGACTCTGAAGGAGATCGGCGAACGGTATAACCTTACGAAGGAGAGAATACGCCAGATCGAGCATACGGCACTCGACAAGCTGCGCTATCCGATGAGAAAGCGCAGGATAATGGATTTCGTAGAGTAGGCGCTCTCACATGTTTATTCTTCGATCGAAGATCCGGCACGAAGTAGTGGCCTAAGAGGGGTATGAAGCGTTTCGATAGGAAAGAGGCAAGTGCTTCGAAGGTTGTTGGTACCAGACCGCGGTTAATCGAGCAACCGTTGTACGTCTCCGTGCCGGTAATCAGAGCGTCAACGTCCGTCTAAATCTCGTTACCCATCAAATAAAAGATACATACGCCTGTTTTTATCCAAACCCTTCCGTCTCACGGCGGGATATACGACGCCCGCTGGGGGTTTTTATCCTTTCACAATCCGGCGGTTGTTATTACATTTCATGCTAAAAAGTATGCAGGACGTTTTTTTATTACATTGTAACGAGCGGGATCCGGGTATAGTTCCCCGACAGGATGAGGTGCAGTGTGGGTCGAGACGACTACGACGATTTCCGCATGAGCATTGATAAGGCTCCATCCGGAGAAATGAGTGTCGCGCGGGGCAGCAGAGGGGCGGTCGCTTCGGTTTCACAAGAGGCCTCGCTGCTGGCCATAGAGGCTCTGAAGGACGGGGGAAACGCATTTGATGCGGCGTTCGCTCTCGCTTTCGCGCTTTCCGTCTGCCATCCGCAGGCAGGCAACATCGGTGGGGGAGGATACTGCATTTTCAGACCCCGCGGCGCATCCTCACCGCTGGTGCTGAACTACAGGGAGCGAGCACCGCTGTCAGTCAGACGAGAGACGTACTTCGAAAGCGGCACAGTCGATCCTGAGAAGACGGCGTTCGGCCCCCTTTCGATATGCGTCCCCGGAACGGTAAAGGCCTGGTTTACGCTCCAGAAGCGGTGGGGCAGATTAAGCGCGAAAGACATGCTTCTCTCCGTCGCGGACCTGGCTCGGAAGGGTGTACGGCTCACCGAATACCAGGCGTGCTGTTTAAACCGTCTCAGACCGAAGCTCGAACGCTCGCCGGAATCGAAGGCGGTGTATGTGAAGAGGGGAGGCTCATTCGAGCGGGGAGATACGCTCGCAAACCCCCACCTTGCCCGGACTCTCGAGACGCTCGCGAGCGAGGGGGAGCGTGCGTTTTACGAAGGCCGGATCGCGGAGCAGATAGCCCGTGAGATGGAAACGCACGGCGGCCTTCTGACGGCGGAGGATCTGAAGAGCTACGAGGTCGATGAGGTGTATCCGCTGAAGGCCGATGTCGCCGGTACAGAGGTGTGGTCCGTTCCGCCCGAAGGGGGCGGCGCGGTCCTGATCGAGATAGTGCAGATACTCGATAGGGACGAGTTTTTAAAGACCGAACTCTTTTCGCCGCGATACTACCACTACCTCGCCCAGGCGTGCAAGATGTCTTTTATCGACCGCTTTTACTATCTCGGCGAGATCGATGCCGGCCTGCACCCAGCTTTCGGTGCCGTTTTGGATCGCGCCTACACGGAAAGACTGTTTCAGCTCATTACAGACGCTAAGGACATTCCCTCTTCCGAGCTCGAACGTATCATGCACAGGGGTAAAGAGGAGCTCTTCGGGGACCGGAAATGGGCGGAAGGCTCAGGCGGTGAGACGACGCACTTCTCTGTGATGGACAGTGAGGGGAATACGGTATCCAACTCCTACACCCTCAACCTTCGGTACGGCTCGAAGTGGAGTGTGACGGATGCCGGCTTCCTTCTGAACGGAAGCATGGACGCGTTCTCGTTCGAGGAGGGGAAGCCCAACTACTTCGGCGTTATCGGAAACCGCGACAACCTCCTGTTGCCAAAAAGGCGGCCGGCGAGTAATATGTCTCCCGTAATCGTTACAAGGGGCAAGGAGATCGTTATGGCGCTCGGAACGCCGGGAGGGCCGACCATCCAGTCGACGCTTGCGGCAGTCATACTGCTGATCCTGTGCAAGACGGCGCCTGATGCGGCCGTAAAGAGCGCAAGGATACACCATCAGGGGTATCCCAACGTACTGTACAAGGAACAGGACGGGTTATCCAAAAAGACGGTCGGTACTCTTGCCGGATACGGGTACAAAGTCGAGGACAAGAGCGAGCCCATAGGAGACGTTCACGGGATATTCAGGGAAGCGGACGGGCTTATGGCGGTGAGCGATCATAGAAGGGAAGGATATGCGGCCGCGTACTGAGAGAGCCCGGTGGGATTCCGAGCCTGCGGCCTGAAAATATACGGGTAGTCGGCGTACCAATAAGGGCTTCGGGTCGCCCCTTCACGATAAAACACTACCGGTACGGGAACTGATCATGGATGACGTGAAAAATATTCTGCTCGTCGGCGTCGGAGGACAGGGAATAATACTGGCAAGCACGATACTGTCGCAGGCCGCTCTCCTGTCGGGTCACGACGTCAAGAACAACGAGGTCCACGGCATGGCCCAGCGCGGCGGCAGCGTCGTGGCCCAGATACGTTTCGGAAGAAAGGTATTTTCCCCCCTCATCAGCAGGGGACGCGCGGACTATCTCATCTCCTTGGAAAAGCTGGAATCGCTCCGCTATCTCGACTTCTGCAACAGCGGTACGAAGGTTGTGGTGAATACTCAAGAAATCGTTCCCGTGACCGTAACTTCCGGCGGCGAGGAGTACCCGAAAAATATCGAAACGGTCCTGCAGGAGAGGCTGAAACACGTCCTGTTCGTCGACGCGCTCTCCATTGCCCGGGAATCGGGGAATGAAAAGACGGCGAACGTCGTTCTGATAGGGGCGATGTCACGGTATCTTCCGTTTGATGAAAAAACGTTGCTCGAGGCGATATCTTCATCCGTAAAAGAGAAGTTCGTCGATATCAATATCAAGGCGTTCTACGGCGGTAAAAGCGCCGCCGTTTCTGACTGACGGCTTACAGGAGTTAATCATGCAATACGCGTCACGTTTTTCGGAATCCTCTCTCAGGTTGAAGAGCTCGAAGATACGGGAGCTGTTCAAGATGGCGGACGTGCCCGGTATAATCTCGATGGGCGGTGGAATGCCGGACTCTGCGAGCTTTCCGTTCGACAGGATCAAGGAAATAATCGCAAGCTGGCGCTACGAAACGGCCGTGGCGGCGCTCCAGTACGGTATGACGAAGGGATACGGGCCGCTTCTTTCGGAGATCGCGGACTGGATGGAAAAAAAGAAAGCCGTATCCATGAACGGACAGGATATCATCGTCACCACGGGCTCGCAGCAGGGCCTCTCACTCGTATCGAAGCTCTTTTTGGACAAGGACGACGTCGTCCTAATCGAGCTGCCGAGCTTCATAGGCGCGATAGCCTCGTTCTACAGCTATATGGGAAAGGTCGAGGGCGTGAGGCTCGACGATGACGGTATCGACCTGGAGGATCTCGAGCGTACGATCAAACGGTGTAACGACGCAGGTGAAACGGTCAAGTTTCTCTACACGATCCCGAACTTCAATAATCCGAGCGGCATCACGCTGTCCTGTGAAAGAAGAAAGGCTTTATTGAAGATTGCTGAAAAACACGATATTCTCGTCATCGAGGACGACCCGTACGGCGATCTCTTTTACGAAGGCGGTGAAGAAGAATATCTGCCGGTAAAATCGTACGACTCGGAAGGCAGGGTGTTGTATCTCGGTACATTCTCGAAGGTTCTGTCCCCCGGGCTCAGGGTAGGCTGGATAGTTGCAGACGGCGAGATAGTCTCGAAGCTCGAGCTTTTAAAGCAGTCGTTCGACGCCTGTACGCCCACATTCAGCCAGCTGATCGCCACCGACTACATGCGGCTGGGACATATAAACGACTATATCGCCGATATGCGAAAGATATACCGCATACGGCGCGACAGGATGCTCCTCTCGCTTGAGCGGTACATGCCGAAGGGAGTACGCTGGACGACCCCAAGAGGAGGATTCTTCGTATGGCTTACCCTTCCGGAGCGGTTCGATGCGGAGGAGGTCTTCAAGAAGTCGGTCCGGCACAAAGTCGCGTTCGTTACCGGCGATGCGTTTCTGCCGGAAGACAGCGCGAAAAACCATATCAGGCTCGCGTTCAGCGATCTCGATCCGGAGCGGATAGAGCAGGGAGTCATGATCCTCGCCGATGTATTGAAAGAGATGGCGGGTTAAGAGACCGGAAGTTAATTCGCTTGACCGGGCATTCATCCGGTAGTAAAATTGTAGAATAGGGCGGTTAGCTCAGTTTGGTTAGAGTACCTGCTTGACATGCAGGGGGTCACTGGTTCAAGTCCAGTACCGCCCAGATAAAACACATTAATAATAATCAATTACAAAGCGCCATGTAACATGGCGCTTTTAAAATGAATAACTTGACATACATAAATCCTATCGATAATATATAGGTATTACAATAATCATATCGATGGAGAGACAATATGACTAAGGTTACTATATCACCTAAATACCAGGTTGTGATACCAAAATCCATACGAGAATCGCTCAAGCTCAAACCCGGTCAGAAAATACAGGCTATAGTCTACCAAAACAGAATCGAATTAATACCGGTCAAACCCATGAAACAAATGCGAGGTTTTATCAGCGGTATTGACACGACAGTTAAGAGGGAGGACGAAAGGGTATGAACCTCGTCGATTCTTCCGGCTGGCTGGAATATTTCGCCGATGGACCGAATGCCTCTTTTTTTGAGCCACCGATTCTAAATATCGAGAATCTAATTGTACCGACACTCAGTCTTTTTGAGGTGTTTAAGCGGATTATTCAACAAAAAGATGAAGGAGCTGCTCTTCAGGCAATTGCTGTCATGCAACAGGGAAAGGTAGTTGATTTGAATACATCCCTGGCTGTTGATGCAGCACGATTGAGTGTTGTTCTGAAAATCCCCATGGCAGACAGTATAATACTTGCAACTTCGAGGTTCTTTGATGCAATACTCTGGACGCAAGATTCTGATTTCACCGGTATTGATAAGGTCAATCTTTGCATAAAGAAAGGTTGAAGTAACCGGTATGCATTATTTCAAACCGCTATGCGAAGTCGTATGAAACGTATATAATGCAAATTCTTCATTTCATTCGTTATAAGCATTAAATCGATTTATATATGCCAAGACTATTTAAGGCGATTTTCGTGACATGCAGGAGGGCACTGATTTAAGTCCAGTACCCCCCAAAGGGTAAGAGGTCCGTTTTAAGCGCCACGTGATGTGGCATTTTTTTAATAAAGGTATAAATACGGTTCGAGGGGTTTTTCGCTCACAGGTTTCTACAGCGGGAACCGTCTTTCAATCTCTCCGTCGATGCTCCCCGGACGAATATGCGTTTTCAGTACCGAACTTACAAACAGCTTAAAAAAACGGCAGGATGAGCTTTGAAACCGACAGTATCCCGAGCCCGATCGTGATACACCCTACTATGTACCGGAGTAAATTGAGTCGAATCCTTTTTACCGTCACCGCGGAGAGCGGTACAGATAGAATCGCCCCGATAACGAGATAGGGCGCGAGCCGCCAGTTGATTTTGTGAGCGGTGCACAGGTAGGCGATGACGCCGACGAAACAGGTGAGGCCTTCGGCGAGAGACGTGATGCCGATCGCGTTCTTGCCATCGATGCCGGAGATCATCTGGCCGCCGGTCACGACCGGCCCGTATCCGCCCCCGCTTATTCCTTTGTTGAAAGAAGCGACGAGCCCTAAGAAGGTGATCTTCTTCCAGGAAAATCCGTATTGTTTTTTTGCGGTAGCGAGAATCACTATTCCTATGGCCAGGATGAGAATGCCGATATAGAGATTCAAATAAAATTTCGGCAGGTTCACTGCGGTGAATACGGCAATGAGAGTCCCCACGATACTGCATGAAGCGATGAGCATGACGATCTTGAGATGGAGGGAAGTTCCCCTGCGAAAGCTTTCAAAAACACCGAGGAGCCTGAACGACCTCACGATCTTCTTGATGCTCATCGTGTTGACCTTGAAGTTCACGTTCCCGAGAGAATGGTGGGTGAAACCGGCGGATATCCCAGTGATGAATTCGGACAGGAGCACAGCCGGCACGACTTCCAGCGGCTCGAATCCGAGCAGCAACAGAAGAGGTGTCAGCGCGGTACCGTACCCCATACCGAGGGTCGAATCGATGTATTCGGCAGCGAAGGCGGTGACACCTATAAGGATTCCGAACCTTAACGGTAATTGAAAGATCATGGGAGGGCTCCTAATAGTCACAAAGTCTATCAAATTAGTAGACAATTTATACGAGAAATACTATCCTGTCAAGTCCTTAAACGTCGTTTTTTCCAGCTTGTTTGCAATGTAGTCACGTATGTCGGCCATGAGGCTTAAAAGCCGCTTGTTTTGCGTAATGGGGGTATGTTCGTAGTAGTACTTGCTGACGGACCGCACCGGGGCGAGCGCGCCGTCCATAAGGCGGACGATCTCGGCGATCGAGATACTTCCCGGCTCTTTTGACAGCTGATATCCGCCGTGTATTCCCCTTTTGCTGATAAGATAACCGGCCCTGTTCATTATCAGCATGATGTTTTCCAGATACTTCTTCGGGATGTGCTGCCGTCTCGCTATGTCCTCTATCGTTACCCATCCTGAACCATAATGTTCGGCCAGCTCTATCAGGGCCAAACAGGCGTATTCACTCTTAGTAGAAAGCTTCATATATCGATCCAAGCCGGTTTCAGGTAAAGGCGGCACTTTTACAAACGGATCGCAGTACCCTGATCTGTATTTTACATGCCCCGCTTCCTCGTGTCGAGGAAAAACGAAAGGCCGGTTCGTGATACGACGGCGTGGATCGTATCGATTCGGTGTTTACGGCACATGGAGCGGCCAAGAGGCGTACGGGCATTTTTACAGGCGGGGTAGCCGGTTTCTAAAAAAATTACTATATTGTACCCATTAAAACAAAGGGGCCAGGCGTGGGTAACCTCACTCTCAGTATCGACGGGACGAACGTTGAGTTGGAAAGCGGCCGAAGCTTCACCTCCGTACTGGCAGGACTTTCAATCGGGAACAAGGAAAAAATTCTCGGACTCTACATCGACGGTACGCTGTACGACCTGCATCAGCCGATCGGTACCGGCGGAACGGTCCGGCTCGTGTACGCCGATACCGACGAAGGGCTCGGTATTCTCAGGCACTCGACCTCACATATAATGGCCCAGGCGGTACGGCATCTGTTCCCCGACGTCAAGCTGGCAATAGGACCGTCCATCAAAGACGGATACTACTATGATTTTGATTTCACCGAACCGATCTCCTCGCATGACCTGGAACGAATCGAAGAGGAGATGTATAAGATAGTTGAAGAGGACCAGCGATTCGAGAGGTTTACGAAACCGCGGGAAGAGGCGCTTCAGCTTTTCAAAAAGGAGAACGAGCCGTACAAGGTGGAGTTGATCGAGGACCTGCCGGACGAGCGGGAGCTCTCCTTTTATAAAAACGGCGATTTCGTCGATCTCTGCCGGGGGCCGCATATCCCTTCGACGGGATACGCGAAAGCGCTCAAACTGCTCAGCATCGCCGGCGCGTACTGGCGGGGTGACGAGAGGAACCCCATGCTTACCCGTATATACGGCACGTCCTTCTTCAACGCGAAGCCTCTCAAAGGGTACCTGAACAGAATAGAAGAAGCGAAGAGACGAGATCACAGAAAGCTGGGCAAACAACTCGAGCTCTTCTCTTTTCACGAAGAGGGGCCCGGCTTCGCGTTCTGGCTGCCGAAAGGAATGGTGCTCAAGAACAAGCTCATGGAGTTCTGGCGGGAAGAGCACGAAAAGGCGGGATACGTCGAGGTACAGACACCCATAATCCTGAAAAAGGACCTGTGGGTACAGTCCGGGCACTGGGAAAATTACCGTGAGAACATGTATACGACCGAGATCGACGGGACGCCGTTCGCAATCAAGCCGATGAACTGCCCGGGAGGAATGCTCATCTATAAGGAGAAGATACACTCCTACCGGGATTTTCCCATGAGGGTCGGCGAGGTCGGACTCGTCCATCGTCACGAGAAGTCGGGGGTGCTCCACGGTCTTTTCCGCGTTCGGAGCTTTACTCAGGACGATGCGCATATATTCATGCTGCCCTCACAGATCAAAGAGGAGATCATCAGGGTGATCCGGCTAACCGAACGGATATACTCGGTATTCGGTTTTTCATATCATCTCGAGCTGTCCACGAGACCGGACAAGTCGATAGGGACCGATGAAATGTGGGAGCTCGCGACCGGCGGACTCGAGGAGGCGCTTACGGAGATCGGAATTGAGTACGAGATCAGCCCGAAGGAGGGTGCGTTTTACGGTCCGAAGATAGATTTCCATTTGGAGGACTGTCTCGGGCGTCTCCACCAGTGCGCCACCATACAGCTCGATATGTCTTTTCCGGAGCGTTTCGATCTCACCTATATCGACCAGGATGGAAGCGAAAAAAGACCCGTCGTAATCCACCGTACCGTTCTCGGAAGCTTGGAACGGTTCATCGGGATCCTCATAGAGCACTACGCCGGGAGGTTTCCGCTGTGGCTTGCCCCAGTTCAGATCGTGGTGCTTCCGATTACACGCGACCACTCAGAACACGCCTCTTTCGTGTATGAGCGGCTTAAAAGCGAATCGTTCAGGGTCGAGCTGGACGACAGGAACGAGAAGTTAGGGTACAAGATGAGAGAGGCGGAGGTCGCCAAGGTGCCCTATATAGTGGTGATAGGGGCGAAGGAGATCGAGGCGAGTACCGTCTCGGTCAGGAAGAGCGGGAAAAAGGACCTCGGTTCCATGAAGCTCGATGAGCTCGTTTCTCTTATGGAGGACGAGATCACCGCGCGATCCCGGCCGGACGAATTGAAATAAATATCTTGATTTTTGCAGGATTTTTTTTATTATATGGTAAATATTTCAAGAGAGGGGGGAGAATATTAAGGGACATTTGAGGATTAATGATGAGATCAGGGTAAGAGAGGTACGATTAATAGACTCCGACGGGACGCAGCTCGGGATAGTCGATATTCAAAAGGCCCGGGAGGTTGCGGAATCGAGGGATCTCGATCTCGTCGAGGTCTCACCTACTGCAAAGCCGCCAGTCTGCAAGGTACTCGATTTCGGTAAGTATCGCTTCGAACAATCCAAGCGAATCAAGGAATCCCGGAAGACACAGAAGGTCGTAATAATAAAAGAGATTCGACTGAGACCCAAGATCGAGGAACACGACTACAACACGAAGCTGAAGCAGACGATCGGATTTTTAGAAAAGGGATACAAGGTAAAAATCTCGATACGGTTCCGGGGTAGGGAGATGGCGCATACCGATATCGGACGGAACATCCTGGAACGTATTATAAAGGACGTGTCCGAAGCGGGTGAGCCCGAATTTTCCCCGAAGTTCGAGGGAAGGGTGATCGTTACCGTTCTAACGCCTGTCAAAAAGAAGAAGTAGGAGAGGGCGGTAAAACAGGGAGGGGGCGGACTTCGATATCATTCGGATTATCGCAATCCCCATTTTCATATGCCGCATGCGCATCCCGGATACGGCGGGAGGCGACGGCAGCGATCGTGACGATACTATCGTAACGATAATAATCGTATTTAATATCAGATGGAGACGAGGTAGTAGATGCCAAAGCTGAAGACGAAAAAGGGAGCCGCCAAACGGTTCAAGATTACGGAAAGCGGAAAGGTGAAAAAGAACAAGGCGTTCCGTGGACATATCATGACGAAGAAAAGTGCAAAACGTAAGAGGAATCTGAGAAAACCGGACTATGTCTCACCAGGCGAGAAGAAGTCGGTTAAACAGATGCTACCCTACGGGTAGATCACATATAGAATCGAGAATGGAGAAACAACATGCCAAGAGCAGCTTCCGGTCCGGCAAGGCATAAGAGGACCAAAAAGGTATTGAAGCAGGCGAAGGGGTACCGAGGCGCCCGGAGCAAGCTGTACAGAACCGCCAAAGAAGCGGTGATGAAGTCGGGTCAGTACGCGTATCGCGACAGAAAGGCGAAGAAACGGGATTTTAGAAGGCTCTGGATTGCCCGCATAAATGCGGGGGTAAAAGCCCACGGTGTTTCCTACAACCAGTTCGTGCACGGACTCAAGGAATCGGGTGTGATCATCAACCGAAAATTCCTGAGCTATCTTGCGACGAGCGACGAAGTTGCCTTCAACAGGCTCGTTGAAATCGCCGGGGGAAAGAAGTAGGAGCGTTCTAAAACGAGTCTCTGACCATCGATTTTGAATACGTGTTGCCAGCCATAAAGAGGAGGGGATTCTATGGAAGGGGATCAGTTAAAGCTTCTGGAAGAGCGAATCGGTAAGGCGATAGGGTTCATAGAGAATCTGAAGGCACGGGAAAAGACTCATCTCCAACAACAGGAGGAGCTTGAAGAGCGGGTTTCATCACTAGAAGATGAGATCAAAAAGAAGGACACGAAGATAGAGGAGCTCAAGGAGAGCCAGCTGTTCCTGAAAGAAAAAATCGAGACAATCTTGGGCAAGCTGGAATCCTGGGCTGACCTGGTCGATAGTTCCGGGTATGATCTTGAAACACCTGCGATATCGGGGGAGGATGGCCCGCAGGGCGGCATCGACTTCGATGATACGGAGGATATGGAGGCCGAGGTCGAAGAATCGGCCGAAGAATCGGCCGAAGAATCGGCCGATTCGGCGGACGATGAGGTGGACGAGATCAATGCAGAAGCGGAGCTCTCCGAGGATATAGCGGGGAATACGCTGTTCGACAACGTCAGAGGCGGTACGAAGGGCACGTCGCCCTGGATATCGGGACGTAGCGTAAGCGATGAACGGTCATCCGGGGGCACAACAGTCGACGATGTAGAACCTGCAGACCCGCAAGACGCATCATTCGGCGATGACGATTTCGGCGGGCCGGCATCAGGATCGAACCAATTTATATAATTGTAGAAACGTGAACCCAAAGAGCGGCTGAATGTATCGCAGGGAAAAAAGAGAATGAACGGTTCCGAAGAAAGAATCAGCTTCGAGCTGCTCGGTGAACAGTTTACCGTCAGGTCCGACGTTCCGAAAGATTATTTCCTCGGTCTCGTGGAGTACCTCGAGAAGAAACTCATAACGGTACACGACAAGCTTCCAACGCTCAGCAACGTGAAGGCTCTCATCTTCGCCTCTTTGGACATCGCGGACGAGCTCTTCAGGCAGAAGGAGAGCAGCGTGGATCGGGAGGCGCTCGACCTCATCAAGAACCTCTCAGACTCTTTGGAAGCGGCGATGGATGAAAAGGGAGAGGATGAATATCGTTGAAGATTGGATCTGCCCGTAGTATTTTATAGGAGTGAAAAAAGGGGCCCTTAGCTCAGTTGGTTAGAGCAGCTGACTCATAATCAGCGGGTCGTAGGTTCGAGTCCTACAGGGCCCAAAGTTAAATGCTTCAGTTTAAGGAGTTAGATCGAACCCTCAATTGTTTCCCGCATCCCTTAACGGTTACTGTGACCAAAACTGTGACCAAAAGGGTAGGGAAACAGTAGATGCCACACAAACCCTTTACTCTCTTTAAACGTCCCACCACCGACGGAAAGAATATTTACTATGTTCGTTTCAGAGATGAAGAAGGTAACCGCCTCCCTGGCCGTAGCTCAGGGCAGTTCTCCAAAGCTGCAGCTGAAACCTGGGCTTTTGAACAGCTGAACAAAGGCCTGATTTCTCCTCAGAAGAATATCACTTTCAGTCAATACGCTAAAGACTGGTGGATTTACGATCGGTGCCCGTACATCCAGGGGAAGATCGCGCGAGGCTTTAAACCTTCCAAGACTTATGCGGACGATATGCGCTCCCTCCTGATGAATCATATTATCTCCCGCTTTAAGAACGTGAAGATCCAGCGGATTAATGCACGGATGCTGGAAAAGTGGGTGCTCGAGCTACGGGAAAAAGAGGGTAAGTTCGGGGGAAAGCTATCCCATAGTACGATCAATAGGATCCTAGCCTGTATGAAAATCATGATGAAAGAGGCGGTAAGGCTTGAATACCTCCAAAAGAACCCAGCTGACCCTATCCTTCCACTTAAAGAGGATCCGAGAAGGAAGTCTATTTTCTCGCTTGAAGAGGTTAGAGCATTATTCGGAAAAGATGCCTTTGAAAAGGTGTGGGGATCTAATCTTAAGTTATACACGATAAACTTGCTCGGTGCGACTACTGGAGCTCGTATTAGCGAGGCGAGAGGGCTGCAGATTAAATATGTATATCTGGATTACGTGGACATTCAGTGGGCTTATGGTAAACATGGGTTGACCAGGCCGAAACGCAGCTCAATGCGACAGGTCCCTATTCCGGAAAAGACCTCCACGGCTCTTCAGAAGCTGATACAGGAATCTCCATTTCAGGAACCGGATAGCTTTGTTTTCTATGGAGATAATAAGGATACGCCTATCGACAGTAAGGTTATCTTGGATTCACTTTATGAAGCACTTAATAAAATTGGAATCACGCCGGCAGAACGAAAAAGTAAGAACCTCTGTTTTCACTCATGGCGCCATTGGTATAACTCTATGATGCGGAGCAGAGGGATCCCCGACGCAAAGCTGCGTAGGCTCACAGGCCATAGAACCCAGGAGATGACTGAACACTACACGAGCTTTTCTGTAGCTGATTACCAGGACGTGAAACAGATTCAGGAGAGATTATTTGAATAAGGAAGAAAACCCATACCCGAATATATTCAATAGGGGTTGGATAAATGGGGATAGGAAATATATATCACCATTGCACGAGTTATCGGAGAAAGCTAATAAGGCCGAGAAAGAATTTATGGATAATTATAAAAACCTGAAGATAAATTACGTAGAAAAATATGGAGAAGAGGTTGCAGATAAGAAGCTGGAAAAACATAAGAAATATGGTGATTACCATAGAGAGCTTAAAAGACAACATCAAGAACGTGAGGAAGAATTAATTCGAAAGCGCAAGGAAGAAGAGGAAGAACATAATAAGTATATTAAGATGGAAACCTGGGACGATTTTGTTAAATATTTCGAACAATATAAAGAGCCCGGAGAGCAATTACGCTATTTAAAATATGTTCTTAAAATTTTAAAACAAAGATTAGTAGACAATGAAGACGATCAAAAAATAAATAGTTGGATAAAAAAATTAAAGATTGAAATATCCTATAAGGAAGAATTACTTGCGATTCGAGAAGGAACACCCCCTAAGACCAGAAATAAAGGGTGCCCCCTGACTATGACAAAAAAACAGTTCTGCCATCTCATGGCACAATGGTCCACTAATGATTTTAAGCTAGTTGATAAGGAAACATCTGAGAATTCTGATGCTATATATGAAAACTACATGAATAATCCTAGAGAAAAAGTCAAAGAACAGATAGATACCAAAATCAACTGGATTGGACATTGGGGGCCTTATCAATGCAGTTTTGATTATCTTAAAAAGAAAGGTCTAATTTCAAAAAGAGAGCGACATGGTGTATTCTTTCGAGATTATTTGCTATTCCATGGCGAGAAAAAATCAAATAAGGAGGTAGCAGACGGTTGCCGCCGAAATATATCTACTGAAGATTTGGGACCAGAATTGATCCGCGCAATAGAAAATATTATAAATCTCTCCTAAAACGTACGTATCTCGTACGAAATTCGTACAATTCGTACACCCCTTTTTTTGACTCCTCATACTATCCATGTAAAATTCAGCTTATGTTGTTAATCAAACTGTGGAGCAGGGGGTCATCTATGGATGACAGAAAGAATGCTCAAGTTGGATTTAGATTGTCTGTGCATGATCGGGAAACTCTTGAAAAATACGCACGTGACGCCGGTAAGAGTATTTCTGAGTTTATTCGTTCACAAACGTTTCGGATCACTGGTGATAGAAAGGTCCAAGCGCTGCAGCTCATCGATGGGCAGGTAATTCCAATAGATCATCTACAGAAAGCACGGTTTATCATCTGCCGGGACCCGGTGACGGGGGAGGGGGAGTAATGGAGGAAAGGTTGTTAACAGTCGATGAGGCTGCTGAATATCTCGGTATTAAGGTAAAAACCATCTATAACTGGACTTCGAAACGTAAGATCAGATTTTTAAAATGCGGATCTCTCGTAAAGTTCAGGTTGTCTGATCTGGAGGCTTTTCTTGATCAAAATACCATCGAACCTATTGCTTCAGGATCTAGACGATAACGATAGGAGTGGGGGATGGAAAAAGATGAGATATATAAAGTCGATCGGGATATTGACCTGGCAGAATGGGAACATAATCGGATCATTGTGCACCTTGCGACTTTCAAGCGAATGATGAAGGTAGGAGAGAAAGATTTTCCCGATATGTGGGCACTATACGGCTTCTATTACGCGAAGGCTCGTCATGATAAAACGAACAAGCCCTGGGCAGTAGATCGGTATTGCATGAAAGGTCTCGGATGGGGGAAGGATCGGTTTTATCGTATAAAGAAAAAACTTTTAGACCATAAGTTTATCGAGCAGTTTACAGAAAGAAGAAGTGGTCGATACGAGAAATTCTATATCAAAGTCAACTACATCAGTAGATATGACCAGTGTCCTGGAAATAAGGACAATGGTAACAGCTCACCAGTGTCCTTGAAAACCGGAGTCCGTGAATTCCCACTAGTGGTGAATCAGGACACAAATGCTTAAAGTGTTTTACAACTAGAAGTGCTTAAAGTGCTTGTTAGCAACAAACCAACGAGGATTAAAAAAATGAAAACAGCTGCTCGACTGGTTGCTCATGCTGTTGCTTTTTATTCTGGAAAAACAGGGGAAATCACATTTACCGAAGATGAGGTACGACGATATGGTAAGGAATGTATAGAGAGGCATATTGATTACATGGATAATTTTTATACGAAATATGTGAGTGACCCTCACTCACTTATTATTAATGCGTTACTCGGACGGTGGTGGAATATAAAGGAGGCATTACAGCTAAAGTCATCCACCAACAAGGAAACCGAGGAACGTACTAATAGGGAAAAGGCACATCGGGAGTTAGTCGTAGAGCAGAGAAAAACTTCTAAATATCATGAAGAGGCCCGGAAGTTTTTCGAATTGAGGAGGCGGGTCTAATAGTGCAGTGTTCAATATCCAAAGGTTCAAAAGAGGGCTTTTGCCTTCGAGAAAATTGTCTGTACTACAATCAAGATACGGGTAATGTGTCTATGAGGCGCTCCAGTATTTGAGTAAGAAGTATGAGGAGGACAGGAAAAGGAGATTGAATTCTGAAGAGAAACCCGATTTTTGCAACATAAAAGTCGGGAAAAGTCCTAAATGAAGAGGGAAAATGAGAAGAAAACGGGGCCGACCTAGCAAATTAACAAAGGATCTCCAGGATACAATCTGTGAAAATATCATTCGGGGAATGTCGAATTCTCAATTGCTCAAGAGTATCGGTATTCATAGAACGACTATGTGGAGATGGTTAGATAAGGATCCGAAGTTCGTAAAGGCTGTCGAGGAAGCTCAAGAAAAACGCCAGGAACGGAGAATGGAAAAACTCAGTGAGGAGTTGAGAGCAAACGCTGAGGCGTCAAAGATAACATTCTCAGGGTACAGGCACTATTCAGTTCGTCGTAGGGTTCCTGACCGGAAAAGGGATCCACAAACAGGGAGGTTCATATAAGGATGGCTGTAGGAAACACTGTCAAATAACTTTAGCACTGGATCCATGATATAGTAATGAAAATCACCCTGCCGGCACGGGGATCCCAGAGCCGGTTTAAGATAAGATGTAAAAACTTAAATCGCTTTCAGGGTAATCCTATCGATACCTGAGAGGCTGATGAGCTTGTACAGGATCCAGATATGAGGAACCACGATCTCCACATAAAAGGGGCTTTACAATGTCAGATATATTGAAGGTGGTAACGAACAAAATTATTGAACTTCATCAGGGAATCATTGAGGATCTCAAGCGTACGGTTCAAGATGCGATCGAGATAGGCGAGCTGCTTACGAAACAGAAAGCGATATTACAGCATGGTGAATTCCTGCCGTGGATCGAGAAAGAGCTACCATTCTCTGGTAGAACTGCACGTAATTAGGGCTTCCTGAATAAGTCCTAACTTTTTTTATTATAGTGAAATAAATTACCTATTCGAGTAGAATAGTGCAAGGGTTTTGCACAA
>JAFGTF010000125.1 GCA_016934265.1 Spirochaetota bacterium
ACATCGGATGATGTTGTCTTACGCCTCGTAATGACACAGTATGATCAATACGTCCATATTTATTGCAACTAATTTGGAGATGAACCTTATTTATTAATTGTGGTACATTGATATTTCCTTGAAGCCACGTAAGTTGCATCGGTCTTCATTCTATTTCTATCAAATTCAATCACTTTTTTTTCAAATATATCTATATTCGAAGAATGTCTTTTCGGATATAGGACCTGTGTCGTTTTGTCCCTTATACGGGCGATCTGCTGTATATGAACTATTTCTGGCCGCCGAGAAATAATCTATACAGGTCTACCGAGTATATCTCTTTTATAGTTGATCTTTTTTGTGGAGGTATCAATAAAAGACAATATCAAATAGCCTGTAGCGTATCTAATTTATCGGAACCCACTAATGGAATCACGATCGATATTCCTGATTTCACCGTTACTCCGAGAGGTTTAATACTGCTGTTTAACTAATAACAGACAACGACCTCCTCCATGATTCTTACCACTCTTATCGACGAGTCGACAGCCTGTTATAAACTGACTCCATTTCTATCTTTTTCTTATCTGGTTCACTACAACGACTAGGATGATCAAGGATCCCATAACGAACTCCTGCCAGAATCGAGAAACATTAAGGAGATTGAGGCCGTTGCTGATTACACCCATTATAAAAGCACCGACAATCGTGCCTCCTATGGTGCCGGCACCGCCGTAGAGATTGGTTCCGCCGATAATAACGGCTGCTATCGCCTGTAATTCTTTACCCCCTCCCATGAGAGAGTTTGCGGAAAAGATTCTTCCTACCTGGACAAGGGATGCTATGGAAACACAGAACCCTATCAAGGCGTAAAACTTTACCTTATAGTTCGCAACGTTCATTCCAGCCGCTCTTGCAGCTTCAATGTTTCCGCCGATTGCATATGCACAACGACCGAGCATAGTATAATTGAGAATAAACCACATGAGTATTGACATTATTACCGCGACCAGAACGGAAACGGGGATGATTTCGAATACCCGGGCTGATCCGAAGAACACGAGCAGCGGCGGCAGATCGGTAATAGGGAATCCTCTTGTAATAATCAATGCCAGACCCTTTGCTGCTGAGAGCATCCCCAAGGTCATAATAAAATCCGGAATCCCGGTTCTGCTTATAACAAATCCGTTGAACGCCCCTATCCCCACGCCGACGATTATTCCTGATAGGATCGCTAAAACGGGATTCAACCCCAATAGGGTGCTCATCTGGGCCATCGTACAGCCGCTCAGGGCTAAAACCGAACCCACGGAAAGATCGATGCCCCCGCTGATAATGACGGTGGTCATCCCGAGAGCGATTATCAGGTTAATGGACGTCTGCTGTGCTATGTTTATAATATTGTTTACACTAAAGAAATTCTTACTGGTCAATGAGAGTACAAAGATCAATATCAATAAGGCCATCAATGGACCGAAGCTTTGAAATTCCCTTATTCTATTGCTAAACGAAGCCTTAGTGAATCCGTTTTCCTTCATTCTTGACACTCCTCCCTGTAGCGCTCTTGATAATATTTTCTTGAGTAATTTCTTCGCCTTTATACTCAGCTGCAATAGAACCCTGATACATCACATAGACCCGATCGGATAGGCTGATGATTTCAGGCAGCTCCGACGAAATCAGGATTATCGCCTTTTTCTGCGTTAACAGGTCGTGCATTAAATTATATACTTCTATCTTTGCGCCGACATCGATACCTCTTGTAGGTTCGTCGAGTAAAAAAACATCAACATTACGATAAATCCATTTCGCCAGTACCACCTTCTGCTGGTTTCCGCCGCTCAAATACATAACCTTTTGCGATTCGTTCTGGGCTTCGATCTTCAGTTTGTCTATGAAAGTACGTCCGATAGCCTTTTCCTTATCCTTATGAAGGATGCCGTTCTCAAATATCTGAGAAAGGTTGGGGAGTGTAATGTTGCAGCTTACACTTAGAGGAAAAATCAGGCTCTCCTTTCGATCTTCCGCAAGATACGCGACCCCCGATTCCAGAGCGTCTCGAGGGCTTTGTATATTTACCTCTACATTCTTGACGGTTATTTTCCCGCTGTCTTTTTTATACAATCCCACCAAAGTCTTTGCCAGTTCCGTACGCCCCGCACCCATCAATCCTGACAACCCGACAATCTCGCCCTCTTTTGCATAAAAACTGCAGTTTTTAACCAATCCTTCAGCGGTTACACCGTCGACCTTGAATATAGTATCGCCTATCCATGCCTCTTTTTTTATGTATCGATTCTTTATTCTTCTTCCCACCATAAGCTGAATTATTTGATTTTCATCCGTATCGGATATATTCAACGTCTGAATTTTCTCTCCGTCTCTAAACACGGTGACTTTATCGGCAATAGTAAAAGCCTCCTCCAGACGATGAGTTATATAAATAATCGCCACATCCTTTTTTCGTAATATGTTTATAATACTGTCGAACAATATACGTATTTCTTCTTCCGAGAGTGCAGAGGTGGGTTCATCCAAAAGAAGCAGTTTTACATCTGTAGAAACCGCCCTGATGATTTCAACCAACTGCTGCTGGCCGACGCCCAGTTGGTTTATTTTCTTTTTGACATTAATCTTCAACCCATATTTCGTAATCTCGGATTTCGCCTCATCATACATCCGTTTCCAATTCATAACCCGTAACACTTTCTTTTTATGGAATGCATGTCCCTGAAAAATATTCTCGGCGACCGATAAATAGGGAACGAGGCTAAGCTCCTGATAAACCATTGCAATACCCAGATGATGTGCTTTCTGTGTATTTTCAATTTTTACCCTGGTTCCATCAAAATAGATTTCACCGCCATCAGGCTGTAAATTGCCGCTCAATATTTTTAGAAAGGTGGATTTTCCAGCACCATTCTCCCCGATGAGCGCATGGACCTCACCCTTTTTTATTGAAAAATCAATATCTTTGAGTGCGTCGACACCGGGGAAAGATTTCTTTATTCCTTTAACCTCAAGTATTTTGCTGTTACCAGTCAAGGTTTCACCCCACTATTTTTTTCCTATGACCAATTGTAAAAATTGGGCGCCGCCGTACAATGTCGTCAAGGGCCTGTTATATTCTCAATTCTTTCTCAGCATCAAAAAAACCGAGTGCCGTTATCTTATCATTTTATCTCGGAAAAAAGTACCGCCCTTTACACAATACAGATCGACTATCAATGTCATCTTCGCCTGCGTTTTTATTGCGGACATCACTACTTCACATTCCGTTGTATCGATATCGTAATGCTCTCTGTACCCCACTATTTCAAATCAACTAGCTCTTTGAAACAGTACTCCCTGCCAAAGGATTGCTGAACAGCCGGGGTTGAGTCCTCCCACCATGATAAAAGCAGCAAACACGATTCGCACTGTGTTGCCGGCATGTGTTGCTGGTGGCTGTGTACTTCTCACAGGTATAGAACATATTATTCTGCATACAGATGTTAATCATGTCTTAGACGATTTACGAAACTGAATTCAGCCCACTCAGGTTACTATAACATTTTCCTGTATAATTCGATGAACTCTTCTTTCTTAGTAGCTCGTGCGTTAACCGCGCGATCAGGGCTCTTCATTGCCTCTTCGGCAAGTTCTTCGATATCTTTCTCCTTTATGCCGAATTCACTCAAGTGTAAAGGAAGGCCGACATCTTCTGCCAATTTTCTTACTGCAATCGCCGCCTTTTTAGAGCTTTCCAGCAATGTCAACCCTTGAATATTCTCACCCATCGCCACCGCAATATTCTCAAACTTTTCGGGATTCGCCATCTCATTAAATTCCATTACTGTGGAGATAAGCATTCCATTCGCAATCCCATGCGGTATATGAAACAGCGCGCCAAGCGGATGTGCCATTCCATGACATATACCGCATACCGTGTTCGAATGGGCCATTGCAGCCATGCTCGCACCCAAAAGCATATTGTACCTTGCTTCCTTGTTAAGATCGCCCCGCGCAACGGCCTTTCTCAAATTATTTCCGATAAGTTGTATCGCTTTGAGTGCTAAAGCTTCGGAAACCGGCTGGTTGCACCATGATGTATATGCTTCTATCGCATGCGTTATAGCATCCATTCCTGTCTCTGCAGTAAGATTCGGAGGAAGCGTCAAGGTCAGATCAGGGTCACAGACGGCCAAACTCGGAATTATATACGCACTGCCGATGGCCATTTTCCAGCCTCTTTTTTTATCGGTAATAACCGCCCAAGGAGTCACTTCCGCCCCCGATCCTGCCGTTGTGGGCATGGCTACTATCGGTAACGGCGGTTTCCCAATTCCTCCCCAGCTGTCATAGTCTTCTATTTTTCCGCCGTTTGTAACAACGGTAGCAGCCCCTTTAGCGGCATCTATTGCACTGCCCCCGCCGAGGCCGATTACCAACTCGTAGTCTTTTGCTATTTCAGCAATTGCATTTACGGTATCCGCCGAAGGGTTTGTTTCAACGTTATCAAAGACTCCAACCTCAATGCCGGCGTCCTTTAGCGGCTTTTTGACTTTCTGTAATATGCCGGCCTCCGCGATTCCCTTGTCCGTGATAACAATTACCTTGTTGGCCCCCAGCTTCTTGATCTCCTCTCCGATTTCATCGACAACCCCGTGACCGAATATCATGCCTCCGAAAGGGTTAAACCGGAAAGTCTTCGTATAAGGGACGAATGTCATCGGCAAATATGCCACTTTTCTATATTCCATTGTTCTGCACCCCCTAATTCAATTATACGGTCATTATATAAAAAGAGGTGTACGATTCAGCACCCGTACGCCAAGAAACCCCCGTCCACCGGGATAGTTATACCGGTAATGTAATCGGAAGCTTCCGAAGCTAAGAATACTGCTGCTCCGGAGAGTTCTTTCGTCTCTCCGATTCTTCCGATCGGTATGTTGGATTCGACATATCGTTTCTTTTCAGGATCGGAAAAAAGCTGCGATGATAAATCAGTTATAAAAAACCCGGGTGCTATTGCATTTACCTGAATATTATCTTTCGCCCATTCCAGCGCCATGCTCATTGTCAACTGACTGACCCCTCCCTTGCTTGCAGCATATGCACCGGAGCCTGCTATTCCGATGTATGAACACATTGATGCGATGTTGATCACCTTTCCGCGTTTTTGCTTCATCATTATAGGCGCAAATATTTTAGTCGTTAGAAAGACGGACTCGAGGTTTACCTGGAGTATTTTCCTCCACGACTCCAGAGGCAGGTCAACAATATCTCCCCTTATATCCATTCCCTGCGAATTGAGAAGGATATCCACATGACCGAACTCCTTCATCACCTTATCTCTCAGTTTCTCGAGTTGACCGGCATCCGTTGCATCCACTGACATTGAGATGGATTCCCTTCCCAGGTTTCTCACTATTTCCGCCGCTTCTTTCGACTTATCAAGTCTTCTGCTCACGGGTACAACATCGGCTCCTGCCTGTGCAAAACCGACAGATATCGCCCTTCCGATACCGGTAGTTCCACCCATTGTAACCGCAACCTTTCCTGTTAAATCAAAGTTTGCGTATTTCTCCACGGAAGACCTCCACGTCATCTTTAGAAAATTTAAATACTCTTACTACCATTGCCGTGATAAAAGATGCGAATACTATCACGTGAGTGATAGTATCGTCCGCACTTGTGACTCTTCATGTAAGCCGGTACAGCAATCAAAGAAAATTGGTATGGCCTGAAACCGGCCATACCAATTTTCCGTTTCATATTACTTGCTCAGATAATCTTTGATTATCTTATCCCATGGATGGGGTTCCAACTTTACATTCGGATAAAAGTTATCCGCATTGCCGATATATTCTGTTCTCGGACGAACATCAAACTTTGATGGTACTTTAAGGCCAAGAGCAGCCATTACCGCAAACCTTCCACCATACCAACCCCATTCCGGAAATCCATGCCATGTCTCGGACAGTATCCGGCCCTCCCTGATCATATCGACCGATTCTTCCGTTCCATCCTGCGTGACCATCACCATCTCATTTGCACGTCCTGCCGCCTCTATCACCCGGACCGCCCCTATAGCCATGATGTTACACGCTGCATAGACAGCGTCTATATGGTTATACGTCTGCAGAATGTCTTCCATCACATTAACCGCCTTCTCCCTATTCCAATCGGCAGGGAGTGTAGTCAATACCTTGATACCGGGATACTGATCGATCACGGAGTGAAAACCCTGGAGTCTTCTCGTCGAGAAGAACCCGCCGCAGACACCCTCGATGATGGCTATATCGGCCTTTATGTTCAAGTCCTTCGGGTTGACATCTTTGTAAAGATCCTTCCAGAATGCGAGGTCAAGATATTCAGGAGGATTGGGAAGCATTTTCCCTTTACCTAAAACTCCAGGCCCTCCAAGATAGTCTATCAAAGTGTAACCCGCAACCGCAGCAGCGTCGATATTACTGAAACCGATATAGGATGCTACTTCCAAACCTTCAATTGGATCCAGGAGATTGACGATAATAACAGGTATCCCCGCTCTATTCGCACTTTTCACAGCCGGTTTGATAACTTCAATCTCAGCCGGCGAAATGACGATACAATCGACTTTGTTCGCAATAAAATCTTCGATTATAGCGACTTGTCCTCCAAAGTCGGTGTGCGATGCAGGGGAATGCGTTACTATCTTTACATTGATCCCCGCTTTTTTCGCATCAGCCGCTGTTTTTTCAAAGTATTCAGTAGCTGTAGCGAATACGTTTTGAATATCCGGAGGGGTCCATCCGATAACGATCTCATCGGGCAGCTTCTTTTCTCCGGTTGCAGGTTTTTCTGATTTCTCCTGCGCCGCAAACACAATAGCCGCGGTGAACATGCAACACGCAAGTACAATAAAAAGAATACAAATTACCCTTTTCATCTCTACCTCCTCTAACGATTTTGAATTTACCTCATTTGTGCTTCACTTCAACCCGACCGGAAGGGCATCACCTCCTTTATCGCAGCACTTGTTTACTTCTATTATGACAGTCCATTCACTGGTACTACGCAACCCATTAATGAATTTTTGTGTCGTCCCTCTCATTGTATCCGCTCATTTCGCATTTAATCCATATGCCTTCTCTATAGCATCCCTTCAATCGCAACCGCTCTACAGGGAGCCCCGTCTCCTCCCTTTATTTTCAGCGGAAGGCAAATGAAAAAGAAACGGCCCTGTGTGATCCGCCCCAGGTTGGCGAGGTTCTCTATTATCGGAATACCTGCTCCTAAAATCGTATAATGCGCATCCGCGGCGGAATCCTGATATGGGTCAACGGAGGTCGCGTCTGTAGCCAGTGTAGCGACACCCTTTGATATAATCCATTGCGCCGCTTCCCTGCTTATTGCAGGGTAGTTATGAGTATATTCTCGAGTTCCATACCTTTTATAGATCCCGGTATTCAAGATCAGAATATCTCCCCTTCTGATTGTCTTGTCATAGGGGACTAACTCTTCAGGGTCTATCAAGCCCGCTTTTCTGTCCTTTGCAAGTTCAACTACTACCGCCTCTCCCATGACTTTTGACAGCTGTATCTCATCCACAGTCACTCCAGTATCATAAAAGTGCCGTGGCGCATCGACATGCGTCCCCGTATGGGTAATAAGTGTCATTCTCTTAATGTTTACGCCGTTTTTTGCGATGGTCGCTTCCTCTTCCACCGCCGGTTTGAAAAGCCCGGGATACATCACAGTATCTTTTGATAGATCATACGACAGATCGATTATCCGCATAACGTTACCTAATACAAAAAATCAAAGCAAGCCCGCGTTACCATGTAAGTCGCCCCCCGTCAACAAAGACGGTAATGCCGGTTATATAATCAGCCTCGGACGACACGAGAAAATTCACCACCCCTGCAACATCCGAAACCTTCGCAACCCTTCCCAACGGTATATTCTTTGTTATTGATCTTAATTTATCCGGTGATTTGGTCCAGGGCTCCAGTATCTCCGTTTCCGTCGGTCCGGGCGCTACCGCGTTTACATTAATTCCATACGGCGCAAGCTCATAAGCAAGCTGTTTGGTCAACATGATGATACCGGCCTTCGAGACTTCATACGGAGCATGAAACGCATCGGTCCATACAGTTACACCCTGGACAGATGCGATATTGATTATCTTGCCTCCCTTTTTATCCGCCGCCATTACTCTGGCCGCAGCCTGTGCGCAGAGAAAGTAGCCTTTCAAATTAACGTCTATAGTACGGTCCCAGACCCCCTCGGTAATATCAAGAAACGGACTGTCTATTACGACAGCTGCATTATTCACCAGTATATCTATCCCTTTAAACCGATGAATTACTTCATCGATCATCATATCAACATCTTTCTTGCTACTGACATCCGTCCTTATAAAGCAACAGGTATTCCCCTCCTTTTGAATTCCATCTATTACATCATTTGCAGCGGATTCGTCCCTTGCCGCGATAACTACATTTATATCTTCTCTCGATAATCTTATGCTGATACCCTTTCCTATCCCCTTATTCCCACCCGTAACGACTGCTGTCTTTCTATGAGTCTTCATGCTATTCCTCGATACATGACATCATATAACGATCCGAATGTCCTTAATCCCGCATTAAACGGCATACAGAGGTTTATTTTTCGTAAGCATTTCATAGACATTCAAAGCTGTCTTTCTCTGTAACTCTCCTATCGATTCCTCCGAATACCACCCTATGTGGGGTGTAATTATAACCCGTTCCGGATATTTGAGAAGCACGGAATCAGTATATTTATCATCAGGATATTCCAAGACATCAAGACCTACGACCGAAACCTTTCTGCTTTTGATGGCTTCTTCTAAAGCATTCTCGTCAATAAGTCCGCCTCGCGATGTATTGATAATGGAAACTCCCTCCTTCATCAATGCGATTGAATCCCGGTCAATCAAATGATGGGTCTCTTTATTCAGAGGCGCATGAATTGAGAGAATATCGGAAGAGGAAAGCAATTCCTCAAAGGATAGGAATTTTACCCAAGGGAATTCACCCTCGTGGTGTTTATAATATGGATCGTGTGCTACTATAGTTGTATTCGACGATCGTAATTTCTCCGCCACCCTTTGTGCGATATTACCAAATGCAAGTAAACCGATGGTAATATCCGAAGCCCTTCTTATAGGCCTTATCTTTTCATATGACCATGCACCATTTTGAAGTAAATAATTGGCAAAAGAAGTTTTTCGTATGGCATTAAATATAAAAGCGACCGCACTGTCCGAGACCTCCTCTACACAGTAATCCGGGACGTTAGAGACGACGATATTCCTTCTTTTTGCCTCTTCCACATCTATGTTGTCAACACCTATTGCATATCGGGCGATGATTCTGCATTTCGTTAAATGTTCAATCACTTTCTTTGAGATATCAGCGAACTGCACGATTATCGCATCAGCATCCTTCGCATACCGTATCACCCCGTCTTCGTCCTTAACTCCCCCTTCTTTTATCCTCATACAATCAACGATATCAACGTCACCCAGCTTCTTAAGAATCTCTACTTCCATCTCATTGGTCGGATAATAATAATCCGTAAAAACAATTTTATACATCACGAGCTCCGCTGAATTATAGTAATCCCGCTTTTTTTGCAATATGGAACGAGCCGTTGATAGTAAGCCTGTCGATATCCACCTCGCTTGTAATCTTTAAAATATTTTTTTTATGAGGCAGTTTCTTTTTCAACAGGTACTCGTAGAGACTGCATCTTTTATTCTCACCTACAAGGACATAGTCAGTTTCATGTGGAAACCCCAATGACTCGAATTGATTCATGGCCCGCATGTCTTCCGTTGCTATGGCTGCATGGACAAACAATCTTCTTTCATACCATTTTGTTTTCAGAAGTGTATCAAGAAACCGCGGCATAAGCATCGTTCTTAAAAATCCGGAAGTCGTTACCCATTCAAACGCGACGTCTATTATTCCATAATCCAAGTAGTCTGTTTCATCGAACGCGTCCGTGTTTCTAATTGACTTACCGATAAAAGTCTCCTTTACTATCGCTTCATACATCTGCCCGGAAATGGTCGTAATACTTCCTAGAATATTCTGTTTATTGTCGATAGAAATAAACTTCGTGTGTGATGAAAGGATTATGACCGTTACCGGGAACTTCAAATCGTAGGAGGAGATCAATCCGGCGACCTGCGCCTCCTCACCTCTCATGAAATCGAGTAAACCTACATCCTTTACCTGTGTCGTTGACGGATCATATTTATTTTTTATCCCGCGTATGAAATATATGGGAATATCAATAGGGAAAACGGATGTATCGTGGACCTTATAAATACTGGTTGAGAGACAATCGATATTCGCAGGAGCCCATATATGCGGTATCTCCAGCAAACCGATCTCTGAAGTAATCATGCCGGAGGAAACAATAAATTCTATTTCGGAAAGATCACGATCAGCAGACTTCAACACACTATTAAAAATCTCTTTTAATCCTTCTTTCAATCTTTTATTGTTGCCATCAATTGCCGTGTTTCGAACGCCTACCTTCTTACTCGCCTTTCCCAGTACTTCTCCACTTTCATTCAAGATATAGGCTCTCGAATTTGTTGTGCCGCAATCAATAGTAACAAAATACATCTATAGTACCCCCATTTCTTTTAAGGCAACTTCTATCTCTCGCTTTTCTTTTTCTTTAGCAGGAATAAAGGGAGATCTCGGATATGCCTTGATGACACCTCTCAACTCGAGCATTGTATAAATAGCCAATTGCGTGGATTTCGCTAAATACATAACATCACGTAGCTCATTTACCTGAAACTGAGTCTTTCTACATTGTTCTATATTGTTCGACATGCCTTCTTCATACATCATGTGACATATCTCCGGAAACGCATTCCCAAGCCCGGGGATATACGCCTCGCAACCAAGCGCCCTTGCAGAAAGCCACATTGCTTCCGTACCGAGTACAATATCAAAGTTATCACTACCCAACTCACGCATTAGTGTTGCAAAGACCAATATGTCAAAGGATGCATCCTTTACTCCATGAATCCCTATATCCTTTAGCTTCCTCATAGTGTCTAATGAGATAGAATATCCCGAAAATTTCGGATTATAATACACATATACAGGAAAATGACTGCTTACGGATTTTATCATTTGCGAATAAAATTCAATCACGCTGTCCTCATTATGATGAAAATAATAAGGTGCAACTGCAGCACAACAATCGCAGCCGATTTTTTCCGCATGTTTTATCAATTCGACTGTATCTCTAGTATTTGTTGTCCCTGCATGAACTACTACCGGAATCGTGTCTTTTATTACCTTCTTAACGGTATCAGCAACCTTCTTTCTTTCTTCAACGGACATCAAAGGTCCGCTTCCATAAGATCCGCATATAAACAACCCATCAACTTTATCTTTTAAGAAATTCACAAGTGTCTCTAAACTATGTAGATCAAGTTGTCCGTCAGGTTCAAACGGAGTTATCATCGGCGGAACAACACCTTTCAGCTTGAACATTTACAACCTCCCTATAGTACTGCACTCTTTAGCTGTTTTTCTCTCTCTAAAAAATATCTATACAACAGAGTTTCACTATTATATTTTATTCTAAGCTTTCAGAATGATACCATTCAGCGGTATACTTGTCAACTGGTTTTACCATTTTTTTGATTCTCATTAATTTTTATATTATATTTCTTATCATCATACGACTAATGGCTTGACCATTTTTTAAATTGCACAGTAAAATTCATCAGAGGATCAAACTAAATGTTTAATAAGATTGAAAAACCAACAACCCCTATGGCTGTTATTAATCAGATCCTGCATGCTATTTCAGAAAATAAACTAATCCCTGGTCAGAAGTTACCTTCAGAACGCGAGCTTGTTGAATTATTCCAAATAAGCCGCCCTGTCATTCGGGAAGGGGTAACGGCCCTTAATTTTCTAGGAATAATTCAGAAAAGATGGGGAGGGGGAAACTATATTTCTGAAAACCTAAATATATCGATAATCAGCAATTCATTACAATATCTTGTAATATCCAAAGAAAAAGAGGTACGGGATCTGCTGGAAGCTAGGAAGGCTGTTGAGACCGAACTTATCGCGCTAGCTGCTCTCCGGAGAAAAGAGACACATATTTTAGAGATGCATCGAAATCTATTGGATTTGAAGAATTGTAAAAGCAATTGTGACAAACGGGTACAGATAGACTATGATTTTCATAAAATAATCGGAAGAGCCGCAACAAACAAGATACTATATGGGCTCCAATTGGCATTGAGTGAAAAAGTAATACAAATTATGGAAATCGGTGTGTATCTACCTGAAGCACTGACCGACACCGAAACAGAGCATGAACTTATGTTAAAGGCAATCATTGATTCCAATGCTTCAGAGGGTAGATCAGTGATGGCGACCCACATTAAAAAACTGGAACAAAGGTACATTAATAACCTTGAAAAGATCAGAACATTAAATAACGAGAAGTAACTTCGGCCGCTCCAATAGAAGGAATCGATTATGATCAAGAATATTACGATGGCATACGGAAAAAAAACCGTAGCGTTTGAAATCCCAACTGAGAACCTTATCGCCGCTATTCTCCCCGAAAAGGTATCGCCAATTAAAGATTTCTTCTCCGCAGTAGAGAAATCAATTCAGAACCCGGAAGGCAGCCCACCTCTTAGGGAACTTATCGATCCAGCGAAAAAAATCGTATTCATTGTCGATGATAATACAAGACCGACACCGACGAAGAATATCATACACCCCATACTGTTATACCTACAAAAATACGGAGTACCGAGATACAATATCTCAATTATATTTGCTCTAGGCGCTCATAGGAAAATGACTCGTAATGAAATGGCATCTCTGGTTGGAGAAGAAACCATAGATTCCTATGCCGTTTCCAACCATGAAGCATACGACGCCAAGGCACTTTTGTATTTAGGAACAACTAGATTCGGTACACCGCTGTATGTAAATAAAACGGTCGTCGATGCAGACCTGAGAATTTTGATCGGCATGATCAAACCTCACAATCAGGCGGGTTACACAGGGGGGGGAAAATCGATTCTCCCAGGGGTATGCGGAATCGACACTATAGTAACAAACCACAGCTTCAACTCTACCGGACATCCGATGTCCCGGCTGGGTATAACGCGGGGAAACCCGATAAGAGATGATATCGAAGATGCACTTACCAAAATCGGCCCCTCCTTTATAGTGAATTTAGTAATGGACCATCTCGGAAATATCGGAGGAATATTTTCAGGAGATTACATACATGCACATAAAGAAGGTATCAAGTACCTAGATGGTCTAGTTAAAAAAGAGATCAATGAACAGGCCGATATCTGTATCTGCGGAACTCCTTCCCCTATTGATATTAATTTTTATCAGATGTTGAATTCATTGAGCGCACCCTATCGCGTACGAAATCCAATTTTAAAAGACAATGGTATAATTATTGTTGCGGGCCGGGCGGATGAAGGTATCAGCTCCGGTAACTTCTATCAATCAGTATCAGAATCGGAATCTTTATCATCTTTATGGGAAAAAATAAAAACAACTGGCACGATATCGATTATCGATCGCGCCGCACTTCATATATTCCTGGAAGGCGCGTCTAAATATGATATAGTAATTGTTTCCGAAGAAAAAAATAGACCTCTAATCGAAAACATGAATATGAAATTCTTCAATACCATCGATGATGCGCTCAGCCATTCATTCGAAATGAAAGGCACTCGGGCCAGAGTCGCTGCATTGCCTTATGCCCCATATACTATTTGTAATTATCATAAGTAATTTTCTAAAAACCGGATAGATAACACCAAGTATTGAATTTTAGACATGTTTCCTTCCTGTTCATACTCAAATGGGTATAATAATTCGAATATATTGTACCAGTTCGATTTTCTGTTTGATAAATTTTTTACGATATCCGTATCCATAAAAAACAGCTTGCACCGTTTCTCAATATAGATTTTTATAAATAACTAACATATCACTACACACAGCTATCGTCATATTTCAGGAGATTGTCCGACGGATACCGGCCGTTTAGAAGATCCCGTATTACTGCGGCGAGAATCCCTGATTGAACACAGGACACTAATCCGGAAACTCCACGTTCTCGTAGAACTTGTACATCGAAAGATCGGCCGGCGGTGCGTAAAAACAGATGACCTTCATCTCCTCGCCGCCCGTGTTCTGCAGCATGTGTACGGATCCCTCCGGGAACAGGACGGCGGTTCCCTTACGGACCGTTTGTATCTTGCCGTCAACCAATACCCTCCCCCTTCCCTCTATGATATAGATCACCTCTTCACCCTCGGGGTGTGAGTGCGCCGGCTTTACCGTGCCGCCGGGATGCACCCGTATCACGCACACCGAGTTGTATTTCGCACCGGTGAGCTCGGGGGATATGAGCCATCTGAGATACCTTCCCGGGAGGTCGTGTTCTTTCACGTCTTCTTCGTTTACACACTTAATACTCATATATTCCTCCTTGCGCCGCTCCTTGCGCCGCTACCTTCTTCCGGACTTGTTCACCTTTTTCGAAACGAATCCGGCAAGCGCTTCGGCGCTGAGACCGAAGCGGGCGGTAAGCTGGTTATAGGTCGCCGAGTGAATGAACTGCGGTTTTCTTTCCCCATCGAGCGTATTTACGGCGTGAAGCCTCGATGTATCGATCTCTTGCTTTTTTTCGAACAGCGTTTTCATGAAGTGGGTCCAGATACGGCCGTTGTTCTGCTCCGCCACGACGATATGCCTGCCGGATTCGTACAGCTCGAGGAAAAGTGTCTCGTCTATGGACGGCATGTCGACGACTCCCGTTTTTACGCCTTTCTTACCGAGAAGGATCGCCGCCTTTTTCGCCTCGTACACCCCCCTGCCGCTCGAAACGAAAACGACCGACGAGCCGTCCACCGGCTCAGCGATGTACCCCTTTTCGTACTCGAATACGAACCGCTCGTCGTATAATACGGCGGCCGGGGACCGAAGTATCCGCACATAGCAGAGCCCCCTGTTGCCCTCCATGATCCAGCGCATTACGCCTAAAAGCTGTACCGGGCATGAAACGTCGATTATCTTGAGGTGCGCCATCCCGTCGAATATCGTGATGTCGTCGTTTCCCATGTGCGTCGCACCGTTCGTCTTGGTCTCGAAGTTCGGCGCAGTGGCGACGAATGTGAGGTCGAGCCCATGCCCCTCCGTCAGCCATGCCCCCTTCGTTTTCATGGCCTCGATCCGCTCCTGCTGGCCGATAGCGATCCTTCTCATCACCTTCCAGTCGAAAAACGGGCAGAACGTCGAAACCCATACGTTATGGCCCATCGCGGCATACGCTTCCCCGATGTTCATCATGTTCGCCTCAGCGACGCCGACGTTGAGCGCGCGCTCGACGTCGACGAACCCGACACCGGCCTGCAGTCCGCTTGTGGAAGCGAGGTCGGAGTCGATGGAAACGACTCTCGGGTCCTTTGCGAATACCTTCATCGCCGCCTCGATGACGCCGCTCGCCGAATACTCCCTGCCCGCCTCGAACGCAGGAAGCGCTTTTCGTTCGTATACGATCCTCTTATCCAATGGTGGCGCGGGTTTTGTGCGAACCTTGCTGTGTATCGCCGTTACTGTGATCGGACCCTTCTTCGAAACCCGTATGGTTATGTTCATGGCCCGGGCGGTTTTCAAGACGTTCTCTTTATCCTGCTGGTGTCGCTCGATCCACCGTATGAGGTCTTTTATGCGGGCTTCCCGCCTCGTTTTCTGTAGAATGATCTCTTGCTCCATGAGCTCTTCGTCTATCACGATCTTATGCCCGCTCATGAAGCTCGACAGGCCGCCGTATCCCTTGTACGACCTGCAGATGACGGCCGTCGGCATTCCGTCACGCGGCCCGAATTTGAACGTTTCGAGGGCGTCGAGCACCGGCGGATACTGCGTACCGTCGACGGTGTGCACCTTCCAGCCGAAGGAAATAAATTTGTCCGAAAGCCTGTCGAGCGGGAGAACGAGATGATCTATGCGGTCGAGCTGTCCGTAATTCATATCCACAATCATGCAGAGGTTGTCGAGCTTCTTGTGCCCCGCGAACATCACCCCCTCCCAGATGAGTCCCTCCTGCAGCTCTCCGTCACCGTTGAGACAGAAAACGTCGAAACCGGGATTCTTTTTCCCGACGAGGGCGAACCCGGCGGATACGGAGAGCCCCTGACCGAGAGGACCGGTCGATACGTGCACGCCGGGCAGAATCGGCCCCGGGTGCCCGTTCAATATGCTCTCTTCGGACCTCGAATTCTTGAGCACATCGTAAGAAAAGTATCCGAGGTCCGCGTAAATCGAAGCCATCGGCGCGACCGTATGCCCTTTTGAAAGCACGAAGATGTCGTTTCCCCGCCTCGTCGGCTGTGCGACGTCCGTATCGATAATACCGCCGTAAAAGAGGGCGACTAGGGGTATCGTCGCGGAGCACGCACCCCCGCTGTGTATCCCCCTGTCCACCGCGTCTTTGCACTGCTCGAGCGTCATGATCCTGATATCGGAATCCTTGATCGCAAGCAGTAATTCCATGGTCTTTCTCGTCTCATATTCTTTCTGTTTCTTCATCGCATCCGTTCCCGGGTTTATAATGTCAGGGTAAAAAAAGCATCTTTACCGCGTTCTCCGATCTCTTGTCCGCGATGGAGAACGCCCGTTTCGCCTCGTTCAGAGGCAGCCGGTGGGTGACGAGCGGCAACGGGTCGACCGTGCCGCTCGAGAGGAGGTCGATTACGATATCGAAGTCCTTCTTCGTATACGACCAGCTTCCGAGGATGTCGTGCTCTCCGAATACGGGAGGGAACATATCGACTGAGAGGGGGCCGTCGAAAATCGCAGGCACCGCTATTCTTCCACCGCGCTTAAGTGACAGCGTTGCGTCCTGCAGGAGCCTGCCGGCGCCCGCCGCGACGAACGCCACGTCCGCCCCCCGCCCGCCGGTGAAATCCGAGATTTCTTCCGATAGATCGCCCGTAGACGTATTGACGGTCCGATCAGCGCCGAGAGATTCCGCCAATTGAAGTTTGAAGTCCTCGATATCGGTAACGATACATCCGACGATTCCGCACGCCTTTAAAAGCAGCAGAATGGAAAGGCCTATCGCGCCTGCACCGAACACGACCGCCCGCTCGCCGGGCCTCGTCCCAGCGCGACGCACCGCATGCATGCTTGCAGCCAAAGGCTCGATCAGCGCGCCCGCTTCAAAGGGAACATTCTCCGGAAGGAGGTAGGTCACCTCCTCAGGTGCAGTCACGTACTCCGCGAACGACCCGCTCCAGTCCGCCGTACCCATCGCGACCTTGTCGGTGCAGAGGTTCGACCTCCCCGCGATGCAGAACTCGCACCTCCCGCAGTGCGTCCACGGCTCAACGGTGACCCGGTCCCCCTCTTTCAGAAGACGCACATCATCCCCGATCTTTTCCACCACCCCTGCAAGCTCGTGACCGGAGATAATAGGCGGGATACGAAACTTGTGAGTACCCCTGTAAGCATGCAGGTCCGACCCGCAGAGCCCGGTCGCCTTTACGCGCACGAGCACCTCACGTGGCCCCGGTGTCGGGGTTTTCATTTCCGCCATTCCGACATCGTACGGTTTATTCAGAACACACGCCTTCATGCAGCCCGTACTCCCGATTGCGTTATTCGACCCGTACCCGTCTGACCCTCTCCTCGCGGACGAGCTCGTCCCAGATAAGTCCCGTGGCCCACGCTGCGCCCTGCCCAACCACCGTCGGACACTTCGTTTCGTGTCCCCCCATGTCGAGAAAAGCCTTCAGGTCCTCTTCCTTCCACACATCGAACTCCCGCCCGAACATCTTCTTTTGCACGTCCCGGCATCGTATACCGTCATACTCTTCTTTGAACATCTCGGTGAGACGCTTCACGATCCCCGTGGACTCGCAGTTGTGCATCCTCAGGTCGAACTCCGTCCTCGTCCGCCCGAAAAAGTAGCTTATCATCACTATCCCCGCACAGAGCGACCCGCACGCCCCGTCATGGCTGTCCCCTCCGCCTCCCTGAAACCCGAATACTGACTTGAAAAGCGTGTCGTCGTGCACATGAAACACATCCATCAGCGCCGCTATCGTTGCCTGCGGGCAGTAGGCGCTTTCGTGCTCGTATTGGAATCCGAGCTCCTTCGCCTGCTGCATGAGCTCTTCCTTCGTCGTTTTCACTGTTGTCGTTTTTATCTGCATCGCTCCTTCTCCCGTTAATTAGTTTCTCTCTGAAAATAACTCATAAAAAAACCGCGCTCTTCGAACACGGCGTCAGTATATACCAATAATACACCCATTTATAAAATACGGTATCTTTTTTATACCCGGTTACGTGGAAACAATCATAAAGAACCGATTATATTCCTTCCGATTACGCTCTCGATTTTGTGGAAACGTCGGAAAAAACCGCCAGGATGATAATGATCCCCTTTACCACGTACTGTACGAAGGAGGAAATATTCATCAGGCTCATCCCGTTGTCGAGCGTGGCCATGAAGAGTGCGCCGAAGAGCGCTCCCCATATCGATCCGACGCCGCCGGACATGCTGCAGCCCCCGATAAAAGCGGCGGCGATCGCATCGAGCTCCATGAAGTACCCCATAACCGGCATGGCGCCGTCAAGCCTCGCCGACAGAAGTATTCCCCCGACCGACGTTAAACCACCCATGATGAGAAACACGAAAAAAGTGACCGCCTGAACATTGATACCCGAATACCTGCTCGCCTGCATGTTTCCGCCGACCGCGTAAATGTACCGGCCGAAAGCGGTATACCTGGCGACAAACCACATTACGAGCATTAACGCAATCATCAGCAGCACGGGTATCGGTATTCCCTTGTACCCGTATACGACGTAGATCATCACTAGTATGAGAAGGGTGAAAAGCGCAAGCTGTATCAAAGGCTTTTTTTTCGTCTCGAGCTTCTCGTTTCCCCTTGCCATACGCTTCCTGTAGATCCAGAACGCAAGGTATATGACATATATGGCGATAAAAATAATCATGGAAGCGGTCTTTCCGATAAAACCCTGACCTATCATCTTGGTAGAAACATTCAACGGAGCGATGCTGATGCCTTTCGTGAAGATTAAAGCCAACCCTCTCAGGATCAACATGCTTCCCAGCGTAGCGACGAAGGAGGGGACCCCCCGTACGGTCCAGAATCCGTTGAATACTCCCATCAAGAGCCCGATACATATGACCACGATTACCGCCTGGGTGGTGGACCACCTATGCCAGGTCTCTAGGATCGCAAGCGTCGCCCCGCTCAGCGCCACGCCCGATCCGATCGACAGGTCGATATTACCGCTCACTATGACGAAGACCATTCCGGTAGCGAGCACTCCGTTGATCGCGGTCTGTCTCAGAAGCAGGGTAATGTTTCTCGGAGAGAGGAAGATCCCCTTTGTAAAGACCTCGAACCCGAGCGCACAGACAATGAGAACCATTATTTTCATGAAAAACTGAAGGTTTATCGAACTTCTACTCTTTATTAATCCAAACCCTTTCGGTGCCACTTCTCTCCCTCCTGCCTACCAGCGAATTACACCACTTTGTGGTTTCACGGCCGTTTGGCGCAGGTGTAAACGGCGCGTTTTTTCCCCTACTGCCCCATCGCCATATGCATGATGTGCTCCTGGGAAAACTCGGGCCGTGCAAACTCTCCTCTTATCTCCCCTTCCCGCATGACGAGAATTCTATCACACATCCCCAAAAGCTCCGGAAGCTCCGACGAAACCAGGATTATCCCGGCGCCTGCCGCCACAAGGTCGTTGATTATATGGAAAATCCCCACCTTCGAACCGACATCGATTCCCTTCGTCGGTTCGTCGAGTATGAAAATTTTCGGTTCGGTAAGTATCCATCGTGCAAGCAGCACCTTCTGCTGGTTGCCGCCGCTCAGATTCTCCACAACGGTATCGAGGCTCGGAACTTTTATCTTCAGCCTGTCGACCATCCTGAAGCCGCCGGCTTTTTCCGATTCGTGGTTGAGAATGCTGTAGCGCCGATACCGGTGGAGAGAGGAGAGCGAGATGTTGTGAAGCGTGCTCATCGTATGAATAAGCCCGTACTCTCTCCTGTTTTCGGTGAGGAGCACGATCCCCTGCTGTATCGCTTCCTTCGGAGATCCGATAAAAGTCCGGGAGCCGTTGATGTAGAACTCACCGCTCGAGACATCGGGCAGGATCCCGAAAAGACCCATGCAAAGCTCCGTTCGTCCTGAGCCCAGCAAACCGGATATGCCGAGAATTTCACCTCTTTGCAACGTAAGCGAAATATTCGAAAGCCTCTTTTTGTCTTGTAGATCCTCCTTTTTACGCTGGGAAAGGTTCTTGACTTCAAAGATGACTTCTCCCAGCTCGCAGGAAACCTTCGGGTACATCTCTTTTATCTCCCGACCGACTATCATCCGGATGATATCCGATCGCGATATGGCGGAGGTGTTTTGCGTGCCGATCTTTTCTCCGTCCCGAAGCACCGTGATACGGTCAGATATGAGCTCCACCTCTTCTATCTTGTGAGATATGTAGATACAGGTCCCGCCGGCCCTGCAGAACACCCGTATCAGCGAAAAAAGCGTATCCGTTTCCGTGTCCGTCAACGAGGATGTAGGCTCGTCGAGAATCAAGATCGAAGGTTCGTCCGATATCGCCTTCGCCACCTGCACGAGCTGCTGCTCGCCGACGGTCAGCGTTTTGATGATCGCGTGAGAATCTATATCCAGCCCGAGCTTCTCGAGAAACCTGGTCGATTCCGAGTGAAGCGCGCCCCAGTTCAGTAATCCGAGTCTTGTTTTAGGCATATCTCCCAGATAGATGTTCTCCCCTACCGTCAGATCGGGCACAACGACTATCTCCTGAAAAACGATGGAAATTCCCGACTCCTTCGCATCCCGTGGGGACTGAAACTTCTTCAGATCGTCCTTGAGGAGGATTTCCCCTTCATACGTTCCGTAGGGATATACTCCGCACAGGATTTTCATCAGTGTCGACTTTCCGGCGCCGTTCTCTCCGATGATTGCGTGTATCTCCCCACGCACGAGATCGAAATCCACATTCTTCAGGGCCACTACTCCCGGAAAGTTCTTCTTGATACCCCTCATCGTTAGAATGCCGCCAGAACGAATGTCTTCTTTCATGTGCCCTGTACCCGTCTTCTCCCGCTGATTACGTTACTATAATACTAATGGCACATCTCCGCAGTAAAGTAAGGAATATTTGAACAGAGACGGAGATGTGCCATAAACGATAAGGATCAGTTGATCTTCGGCCACTTGTTCTTCGGAATGTTTGCGTATACCTGCTCGAGAGAAACATACCCCGGCTTTATGAGCGCTTCAACGATGTTGTTCTTGTCAACCGGAATGTTCTCTACTGAGATGAGAGGAACGTCGACCTTGCCGTTGAAAAGGGTACCTCTGGTTTTTGGTTTTTTACCCGTCGCGATTGCGTATGCAGCCCTTGCCGCGGCCGCCCCGAGTGGGGGACAGGGCTTGAAAACCGTCATACCGGCCTTGCCCTCGACTATATACTGCAAATTGGCTATATCCCCGTCCTGGCCGGTCGTATAGCAGTCGGATGCGTCCATACCCTGCTCCTGCAGCGCCCGCACCGCACCCCGGCACGTACCGTCGTTCCAGCAGCACATCGCCTGAATATCGTTGCTGTATTTAGTTAGTGAGTTCTCGGCGATCTTCAGAGCATTCTCCGGCGACCACTTGAGCGCGTGCTGGTCGACTACAATCTTGATATCGCCCGAGTCCACATGAGGCTGGACGACCTTGAAAAACGCCTCCCGCATGAACGCGGTCGCATCGTCCCCGGGATCGCCCTCTATGAGCACCCAGTTCCCCTTCGGGGCCGCTTTGTACGAATACTCTGCGATGAGCCTGCCGACGTCATAGAGGTCGTGCCAGACGAAATAGTCGACGTCTGCGTTCAGTATCGGCCGCGTGTATGCAATAAACGGCACATCCTCGTTATGCGTTTTTTCCACGAACGCCGCTGCCGCGCTGCTGTTCACCGCACCGAGCACGAGCACGTCTATCCCCTGGGTCAGCATGTTCTCGACCTGCGTCGCTTGAAGCCGTTCGTCGTTGTTCGAAGCCTGAAAGAGCACCTCGGCGCCCAAGCTTTCCGCCTCCTTGATGAAACCGTCACGATCGAGCGCCCATCGCTCCTCCTGCATCGTGGGAAGAATAAAACCGAGCACCACCTTGTCCTCCGATTCCGCGACTGCTACGGATGCACAAATGCCCATAAGCAACAAGGAAAACAATAGAATCGAAACCGCTCTTTTAATCCTCATAGCATATCTCCTTTTATCATTGGTCTTACAAACAGAGTGAATAACTACCCATCACCTCCTTCAATGAAAATCAACACGATTTCATTAAAAGAAGCAAGTCCTGTGCCAATAAATCGGCAGCAATTGTTTCTTAATTTCTTTCATGGAAAGTAATTACAAAATCAAATGATCGCTGTTACGTCCAAATCCGTTTTATGGGCAATAGTCGCAACATCCGTTTTCCCGAAATGTGCAACCTCTTGCACAACGTTTTCGAACAAACAGGCAAAGAAAAGGTATATGCCGGCTCTTTATTTCACTCCGGGATCAGCAGGATCTTCATTCCCTCCTTTTTCTCAGCCATTTCGAATGCCCGTTTCCACTCGGACAAACCGAATTCGTGGCTTGCGAGGGACTCGCAGTCCACCATTTTCCTTTCCATAAGTGCAAGCGCCCTCTCCCATGCCGGCCGCCTCTGCGACACCGTTCCGCGGACCTCGATCTCGAAAAAGGCGATCTTCTCGAAGTCTATCTCGATCGGTCTTCCGAACAGGCCGACCTGGGTATACTTTCCCCGCTTTCGTACCATGTTGAGGGCCATGACGGCCGCCTGCGGCACGCCCGAACACTCGAACACCACGTCCGCCCCGTACCCCTGTGTCAGCTCCTTCACCCGTGCCACCGCGTCAGTGGTCTCGATGTTGATCGTATACGGTATACCGAGCTTTTCGGCCGTCTTCAACCGATCCGTATCCCGACCGGTCCCGCATACGAGCACGTTTCCGCCCTCGGCCCGTGCGACCATTGCGACGAGCAGTCCGATCGGTCCCGGTCCCGTGACAACGACGAAATCGCCCGCCGATACCCCCGTCTGCTCCGTCACCCCGTGAACACAGCATGCGAGCGGCTCCGTCATGGCGCCCGCCTTGAAGCTAACGTTCTCGGGAAGCTTGTGTAAATATATGACGTTGCAGTATTTCGTAAAGCATCCGTTCGCGGTATATCCCAGTATCTTCCTGCTGTTACAGAGGTTGTAATATCCCGACCTGCAGTACCTGCAGGTCCCGCAGAAATAAATGCTCGATTCGCCCGTAACTCTGTCTCCTATCGCGATCTCGTCGCCGACTGAAGCCCCCTTCTCCACGACGACGCCGCTGAACTCGTGGCCGACGACGACGGGCGGTACTATCGGAATATTGATATCGTTGTGATAGATATGGAGGTCCGATCCGCAGATACCAGCGGCCTTCACCTCCACCGTTACCTCGTTTTGGCCCGGAGGTCTCTTTTCCACGTCCCGAAGCTCCATGAAGCCGTCGCCTAGCTTATACTTGACGATACCCTTCATCACAATCCTCCCCTGCATGCCAGCTGTCGAACCCTGTGCATACGAAGTATGATTTTCTATCCCTGGCCGTAACACCACGTACCGCGGCCCATACGGATCGAAAAAACTCATGAAACAGCACGGTTTTACGAAACCGATGCAGAAAATAATGCACCGTATAGACTGATCACCGTTCAATCCGTTTCAAACACCCGTGCCGAATGCGTCACTGTACCGCCCGCTTCAAGCTCTTCTCCGTATCGACATATAGCGGAAATTGCACGGTAAATACCGTCTTTTTCCCCGGATCGCTCGCACACGAGATGACGCCGTCGTGCAAATCCGCAATATGCTGGCAGATTGCAAGGCCCAGTCCCGTATTCTTCTTGCTCACCTTTGTGCTGTAGAACGGCTCGAAGATATTTCCGGTTATCTCCGTCGGGATTCCGCATCCGTTATCGATGATACGGAGATATACGGCGCTTCGGTGCCTCTGCTCGTCTATCTCGATCCTTATCAACCCCTCGTTCACCACCGCTTCTATGCTGTTTACCAATAGATTAAAGCACAGCTGTTTCAGCCTGTTCTCGTCTCCCCTGATGTAAACATCCTCTTTGCGTATGCCCTTTTGGAGGGTAATTCTTTTTTCCTCGATCTGATAGTTCAGAAGCGCGAGCACCTCGTTTATAATATGCACGAGATTTACTCTCCTGTCGGCCGCAACATCGAGCTTTGAGAAGGAGAGGAGATTCCCGACGATGCCGCAGATTCTGTTCAGCTCACGTTCTATCTTTACCACTTTCCCGATGACGGCGTCGTCAAGGTTCTTTGCTTTAATAATTTCCAGGTAGTTCTGTATGATACCGAGCGGGTTGTTGATCTCGTGGGCGACACCGGCGGCGAGGTTCTCGACGGAAGTAATCTTTTCGGTACGGAGCAGATACTCCTTGAACTGCCGCTCCTTTGTAATGTCCTCGATAAGCAGTATGGTCCCGAGAAATACGTAATCATCATCATGAAACGGGTACACGGTTACCCGCAAATACCTGTCGTCCAAGAACTCGATCTCATCCCACCGCATCTTCTCGCGGTTCTTGATCTTATCGAGGATTTCTTCTCTGATATTCCAGCATCCGGCGAAGAAAAGAGTTTCGAACGACTTGTTCATGACCTCGGCCGATTCTATTCCGAGATTCTTGATCGCGGCGAAGTTGATCATGTAGATCTTATGCTCCGCATCGAGCACGACCACCCCTATGGGCAGGTTCTTGATTATCGATTCGTTGTACTGCTTGAAATAAAACAGGCTGATATTCGATCGCTCGAGCTCGTTTCTGCTCAGGACGAAGGAGTAGGTAAGCTTTATGAGCTTTATCTTGTCGAGATCCTTGATCTTCTCCGTTCCCCTCCTGTAGCCGTCCTTGAGGATGGTGACACGGTCAGCAAACCTGAAGATCTCCTCCAAATTATGGGTGATGTACACGACGCTTTTATTCCTCTTCTTGGCATCGAGTATGATCTTGTATATCTTTTCCATCTCCACGGGAGTGAGCTTGTTCGATATCTCATCGAATATGATAAGCTCCGGATCGTAGCAGATCGCCCGTGCGAGCTCGACCATATACTGCTCTCCGCGCGTCAGCCTGCTTAAAGGTTCGTGTATATCGAAATGAACATCGAGGGCTCTGAAAAGCTCCCGTGTCTTTCGTATCATCGTCCCATAATCTATACTGCCGAGCCAGGTCTTCAACATCCTCCCCGCAAACACATTATCCACCGCGCTCAGCGACGGTATCACCTGGACGTCCTGATAGATCATCGAAATTCCGTATTTCATCGACAGATCCGGGGTGAAGTTAAACACCCTTTTACCGTCGAACATAATATCCCCGCTCTTTTTCTGCACGACACCGCTTAAAAGCTTTACGAGCGTCGACTTTCCCGCCCGGTGCTCTCCCACGAGGGCGTGTATCTCCCCCCTCTGCACATCGAAGTCGACGCCCCTCAACGCCTCTACACCGCTGTAAGATACATGAATATTCTTCATACGAAGCAGAGTGGCGTTCTTCTTCGTCATCATCCTACCCTATTCCCAGTTTCTTCATTCTGTTATAAAGGGTCTTTCTGTGTATTTTCAGAAAATCAGCCGCCTTCTGCCTGTTGCCGTCGTTTCTTTCCAGCGCGTCCAGGATCATCTCCCTGCTAAGGCTCTCGTACAGCTCCCTGAACCCCCGGCACGGACTCCGGGAGCCGACCCGGTCGCCGACCTGGTCGCCGACCTGGTCGCCGACCTGGTCGTATTGGGATGACAGATCGCCTTTCTCTAGTATGTCACCCTCACAGAAGATAACCGCACGCTGGATGCAGTTCTTCAGCTCTCGTACGTTACCGGGCCACTCGTGCGACAAGAATAGGTCCTTCACTTCCTCGGAGATCGCCCGTATATGCTTGCCGTACCTGCCGTTGAAATAGGACAGAAAATAATCCGCGAGGAGCATGATGTCCTCCCGTCTCTCGCGCAACGGTAAAAGTTCGATCGTAACGACCGATAGACGGTAATACAGTTCTTCCCTAAACTTTTCCTCGCGTATGAGTCTTTCCAGCGGCCTGTTTGTCGCGGAGATAACCCTCGTGTCTGTCGTATGGACCTCGTTGCTTCCCAGCCGTTCGAACTTCTTCTCTTCGATCACGCGAAGCATCTTGGCCTGGGTGCTCGGGCTCATATCTCCTATCTCGTCGAGGAAGATCGTCCCGCCGTGCGACAACTCGAACTTTCCCTCGCGCGAATACGCCGCATCCGTGAAGGCGCCCTTTTCGTGTCCGAAGAGCTCGCTTTCGAGAAGGCTGTCGGGGATGGCGGCGCAGTTGACCTTTACAAACGGGCCTGCGCTTCTCGAGCTGTGCTTGTGCAGCATGTTCGCGACATGCTCCTTTCCCGTGCCGCTCTCCCCGGCTATGATCACCGGTACGTCGGTCGGCGCCACCTTCTTGATGTTCGTTATCAGCTTCTTCATACGGGGATTATTAGTATGGATGGTCGTCTTGTCCTCCAGCCCTCCGTTACGCACTTCGCTCTGCGAATCGAACAGCTGTCGTATCTCCTTCAAAAACGGGCGTATCTTGATCGGCTTGGTATAGAAGTTCAGAGCGCCGCATCTCATTGCACGAACCGCGTTTTCAAACGATGGGTAGCCGGTGATCATGATGACCGGAATGGGATTGAAGTCACGTTTCACGACCTGCAAAAGATCCAATCCACCGATATACGGCATTTTGACGTCCATGACGAGCAGGTCGACGACATTTCCCTTGAGAAGGTCTGAAACCCTTCTCGGGTCCGCTGCGCATAACACATCGTATCCCTCGTCCGAGAGAAGCTCCCCGAGCGACAGACACATCTCCTCTTCGTCGTCGACAATCAGTATGTTACGATTCATACCTCATCCTTTCCGGTATGTCACGGCACGTCACCCGGCGGCGAATTCTGTAATACGCGCAGCTTCGAGAGACGATGTATATCCGGTACGCGACTAATAAAGGTCAGGGGCCGGGGGTGCGCAAGGACATCGCACCGACCGCTTCCTCCGTCGTACAGACGTTACAGTAGAAGGCGCCCAGGTTTAAAAGGGTCGCCTCGTGGAACTCTCTTCCGGAAGCTATGCAGGCGTCATCGACGAGGTTGACGAGATAGCCCCTGTCGAAGGCCTCCCGCACCGTGGTTTCCACGCAGCAGTTCGTCCACGCCCCACATACCACGAGGCTTCTGATCCCCAAGTTTTTCAGTATCGTATCGAGCCTCGTCGAGGCGAAAGCACCGTTCGTGATCTTTTTCAAGTATATGTCTTCGTCTCTTATCCGGTGTCGTATCTCATCTATGATCTCGAACGACCCCGAGTCCGGCGTATAGGGAATGCCGGTGTTTCTTTCTATCTCGCTCCAGATATACCGGTGGTACGGGCTCATATCTTCAAAACCCGGCAACTCGCTCGCGTACTGCACGAACACGATTTTCAGCGACCGTGTTCTGAACAGCTCGATCAGGGTTACGATGTTCGGTACGACGATCTTCTCGAGCCTCTCGTAGTAGTCCGGATACACCCTCCGTCTCATCTCGGGTTCGCCGAAAAGCGCCTCGACGAACCGCCACCTGGGAAGGATCGAGTAGTTCTGCATATCGATGACTAAAAGCGCGGACCTTTTACCGAACCACTCCCCTTTCGAGATGCCGAACACCCCCTTTTCCGGATCGAGCTTGAAACCGTAGCTCTCGGCCCGTCCCGACGGCGCGGTAAACCAGCTCCCCTTGAGCCGTTTTTCGTCGTTTCTGACAAACGTATCGTCCAACGTTCTCTCCTGACTTTTTTGCTTTTCGATCGACCGTCTCTTACCCTTTTACCGACCCCTGCGTCAACCCGGAGATAAATTGCCGCTGCAGGATGAGAAAGAGGATGAACACCGGTACCGTGATCAGGGTGGAAAGCGCCATCAGGCCGCCCCAGTTGACGCCGTACTGCCTGATGAAATCGAGGATACCGACGGGGAGCGTCCGCATCTTCTCCCCGGTAAGCATGGTAAGCGCGAACATGAACTCCTGCCAGGTAACGATAAATATGTATACCGCGGTTGCGCTGATTCCCGGCCGTGCAAGCGGCAGCACGACCCGTATGAATGCAGTCAGCCTCGTACAGCCGTCCACCATCGCCGCCTCCTCGAGGTTATACGGGATATTCTTGAAGAACCCTCGCAGCATCCAGACCCCTACCGGAACGGTAAAGGCGAGATAGGCGATGATGAGAGACAGGTGCGTGTTTACGATCCGCATCTTGTTGTACAGTATATAGATGGGAATAATGATGACGATGAGCGGGAACAGCTGGGTGAATATGATGATCTTAAGCAGAAACTTCCTCCCCCTGAAACGAAGCCTGGAAAAGGCATAGGAGGAAAACAGCGCCACAGCGATCACGATGATCGTCGTCCCGATCGTTACGATGAAACTGTTCATGAAGTACCGGATGAATTTCGGCTGCAGCGCCTGTTGAAAGTTCGATAGGGTCAATACCCTCGGTAAGAACTTCGGAGGAGCGCTGAACAGGTCATCCTCGGCCTTGAATGCAGTTGACACCATGTAGAAAAAGGGGAAGAGGACGAATACCAAAAGAAGGAGTATCAAGAAGTACCGTACCGCCTTCACGACCGCTTCCCTGCTTCTGTTCTTCATCGCCATGAGTCTTTCTCCAACCGCTTCTAATCGAGCATCTCCCTTTTTTCGAGCTCCCGCATATACAGGATGCTGAAGAGCAAGAGAATGATGAACGTGATCATCGCATAGGTCGCCGCGAGCCCGAACCTGAACCGGGTAAACGCGAGATTATAGATATATGTCGGAAAGATGTGGGTCGAGTTTCCGGGCCCGCCGTTCGTCATGATATAGATGATCTCGAAATAGTTGAACGTCCACACGGTGGTTAAAAGCAGCGTAATCCGTATTATGGGCGATATCTCGGGGATAACGACATAGAAGAACTGCCCCCACCTGCCAGCACCGTCGATCTTCACCGCATCGATGAGCTCGGGGTTCACTCCCTGTAGTGCGGCCATATACATAAGCGCGGAGAACGGAAATCCCTTCCAGATCGCGACGAAAATGACCGCTAAAAGCGCAGTCTGTTTGCTTGAGAGCCAGGTCAGGTATCTCTCTATGATTCCCAGCTTGAATAGCGTATGGTTTATCAGGCCGAGTTGCGGATCGTAGAGCAATACCCACAGCATGCCGGTTATCACCCCCGGTACGATCCAGGGAAGTATGACAACCGCCCGGACGACATCCCTTCCGGGAAACTGCTTGTGAAGGAGAAACGCGGAGCCGAGGCCTAAGAGGAACTGGAAAACAACGACGACGATCGTCCAGATGAACGACTGCAGGAGTATTTCGTAGAAGGTCTTGTCTGAAAGGACGGCGATATAGTTACCGAACCCGACGAACTTCGGTTTCGGAAGAACGAGGCTCGACTTATAGAGGCTGTCTATGATCGTCTTAACGAGGGGATAGAAGAATAGCGCCGCCACGAGAAGAAATGTGGGGATGATAAAGAAGTATCCCAGCCTGTTTTCCTGCTTGAAGCTTGTCGATTCCATCCGTTCCGTCTACCGCCCGATGATGAAAAACAATACTGTGGCACGGCGAACCGCGCCACAGCATAAAATGGGTTGCCGTTTCAAATCACTTTCCTGCAAGCAGGTCGTTCACCTCTTTGTTCGCGTCGATGCAGGCCTGCCGTACGTTCTTGCCCAAGAGAATCTCCTGCACCATCTGCCGCTGTATCTCTGAGATCTGCGGATACACGGGCACCTTCGGCCTGGGATATCCCTGGCGGAAGTGGTCGAATATGACGCTCGGACCCACCTTGAATTCGTCGAGGAACTTCGGCGCCGCATCGACATGGGCCGGCGTGAGGGCCGCCATCTTGTAGTTGTTATCCTTGCTCGAGGCGAATTCGATGAACTTCCACGCCGCATCGTGATACGGACTGTTCTTGAAGATCACGTAGCTCCATCCGCCGAGGCAGGGGTGGAACGTTTTTCCTGCGGGCGCCGGCATCGTCGCCACACCCCAGTCCATGTTGGGGGCCCGGTTTCTAATGGTGTCCTGCTCCCACTCGCCGATCCCCTCCATCGCCACCTTGCCGGTGGTGAAGTAGTTCGAAGACCCCACCTGGTCCCCGCTCGCGACGCCCGGAGGCGCTATGTCGACGAGCTTCTTGTAGAACTCCATCGCCTCGATCACCTCGGGTGAGTCGAGCATCCCCTTCGTGCCGTCCTTATTCACGATCCAGCCGCCGTTGGACTGGAGAAGCGAGTCGATGAAGCAGATCGTGCCCTCGTCCTTCGCGCCGAGTAGATAGTACCCCCACTGGTCCACCTCGCCGTTGCCGTCGGTGTCTTTCGTGAGCTTTTTGCCTACCGTAAGCCACTCATCCCATGTCTTCGGTACCGAGACGCCCGCTTTCTTGAACAGGGCCTTGTTGTAGTACAGCACTTCCCACTGGCCGACGTCCATCGGGATTCCCCACACCTTTCCCTGATACGATACCGAGTCCCAAGCGCCGGGGAAGAAGTGCTCCTTCTTGACCGGTGAGAGCTTGAGGTAGTCGTCCACCGCAATGATGAAATTCGCGGCTGCGAACTCGGAGTGCCAGATATGATCGACCACGCATATATCCGGCGGGTTTCCGCCCTTTGCGGCGACCAGCACCTTGTCCCTGTACGCGGCATACGGAGTGACTTCGAGCTCGACCTTGATGTTCGGATTGAGTCGCTCGAACTCCGCGATGACTGAATTCTGGTTCTCGATTACCCTCTTGTCCGACTGCTGCATGGTCCAGAACTGCAGCACGATCTCTCCCTTTTCACCTTCACCCCCCGCAAAGACAAGCGGCAGTGAGCCGATAAAAAAGAGAGATACGAGCACAGCGACAATCAGATACTTGCTCTTGCCCTTCATACATGAGCCTCCTTTGTAAGGTTTTAATACTATCGGAACGGCGTAAAGCCGTCTTGGTTGCGCCTTTGCATTTCCATATAAAAATGACGGCCTTGCCCTGAAGACGCATACGCAGTGGATCTTTCGTATCCTGCCCTATTCCGGTGGGTTTTCAGGAGTGAGACCGTTCCCATAACTGTAAGTCAGCCGTACCCGCCTAGGTGGTTATACTGCTTCACAACACTCGTATCATTACGAAGATTTACGTACATTATATAAAGATCGGTGTAATTGTCAATTTTTTTTTACCAAAACGGCGCAGCCCGTGGTGAACCGACGGTCGATTCCGGCCCCGGCCCCGCAATTTCTCAGTAGAATCTGAGAAGCGGTTTGTACAAAACGAGGTAATAAAAGTAGACGGCGCAGTAGAATCCGAGCAGATAGTAGAAGGAATCCATGCGCCCCTGCGCGAACATGACGTGCTGACGCATTGCGCACCCCCCCGCCAAAACCGATACGGTTCCCATAAGAAGCGCTCCCGATAAGGTCACGTAAAAAAACGGGGTCGTAAAAACACCTTGAAAACGGCCGTTTCCCTGTGTCGTTTCGAAAAAGCCGTCGAGGTATCTCAGCCTGTAGAAGGAGAAGTTGGAACGTTTTATCACCGTGTCGATATCGATCTCACCGAACTGGGGAAACCCGGATTTCAGTACGTTCAGCGAATAAAAGAGCGATGTGAGAAAGAAGACCGTTACCAAAAAAGAGACGAGGCCTAACAAGAGCTCGGTATCCCGTACCAAGAAATAGTCCCTGATACCGGCGACAAAGCACATCCTCGACCGCTGTGCCAGAAACCCGACCGCCAAGCTCAATAGAAAGAGCAGCGCAGACATCATATTCCGCTCCTATCCAATCCGGCGCCGCGGACGTACCGGCAGTACGGCCGTTTTCAGGCGCTTCATGATGAGCATACCGATATATACGCCGGCGAACAGTCCGAAAAGCGCCGTTACCCCGTAGAGATCCCCGTATCCGGCACGCATGACGATTCTCGTCGGACAGCCGAAGATGAGGATACCGAGGATCATAACGGTGAACCCGGCCAAAAAGTATAACAGAGGCCTGCTTTTTCTGATCCTTCTGTATTCGCCGAACAGCCGGGACGCGACGAACGCGCCGACGAGCAGGCCGGGTGAAGTGAGCATGAGCGCCTTCCGGGCGAGGTATGCGGTCTCGAAACGGGTACCGAAGAGAACGTTCGTCACCGTATTCACGAGGTCGCGTACATGACAGGTGAGACAGAACGAGTAGCAGGCCGGCGGGTAAAATTTTAAAAACGCCTCGGCTGAAACGAACATGATACCGGCACAGACGCCGAAGATCCACGGTTTGATGTACATACGTTTCATAGCGTCCCCTTTTAGTCTTTTACGCCACGGGCAGAAAGATCACCCGCTCGTACTGTATCCTGTTCTCGGCGAAGAGCGACTCCACCCGCTTTTTTTCCTCCCACTGAAAACGGAGCGCGACCCCGCAGTTTGGGCTTATCTCACGCGGGCCGGGAACGAGAGCGGTCCGTAACCCGGTTTTTTTCAGTACCTCTTCCGCATGAAGTGCGTGGTGCGAGCTGAAGAATGTGACGATCCCGTCGAGTCCCGTGGCATCGCCGGTTTTTTTTCTTCTTCTCATCGATCTCTTCCCTCGTACTTTCGGTTCGTATCATTCGCCTCTGTGACAGATCCTGCGTATCGCTCTCGCCGTGAAGAGAGCGTCTCTCTCTTTTGTAAACACTCCCCAGCTCAGCCGCACCGTCCCGTCGGGAAACGTGCCGATCGTTCGATGGGCCCGCGGTGCGCAGTGAAGGCCGATCCTGCTCTGTATACCGTACTCCGCATCCAGTATCCCGCCCACCTCGGAAGGCGACAGGCCTTCGATGTTCAGGGATAAAACGCCGGTCTGTTTTCCTCTTTTAAGCGGTCCGTAGCATTTCACCCGCTTCTCCGTTGAGAGCTCGTTCAGCAGGATTTCCAAGAGCCTGCCGTCGTGCTCCAACACCTTGTCAAGACCGAGATCGCGAATGTGGCACACGCCGCGGTAGAGCCCGGCGATCCCCACCGTGTTGGGTGTTCCGCTTTCATAACGGTCGGGAAAGAACTCAGGCTGTATCTCCCTGTCGGACAGGCTGCCGGTACCACCGGTGATCAGAGGAGATAAAAGAAGGCCGTTTCCGATATACAGGGCTCCGGTTCCCTGGGGGCCTAAAAGCCCCTTGTGCCCGCTGAACGCGAGAAAATCGATGCCGGTCTTTTCAACGTCGATCGGGACGACACCCGCGCTCTGTGCCGCGTCGACGAGGACGCACACCCCGCGCTCACGCGCACCCCGGACCACTTTTTCGATATCGTTTATCGCGCCCGTCACGTTCGAGGCGTGCGTGACGACGATGAGCTTCGTATCCGGCCGCAGTGCGCAAAGCAGCGCGGCCGGATCGATTATGCCCGCCGCGTTGGCCTCAACGACGTCGAAACTGACTCCTTTTTCCCGCAGCTCGGACAGCGGCCGCATAACTGAGTTATGCTCCATGCTCGTGCACACCGCATGGTCGCCCGCCTTTAGAATCCCTTTGATAACAGTGTTGAGCGCCTCCGTGGCGTTCTTCGTGAATACCATTCGCTCTGGATCACACGCACCGAAAAATTCGGCGATCGCGGTTCTCGTACGGAGTATCGTTTTCCCGGCCTCGACCGACCTGAAGTGACCCGATCTGCCGGGATTCCCGCCGATGCGGCGAAGGTAGCGGCCCATTTCCCGCTGCACTGCAGACGGTTTCGGCCATGAGGTCGCCGCGTTGTCGAAATATCGGCCTCGCATGCCGTATCTCCTATTGCTCCCAGATACTTCCCGAAATTGTAATATCCGAAAACCATGACTCGTAGAAATACGAATCTTTCGGCTTGGTACCGCTGAGCAACACTCTGTTCTCACCGTCGATGACAAGAACCGTGAGACTCGTTCTGAACCGTAAAAGGGAGCACGAACCCAACAGTCTTCCGGTGACCGTTAGAAGATACGCCTTCTCGAGGCCGTCGATCCCGTACCGTTTTGCGTACTCCTGCGTATCTACGGCGCGCAGGATTCTCGCCTCAACGGACTTCAATGTGACTCCCGTCCCGTCCGCGCCGAGCTCCCAGGTGTTCCGTTCTATGAATCGATCTTTCGGCGTCCAGCCTCGAAAGCTTCCCGGATCCTTTGCCACCTCACGGAAGAACAGCTCATCCGTATCAGGTCCCGTCCAGTCCGGTTCGAGTGACAGTTCCCATGCTCGGTCGTACTCTCCCCTGTCGATATGCAGATAGAATGACCTTGCGCTGTTTTCCGGTGTCTTCGTACCGGGAAAAGTCTTTAGTACGCCCGGCGAGTATATGAGGTCTGTGAGAACTATCCTGTTGCCTCCCAGTATCCGTAACAAGACCCCCGCCACGACGAAACAAAAGAGCAGAACGACCGGAAGCCTTCTTTTCTTCACACCCGGCTCGTAGCCTGCGTTACCGGTAGCACCCACCCCGCCACCCTCCTCATTGATTGTAATAAGAAGCGGCCGAAGCCGTGCCCGGTCTCGGCACCCCTAAGAAAGCTTCGGCACCCGGGCTTCTTACGCCTTCTCTTCACTGTTCTTACGAGCTCTGTTTCGGACGCATATCTTCTTTATTTATCATGAAAAGGCCCCGTTTACCCTCCCCAAGCGAGTACGCGGTCCACCCTTCCCACGTACATGCGGTGATAATCCTTCTTTGGATAATGGGTGTGTATCTCGGGATCCAGAAATCGCTCCGGCAGCAAGTCCTGGCTGTAAATCTTTTTCAAAAGCAGCACAAGACGCGCCTCGTCGAAGTATACGGTATCCTCATCCCATACGGGGGTGAGGCCCGCGGCCTTGACCTTGTCGGTATCGCGGCCCGATTTCGTACCGCAAATATCGAGTGCCTTCTTGTACTTCCGTTCGAAGAAGCAGAGGCTGAACGCATCCGTTTTCTCCATGAACCCGTATGTATACCGTGTCGGCCGCACGAAACAGAACGCCACGCTCCATGACCACAGGGTTCCGAAACCGCCCCATGCGGCCGTCATTGTGTTGTACTCATCCCGGCTGCCCGCGGTAATCAGCATCCATTCAGTGCCGATGATCCTGAAAGGACTCTCGTCGAGATCGAGCGGGTCTATCACCCTGAAATCGCTCATAGAAACCTCCCGGTACCCATTCGAATTAGACTCCTTTATACAGATACTCGATCCCTCGCATAGAAAAGAATCTTCCGTCTATCCGTTTCCACGCCGTCGCTCGGTTCCCTGCCGGCTTGAGATCGAGGTCGTCTCCCCCAAAAAGCTAAGCTCGTACCATACCGGTACGATCCTGCACGGCTCTTCCAACGGCCGCATAGACAACGGCAAGGACCGCCCGTTCAAAGCTCTTAATGACGGGACTTTCCTAGATCGCCGGATGTATTCCCCCGCCATATCGAATTACCGAACCATCTCCTCGTGTAAGCCGCCTCTCTTCTACCATGGCTTCATCACACCGCTTCCCTTTCTTATATCACGCGACATCAGGAAAAAATCTCGTGAGGATCAAGACCCATACGAGCGCAGGCATGAAATTTACGACCCTGATCCGCTTTATCTCGAGCAGGTTGATACCGATCCCGATTATCATAGCCCCTCCGATCCCGGTGAGCCCTGATACGAGAATCGGCGTAAAAAATCTCTGGCTCAGGCGAGCGAAAAGCGTAATTCCCGCCTGGAATAGAAACAGAGGTATCGCCGAAAAGCCGACACCGAACCCGTACATCGAGGCGAGCGCAATCGAGGTGAATCCGTCGAGAACCGATTTCGCAAGCAGCACGGTGTGATCCCCCCGAAGCCCCTCGTCCATGGCACCCACGATGGTCATCGCGCCTATGCAGAAGATGATAAACGCGGTAACGAGCCCCTCGCCGAAACCCTCCCCGCCTTTCTTCAATCTCCCCTGCAGCCTGTCCGCAAGACCTTTAATACGCTCGGTGAGACGTAAAAGCTCACCGGTTATTCCGCCCAGGATCAGGCTGAATATGAAGATCAAAATACTTTTTGCCTCGAAGGCCATACGCATGCCGATGACGAGTGTCGCAAGCCCGAGCGCAGCGAACACCATGCGCCTGATGCGCTCGGGAATCCGCTTGCCGAGAAGGGTGCCTAGTACGCTTCCCGCGACCACTGCTGCTGCATTCACGATCGTTCCGAGCGGCATGAAGACTCCCTGATGATTCCTCAATGTTTAAAGCCCAATAAGTATAGTACGGGAACGAAAAAAATTAAAGCCGAATATGAAAAGGCACCAAAGCGCCGCGCGCCCTGGTGCCTCTCCGAAAGAAATATATTCTTTTTTCGTTACGCCCGTATAGCTACCGTGATGCTGCACTCGGCGTTTTTACTTCGATGCCCACGAAAACCCGCGCGCAATAATTTCAGGTATCGGCTCTTTCATTATCCGTTTCTCGTCATGCCCGAGCGAACAGTAGAACACCTTCCCCTTCCCCCAGTACTTCGTCCATATCACGGGAATCTCCGCTTTCTTGTTTTCCACATGAGGCCCGTGCGTCACCGCGTCTTCCTCGAAATTCCAAAGGCCGAAACCGTACTCCCTATTGATCGTCGCCGTTTTATCCGACCTGCACTCTCCCCCCCGTGACGGCACACTCGTCGTTGCGAGTATCTGTATCGCAGGGTCATACTGAATGTAGTACTGCTCGTCGTATACCGTGAAGTCATCGATCCCTTCCACGATCGGGCTGCTTTTTTTCTTGATATTCACTTCAAACTCGAGGCCGTGACCGTCAATGCCCGCGGCACCGACATGCGCCACAAGCTGCCCCCCCGCCATGAACTGCCAGTCGGGACTGCTCCGAAACGCATCGCATAATCCCGCATGACAGCCTGCAAGACCCACCCCGCCCGCCACCACTCCCACCATGTTGTCGAGCTGATCTATCGTCAATTCTCCCATGGTCCAGTGCGGTACGATAAGGTCCATTCCCATAAGCTTTTTTTTGTCGCCGTACACTTCCAATGAGTCCGAAAGCTCAACCTCGAATCCCAGGCCTTTCAGCACTCCCTGATAGAACCGCGCGACTTTTTCCGGTTCGTGTCCGTCCCACCCCCCGTATACAACCAGCGCTTTTTTCACCGTATTTCCTCCTTCTGGATAGTATTTCAAAAACGGATCCCTAGTCCTGCAACCGGCTCACGCAGAGTCCCGTATTATTAGTGTGGGCGTAAACAGCTGCGTCTTCGGTTCTATCTCCTCATCCGTTTCGATCAGCTTCAGCAGAAGCTCGGCGGCGGCGACTGCTATTTCGTATTTCGGTTGCTCCAGACATGTCAGCCTCGGATTGATGATCTCGTTGGCGGCGGCTTCGTCATACCCGATTATTCCGATATCCCCCGGCACCCGCATACCGCTTTCATGCAGCGCGCGAAGGCACCCGTAGGAAAGCACGTCGTTCGAAGCGAATATTCCGTCGATATCCACTTTCCTTTTCAGGAGGTTTTTCATATACAAATACCCCACTTCCATCGTCGTCCCCACCCTGTGGACCATACCGTCGTAAAAAGAGAGGCCGCGCTCGGTTATCGCCTTCTTGAACCCCTCGGCGCGTTTCTCGGAGTATATCATATCCTTTCCCGCGCCTATGTAGATGATCTTTTTGTACCCCCTGTCGAGGAGAAATTTGGTAGCCAAATACCCTCCCAACAGATCGTCGCCTACGATGCAGTGAGCCTCACAATCCGTCGGACAGTTTCCGAAGAACACCACGGGAATGTTGCACTGCATCAATACGGACTTGCAGACATTATACGGGTCCGAGGGCGATACCAGAAGGCCGTCGACTCCCCGTGATATCATGTTCTTTATTATCTGCTCCTGTCTCGCACTGTCCTCATACGTGTTCGACACAATGATGCTGTAGGAGTGTTTCTGTGCAACATCATCCACGCCTTTGATTATAGTTGAAAAAAAAGGGTTGCACACGTCGAACTGTATGATCCCGATCGACTTCGTCTGTTTTAATCGCAGGCTCTTCGCAATTATATCCGGTGTATAATCCCACCTTTGTGCCAGCTTTTGTATCTTTTTCCTCGTCTCCGGGGCTACATCACCTTTCCCGTTGAGAGCCCTTGATACCTGGCTCACCGACAGCCCCAACTTGTCGGCGATATCCTGCTGCCGTATTCTACTGTTATCAGCCATCCCCTATTCTTCCATGAATGTTGTACCGTATCGCCGCCGCATACCGGATGAAACCACTCAGACGACGAACACCACTTCTCTCGTCACCGGAATCACGCAATCACGCTTTCTCGCAAGCTATGTATGACCGGACCGCTATTTTTCGAGCACGAAGTCCGGAAGGTTCGGAGTCAGAGGTTCAGGCTTGGCACAGGTGCTGGTCAGCTTATAGTATTTCTCGCTCTTAGCGGACTCCATGAAACCGACCATAGTTTCGAGTACGTGGAAGGCCATCTCACCGCTTGCCCTGTTCGAGCGTCCGGTCTGGATGGCATACGCCATATCGCCGAGCCCCACCCCTCTGCTGTTCCCGTTGTAGCCGTGGATGACCGGAATTTCGTCCCATGCCGTCATCTTCGGCTTCCTCGGAATCTGAGACGGATATCCGAGCCAGTCGGAATCTTTTCCCCGCCTGAAATAGATCTTGCCGCCGAAAACGTTCGGGCCGCCGTAGGGGTCGTCCTCATGCATGTAAATCGTTCCCTCTCGTCCGTAGATCTCGATTCGCGGGAGGTGCGGGTCCCATACATCGAAGCTCATCATTACCGTACCCAAGGCCCCGCTTGCAAAATCCATTACCCCGGTTATGTGTGTCTCGGTTCCGACCTTGACCTTCTCTCCGTACTTCGCCTGGCTCGTGACGGTTCTCTCCTTGAAAAACGTTCTCGCGCCGCCGAACACCTGCTTTACCGGACCGAGTATGGAAATCAAGGCGGTCATGTAATATACTCCCATATCGAACATCGGTCCAGCGCCCTTCTGGTAGAGGAACGCCGGGTCGGGATGCCATACCTCATGACCGTGGAACGCGCAGAACGCCGTCGCTGCGACGGGCTCTCCTATCCAGCCGTCGTCTATGAGCTTCCTGCACGTCTGAAGCCTGCCGCCGAGGAAGGTATCCGGGGCACATCCGACAAACCGTTTCTTCTGATTCGCCAGCCGGATAATCTTCTTGCCGTCCTCCAGATCGATAGCCAACGGTTTCTCGCTGTACGCATGCTTTCCCGCCTCGAGCGCGGCGAGATAGATCTTTGCATGCGACTGCGGTGTCGTCAGGTTGAGCACGATGTCGATGGCGGGGTCGTTGATCAGTTCGTCAACGCTGCACGCCTTCGGGATGTCGTATTCCTTGGCCTTCGCTTCAGCACGTGCCGAAATGAGATCGGCGCACGCGACGATATCGAGTACCGACCATTTTTGGCAGTTCTGAAAGTAGATGTCGCATATGTTCCCACATCCTACAAGCCCCACTTTCAGTGTTTTCATATAGTATACCTCCGCTCCTATAAATATATTTTCCACTGCACATCGGTTCGAATCCGGTTTATAACGACTTCAAAATCGGCGCTATATACTCTATGGTATCCCTCGATCCTTTTACGGGGTCCGGGTTATACCCGCCGAAGAAACCCTCGTACTCCGCGTGAAGCCATCCGTCGTATCCCACTTCTTTCAAGGTCCTGAGGAACAATATAAAATCGATGTCCCCCTCTCCCATCGCTGAATACCCTCTCGCAGCAGGCACGTTGTCATCCTTCTTTTCGAATTGCTTCGCGTCCTTAACATGCACGGAGACGATGTGTTCTTTCAATGCTTTCACCGCCTCTATCGGATCGTCTCCGCTCTGGAAGTAGTTGCTCGGATCAATGTTCGCATAAAAGTTCTCCCCGATCGTCTTTTTCGCTTTCATAAACGTCGCCATATTGTCGATCGGCCACGTCGTCACCACTTCCATCGCCAGCTTGATGCCGTGTTTTCCCGTGTACTCAGACGCCCACGTGAGGTTCTCGATCACCTGCTTCCATATCGCCTCTTCGGACATCCCGGGCGCGGGAGGTCCCGCCACCACTACTATCGTCCCTATGCCGAAACGCCGCGACAGCTCCACCACGTCCCTCAGCGTCTGTTTGACCTCCTCTATCCACTCCTCCGTGCCGCTCCAGCGGCTCATGATGCACAGGCTCGGCAGCTCAAGCCTCAGCCTCTTCAGGTATTTTTTCAGTTTCTTCTCCTCCTGCAGAAGGTACTTCGCCCCGGGCCTCATCTCCGCGTCGAAGGGATTGATCCCGAAATCAATCTCCGTCCCCTCGTACCCCAGCTCCGCTATGCTCTCCAGTATCTGCCAGAAAGGCCATCCGACGAACTGATACCCCAGCATGGAACATCCAAGTCTCATCTTACCCCCTTTGCATATAGAAAGTGCTTTGGTTTGTCGGCAGAATAAGCGTCCGTAAATATTGCAAGGGCAAACGGTGGGCTTTCTTTGTATTTTGGCAAATCTTGAATTATAAAAACTCTTATCAATCAGACCGCCACGCCTGCTCTTTTAGCCAAACCGCACTTCATCAGGTTCTTCACCCGGGTGCAGGTTCACTTCCACTACCGCCACCTAATACATTTAAGCTTTCGCTATATCCAACAGTCAAGCTGCTCAAATATCCCCTTTACTTCCAAAAAACCTGAAGAAATAGATCCATCCCAAAAGTTATGGTTGTAACCCTTCTTCTATCAGTCGTTTCTCCTTGCGTCCCCTGCCGCAAGGAGGGCGTCTTTGAGCTTCCCCTTCAATTTATCAACCGATGAGGATGCTACCTTTAGCCAAGGATGCCTATGCCGTATCACCGGTCACCCAAGAAACACCCTCCTCTCGCATACTTTCTCTCCTTGGCTGTAAGTGCCGAACACAGGTAGAAAAAGCATTCAAGAAACTCCATCACCCTCTAACACCGCTCAGTAGTTACCCCTCCTTGCCGTGACGTTTTACTCACTTTCCCCGGCCGCCCCCCCCACCCCCCCGCAGATTCTGTCCCTACCCTTCGGTTGGGAATCGAGCTTTTCAGCCATGCTATTATGCGTCTCCCCAAACCATCGAAACTCTGGCCCCTGTTCTCCAGTATATGTTCAGGTCTTCAGTCCGGTCGAGTGAACCCCTCTCTCCTATGCCCTCTGCTGACTTCTACAAGCCCCTCCCGTCACCTCCCGGTGACGGGAGCACCTGTAGCCGACTTACAGACATCCCCCTCAACTACGCACCCACCTTCACGCGTATGCCCGGCGGCATATCCAACCACACCTTCCGTGCAGGTACAGGTTTGAAGAAATTCGCCTTCTTCTTTTGACATGGCTGCCTACTCTGCGGTTTCTGTCCATCAGGCCAGCGCTTTTGCCCGCCGCTTCCTTCAGATTCCGCCTCGCGACAGATACCCCTTCCCCTCCGGATAACGGCTCCTCCTCCCCCCGGGCCCGTAGACACTTTTTCCTCTACGCAAATATATAGCTGAAGGTCGATAACAGACCCCCAGCTATAAAATTATTATTAATAGCATCCGGGCATATACTTCTTATAATTATCAGGGGTTGCAACAGGGGTTTCCATGTAGTTCCAATAGGGATCCCACTGCTTACCTGCTTTCCATCCCTCATTAACGACTTTAATGACAAACGGAGCCAACTGATTCGACTCGTCATCCGGGCACTGGATGATATTTCTTACTATCCAGCCCCCTGCCATCGCTTTCATTCCATCCTTGGCTCCTCCTAAAGATACAATGGGTATATCACCAGGCTTATAGCCCGCTTCTTCCATTGCAATCGTAGCTCCGGCCGCCATATCATCGGAATGAGCCCATAC
>JAFGTF010000126.1 GCA_016934265.1 Spirochaetota bacterium
AAGCCTTGCCTTGTCGCGTCTGGCAGGACTCGAACCTGCGACCCACAACTTAGAAGGCTGTTGCTCTATCCACCTGAGCTACAGACGCACTATCGGGATGGTGAGATTCGAACTCACGACTTCATGGTCCCAAACCATGCGCGCTAGCCAGACTGCGCCACATCCCGCCCGCTTGCAAAATTTTAAGATATTACACGTGCCATACAAAGTAAAGCGAAAAGTACCGCTCCTGCGCTGCACCGGCTCCCCTATCAAGCATCGGCCGGGGAGGGGAGGGAGTTGACCGGATAAAAGACGCTTTCATGGGCTGATGTCAGCCGGAAGCTTTTAGTATCGTGCAGTCGTCGGGTGAAAAACCGATCAGTACCGTTTCGCCCGTTGCACAGAGAGCCTCACCCGTAATCTTTACCGTGAATCCCGTTCCCTTCGCGTTCAGATCGAGCAGCGTGCTGTCACCGAGGTATTCGCAGCGCGCTACTTCCCCCTGAAACACGTTCCAGTCTTTCTTTTTTGGGCCGAGCGTTACCCGTTCCGGCCTGAAGATCAAAACGACGTCCCGCTTTCCGTCGAACAACCTGTGGGAACGGGCTTTGAACCTGCCGAGCGGTGAATCGATTTCAAAGAGCGGGCCCTTTTTCCCCGCGATCGTTCCCCGTATGGTGTTCGTGAGACCCACGAACTGTGCGACGAAGAGGGTCTCGGGGTCGTTGTATATCTCCTGCGGCGTTCCGGACTGCTCGAGTCTTCCGTCGTTCATAACCGCGATGCGGTCGGAGATCGCGAATGCCTCCTCCTGGTCGTGGGTCACGTAGACGGTTGTCACGGAAAGCTCTCGCTGTATACGACGGATCTCGCCCCTGAGACTTTTGCGAAGGTTCGCGTCGAGTGCGGAGAGCGGCTCGTCCAAGAGGAGGATTTTCGGTTCGGGCGCGAGGGCGCGCGCGAGCGCAACCCGCTGCTGCTCGCCGCCTGAAAGGCTCGTCACGCTGCGGCCGCCGTATCCGGAAAGCCGTACAAGCTCCAAGAGCTCAAAAACGCGGCGGTCGGCCCTTTCTTTCGGCCATCCCTGCATCCTGAGACCGAAGCCGATGTTGCCGGAGACGCTCATGTTCGGGAACAGGGCATAGTCCTGGAACACAAGCCCCGCCATCCGCTCGTGGGGAGGCACATCGTCGACCCGCACGCCGTCGAGGAGGATCCTTCCGCCGTCCGGCCGGATGAAGCCCGCAACGATATGAAGGGTGGTGGTCTTCCCGCACCCGGAGGGCCCCAAGAGGGTCGCGAGCGTGCCGCTTTCGACATCGAATGAGACGTCGATCTCGAAGTCGGGATACCGTTTTTTTACCGATTGCAGAGAAAGGCCCATCTATGTCACCTCGAATCCCAGTTTGTCTATGAGCAGAAACACGGCAAAGCATATGAGCATCAGAATCGTGCCGAGCGCACAGGCAGCGAAGTAGTTATACGCACCGATGAGACGGTATATGGCGATAGGTATCGTAACGAGATTCGGGTTGTACAGCATGAGAGTCGCGTTTATCTCGCCGATGGAGATGGCGAACGCGAAGGTCGCGCCCGCGATGAGTCCCGACTTGATGAGCGGAAGCTCCACGGTCAGGAAAGCCTTCAGTCGGTTCGCCCCGAGGCTCATCGCGGCCCTGAGGAGGGAGGGATCTATCTTCCTGAACACGGCAGAGGTGGAGCGTATCACGAACGGGTATGCGATGATTGTGTGCGCGAACGCGATCGCGTACCATTTGCCCGTAATGTCCCAGGGTAGGTGCTGGTACGCCCTGATGTAGCCGAGCCCGAGTATGATGGCTGAGATACCGAGCGGGAGCATGGCGACCGCCTCGAAAAGCCCCTGCCCGAAGAAGCGACGCTTCGTGGTGACGTAGGCGATGAGCGTCCCGAGCGGCAGCGAGAAGAGCACGGTCACGAGACCGAAGAAGAGGCTGTTTTTTATCGCGGTGAGATACGAGACGCTAAAGGCGCTCGTTTTGGTTTCGAAGAAGAGCATTTTATACCAAAAGAAGCTAAAAGCGGTGTTTCCGGCCCAACCTGACCGGCGCAGAAACGAGTTGCCCGCAGCGGTGAGCATGGGGGCGACGATGACGAGAAAGGCAACAATAAGGTACAGTACTGCGAGAACGCCCCACGGCCCCTTGAATAGGGCGGACAAAGGAATTCTTTCCTGCTCGCGGCCGGAGCCTTCGGCGAAGCTCGCCTTCTGCTGGAGCTTGATATACCCCCACATGAACCCCATGGAGAGAATCGACTCGATGACGGCGAAGGCGCTTGCCGACTTGAGATCGAGGTTCACTTTTGCGAAATGGTAGATGGCGACCTCGATCGTCGTGTACTTCGGTCCGCCGCCGAGCACGAGAATGATCGCGAAGCTCGTGAAGCAGAAGATGAAAATGAGTGCGGCCGCGGCGAGTATGCCGGGGAGAAGCTGCGGGAGCGTGACTCTCGTGAACAACGTAAGACCGCGCGCCCCGAGACTCCGGGCCGCGCGCTCGAGGTTCGGGTTGATTCTCGACCAGATCGAGGAAACGAGGCGGATACAGATCGGGAAGTTATAGAAGGTGTGGGCAAGGATTATCGCCCGCATGGAGTAGAGAATTTTCAAAGGCGGCTCGTCGATTTTTGCGACCGCCATGATGGCCCTGTTGAGAAATCCGTTGTTCCCGAAGAAGATCACGAAACCGAGCACCACGATGATCGAAGGCAGCACGAACGGCACGGTGGTGAGCGCCTTTATGAGACTCTTGCCGCGAAAGTCGAACCGGGCGAGGATATAAGCGCCGGGAAGCCCGAGCAGTATGGAAGTGAGCGTGCTTACCACAGCTTGCCAGGCGGTGAACCCGATTACCCTGAGCGAGTATGTGTCCGTTACCACCGATAGGAGGTGGACGAGTGTGAGCCTCCCTCCCTCGGCAGTGAGTCCCTCGACGAGGATGGAAAAGAGCGGAAAAAAGAAGAACATCGAGAGAAACAAAATCGGAAGCAAAAGCAGCCAGTACGTACCGCCCCGCACGTATGGGATTCCGCCGCGGTTCTTGTTTTTCTTTATTGCCGATGTTTGCCGGCTCACTGGTTCACTCTTATCTCGTGACCACTGAAAGCCACTCATCTACCCACCGTTCCTGGTTTTCCTGTATCTCGAACGGGTCGACCGAAAGGCCTTTCTTGGGCTTCGGCGCGTACCTGAAGGAGTCGGGGGTCATAACGCTCGGATTCACCGGGTACATCCAGTTGGTAAGCGGTATCTCGCTTTGGAACTCCTCGGTGAGGATGAAGTCCATGAATTTGCGTGCGAGCTCGGTGTGCGCCGCTTTTTTCAGGATACCCATGCCCTCTATCTGAAGATAGTTACCCTCTTCGAAGATCGCGGCCCTGTAACGGGTGGTGTCCTCGTACTCGACGTGATAGGCGGGACTCGTGGTATAGGACATGACCATAGGCGCTTCTCCGGATGTGAACAGTCCGTACGCCGAGTCCCATCCCTCCGTGATGGTGAGCACGTTCGGCATGAGGCGCTTCCAGTAATCCGTATACCGATCGCCGTATACGGCGACCGTCCAGAGAAGAAACCCGAGCCCGGGGCTCGAAGTCCTCGGATCCTCTAAGATGAGCTTTTTTTTGAATCGCGGGTGAGCGAGGTCCTCGAGACTCGTCGGCGGACTGTCGATCTTTTTCGAGTCGTAAACGATCGCAAAGTAGCCGTGGTCGAACGGTATGATGCGGTGTGACCGGTCGAATATGAAGTCAGCCGGGACCGCGGACAGCCCCTGCGGCCTGTACGGAAGGAGGATCCCCGCATCGATCGCCCTTGCGAGCAGGTTGTTGTCCACTCCGACGATGATATCCGCCCTCGGGCGTGATTTCTCGAGTATCGCCCTGTTTAAAACCTGGCCGGCGTCGCCAACAGATACGAGCTGTACCTTCGCATTGTATAGGGCTTCGAACTTGGGGATTATCTTCGGGCCCAGACCCCATTCGGAGACGAACGAGTCGTAGGTGTAGATTACGAGGTCCGCGTCCTTCGCGTATGTCGGGCCGAGCGGAACGGCCAGAATGACCGTAACGGCCAGTATCAGGATTCTATTCAGCTTCATGACACCCTCCCCTGCTACTTTGATACAGAGGTGAGTGATCGCCTGCGCCTGAGACCGGGATATCCGGTGTGAGAAGAAGTAGGTGTGCTAGCGATATCGTTTTTCGCGTATCGTCCGTCGTGGGGAAAATTTCAAACGGTGGACCTTCTTCACTGCCTTCCTCCGCCGGCATTACCCGGATCAGGTTCAAAGGGTATAATCTCAGGCTTTCGACCACCCCTGTTATCATTAATTTATCGGTAATATCCAACAGAGTCAACGATAAAGAATTGCACGTGAAGGGTGAAGGGGTCAAATCTGCTCTTGACTCTTGTTAATAGAATTTTTCAAGAAGGTGATTTGTTTTTTTAGTTCTTTATTTTCTTTAATCAGCTTTTCAGTGCGAAGTAATATACTGCTTACAGCGCTATATGTTTTGATATGGAACATAACAGCTATAGTACCAAGTTTCTCCCCACGGAGATGGCGTATGAGATAAACAGCGACATTTCGCGATTCATTAATCGTTCCTCTCTTTGAATGGTACAGTGCCTCCTCGTCGACGTTGTATTCGGCGCAGACCCTATTAATGATTTCTTTAATAGCGGGTAAAAGTACTTTCGATTCAGGAACCTCTTTATCTATCTTTTCACTGGCATATTGTTCCTTAATATGTTGAATAAAGGCGGTGCTTCCAAGTATAGAAGGGAGCTTCCTGCCGGAGAAGACCTGTTCGAGTTCCTCGGTATCGTTTTGTGCCATATACTGGAGATACTCTCTCTTTCTCATTTTGGAATCAGGGTTAAATTTGTAAAGCGCAGGTTTTTTATACAGCCAGTTCCATTTTATCGAATCCGACACATATCCATGATGGCTGCTCCATGGATAATCATCCAATGTTTCGGAGAGTCCCTCTTTGAGTGGGTTATGCTGGATATAGCGAATCAGATATAACAGGTATTGTTCTTCTTCAATGAGTATGGCTTTATATCTACCCCTGAAGAGTTGACCATCGCAATTATATTTACGATTAAATGTTTGGGTGTACACACTTCCGAGATGGCGCATAAACCTGGAGAGGTTGCCTCCAGGAGTATGGATCAGCAGATGGTAATGATTGGGCATAAGGCAATAGGCGGCAACATCGACATGGAATAGTTCTGAGGAGAACTCGAGAAGATTGAGGAAGAACAAGTAATCGTTGTCCACGATAAAGACCTTTTCCTTATGTCTGCCCCGATTCATAACATGATACCATGCGTCGGGATACTCTATCCGTAACGGTCGAGCCATAAAAATAATATGGCCGATAACAATAATAAGGGTCAAGAGCAGATTTGACCCCTCGCTTTAATGAAATTGGGGTCTATCGAAAGAATAAGGGTCAAGAGCAGATTTGACCCCTTTTACTTTTTCGGAGTCAGTGAGGAAGAGGCGCCAGGTGCCGCCGTAAGTGTTGGAGTTCCGGCCGCATCAAAGGAAAGTCGCATTCCGGCAAGGAATTGTGTATTTTTTTGCGATCTTTCGGTAATTATATCATTGCGATATATCGAAATAACTAATAAGCAGCGGTGTATACGCGGATTGTAGATGTTTGATATTTTACTGTTTTGTGGTATGTTTAATAGGTAGAAACCAGAATAGTATATTGGGGAAACTGTGAGACGCGCCTGCTTCACCATATTCCTTCCTTTTATGGTTTTTGCCATCCTTTTCGCAGGGACAGGTGCGCTTTTCGGGGCTCCACTTTCCAACGAAGCCATTACAGCATCCTCGGATATCGCAGGAACATCCGCAACCCACGATATATCTTTCGATGTGGTCGGCGCCGGAGATGAGGTCGTCCTCGATTACAGCGCGTACGGGACCGGTTCTACCGGAGGGTTCAACCTTTCGGGCGTTACCATCGGCGGGACGTCGTTTACCGGTTTTACGGGCAACCCGACTGCAGTTTCGGTGGACAATGTAAACAAGACTCTCTCCTTCACAGGGGGGAGCTTTGCGGCGAGCGCTTCGCTCGCTATTAACTCACTCGACGTGATAAATCCAACCGCAACCTCCACCACAAACGACATTACTATAGAGACGAAGCTTATAGGAGCGAGCATCGACACCGGATTCGTCTCGAATCATGCCGTCACACCGGCGCCGCTTCATCATTTCGGATTTGCCGCCGTTGGCTCTCCACAGACTGCAGGGGTGAATATCAGCGTCACGGTCACGGCGTACGACCAATACAACAATGTCCTCGATGCAGGTACGAACAGGTTCCACGGAGCGGGGAACACCGTTGATTTCTCCGATTATACGGGAACAATCGCGCCGACGACATCGAACACTTTCACAAACGGGGTACTCACGCAGAACGTGACGGTCACGGAGGCCGGTACAAACGACAGGATATTCGCGTTCGACTCCGCGGGGGGGCTCGGCACCGGAGTGGAGTCAGGCGCGAGCAATGCCTTCAACGTCAATGCGGGTGCATTCAACCATGTGCTGCTGAGAACGGCGGCAGACGGGGGCGGGGTTGAGTTCGGCGATTATACTATGACGACGGAAAATACGGTCACTGTATATGCGGCCGAATACGACCAGTACGACAACTACCGGGGGAACTATACCACCGCCAACTGGAAGATCACCGGCACGACGGATACCCTGCCTGTCGGTGCAGCGTCGTCGAAGACGTTTTCTCCTACAGTGACTTCTAGCAACGTAGTGATCTGGGTGGATGTTGACGATGACGACATATCCGACCCCGAGGATGACAGCACAGGCACGATCACCGTGAACCCGGGGGCTCTGAGCTACGTCACCGCAGTGACCGATCTTGCAGGCAATGCAACAGCCGGAGTTCCTTTCAGCATATTGATAACCGCATACGACGCAGAGAACAACGTTAAGACGAATTATTCCGGTACAAAAACCGTGAACTGGGTGCATACCGCGGGGAATGCACCCGACGGAACGCCGCCGACGATACCTTCTGACGGTGCAAGGACTTTTTATTCCGGCGTCGCAACGATCGGTGGGTTCGTTCTCGTCAATGTCGAAGCCGGAGTTACGATCACCGCGACGGTTGATCCTGCGGGAGACAACGAGAGCGACGCGACTCCTGCGATAACGGTTGATCCAGGATCGTTGAAAAATTTCGGAGTGAGCATAGCGAGTCCGCAGACGACTGGGACGGCATTCACGGTGGTGAGCACGGTAACTGCGAGGGATGTATACAACAACACTATA
>JAFGTF010000127.1 GCA_016934265.1 Spirochaetota bacterium
CCGATGAAGTTCGTCTTCGGCTTCTCCACTGAAAACCCGCAGTACTGCGGCCTGATCGCTAAGTTCACCCGCTGCCCGTTGGAAAATGCATACTTCTTCTGCAGCATCTTGAAGCCTTCGGAATCGATCACGATCTTCTGCGTCTCCCCCTCGAATACCCCCTCCCCCTTCAGCGTACAGGGAAAGAAGTTGATCTTCGGCTCACCCACGAACTCGGCGACGAACATCGTCGCGGGTTTCAATATAAGCTCCTCCGGCGTGCCGATCTGCACGATCTGCCCCTCCGAGATGAATATGATGACGTCGGCAAGCGCAATCGCCTCCTCCGCGTCGGGAGTCGCATACAGCATCGTCGCCTTCAGCTCGGCGTGTATTCTCTTCAGCTCGCCGACCATCTGGTGACGCAGCTTCGCATCGAGGTGCGCGATGGGCTCGTCCAAGAGATACGCAGCCGGGTTCTCGCGCACCAGCATCCTCCCCAGCGCGACCCTCTGCTTCTGGCCGCCCGAGATCTCCTTCGGGTACCGGTCTAAGAGGAAATCTATCTCCAAGAGTTTTGCAATGCTCCGTATTCGTTCATCGATCGCCTTATCATCGTACTCCCCCTTTCTCAGGGGAGAGTGCAGGGGAAACGCGAAGTTCTCGTAAACGGTATAATGCGGGTAGAGATTATATCCCTCGAAAGTCATCGCCACGTTTCGCTTCTGGGGGGGCAGCCCTACCATATCGTTACCTTCGATCATGATACTTCCAGATATCAGGCTCACGATACCTGCAACCGCCTTGAGCGTTGATGTCTTGCCCGCACCGGAGGGGCCCAGTATACAGGTGAACGCCCCGTCCTTGCATATAAACGAGAGGTCTTTCACCGCCTCATGCGCACCGTAATGAACTCTGATATCCCTTATCTCTATCGTACTCATGGCTCGCCCTTTACTATTTAGATAGGTTTATTCTGCCGCCCGTCTCCTCCGAGAAGAACCTCGAGTGTTGAAAATCGAAAGAGACCCATGCCGTATCCCCTATAGTGCCGCCCACCGTTCGTTCCGCCACGATCCTCACGTGGTTGGCATCGATATCTATCTGGTAGACGGCCGTGTCTATTCCCTTGGTTATCGTATACACTTTTCCTTTGAGCCACCCCTTCTTTTCGGTGAGGGAAAGGAAACACTCCGTGGGTCTGACGCCGAAGCTCACTTTCCCCTCTTTCGCGGCTTTCTCCACCTGTACTTCGGCCGGTACCTCCATGTTCTGACCGTTTATGGAAAAAATGTTCTTTCCGCCCTGTTTTTTCAGGCTTCCGGGTATGAGGTTCATCGACGGTTCCCCGATAAAGGTCGCAACGAACTTGTTCTGCGGACGCTCATAGACCTCCATCGGCGTACCGATCTGCTGGATCTCCCCCAGGTTCATTACGACGATCCGGTCGGCGACTGTCATCGCCTCGAGCTGATCGTGCGTCACGTAGATCGCCGTATGCCCCGTCCGCTTCAGCAGGCTCTTCAAATCGTCCCGCATCTTCGCCCTAAGCTTAACGTCGAGATGCGAAATCGGCTCGTCGAGCAGGAACACATCCGGTTCCCGTATGAGGGCCCTGCCCAGGCTGGTCCGCTGCTTCTGGCCGCCGCTCAGGCCGGTGACCTTGTAACCCGAGATATCGTGAAGATCGAGCATGGTAAGGATCTGGTCGCACCGCTTCTTGATCTCAGAGATTTCCACGTTCCGGATCTTGAGCGGATAGGAGATATTCTGCCGCACGGTCATGTGAGGGTAGAGGGCGTAGTTCTCGAAAGCCAGCGCGATGTTCCGCTCCGCCGGGCTCAATTCGTTCACCCGCCTGTCCCCTATGTATATCGACCCGTTCGATATCTCTTCCAGCCCGGCGATCATCCTGAGGCTCGAGGATTTGCCGCACCCGGACGGCCCCAGTATCGAGACCACCTCGCCGTCGTTGCACTCCCAGTTCGCATCGATGACGGCCTTTACATCCCTGTAGTTCTTGTATACGTGTTCTAGTCGTACGTTAGCCATGAAATTCCCCCTACTTGACCGCACCCATGGTAAGGCCGCGGACGAGATAGCGCTGTCCGAACAGCCCCAGGGCGATAGGTATTACCGCAGCTACAGTCAGCGCTGCGGATATCCTTCCCCACCATATGCCGTATCCGCCCACAAACCGCGCGGTACCGATCGTGATCGTGGACGCTTTCTGGAATGAGAGCACGAGCGCGAACATGTACTCGTTCCAGGAAAAGATGAAACAGATGAGACCGACCGCCACGATACTCGGCGCAGTCAGCGGGAATATGATCTTTCTCATCACATCGAGACGGGAGTACCCGTCGAGCAGGGCGGCGTCCTCGAGATCTATCGGAATATCGTCGATAAAGCTCAGGAATATCCACACCGCGAAGGGCACGTTGAATATCAGGTACATCATGATTATCGCGATCCTCGTGTCCATAAGCCTGTAGAACCCGAAGAGGATGACGATCGGCGTAATGAAAACCGCGGGCGGGAGCATACGTATCGAGAGTATCCAGTAGGAATACTGCGTCCCCCCCGTATTGAACCGCGATATACTGTATGCGCAGAAGTATCCGGTCACGATCGCTATGAGCGTGGAAGCGCCGCTGATGATCAGGCTGTTGACGAAATACCTCACAAAGGTGAAGTCCTGCGCCTTCGTGAACAGCATCTGGTAGTGCTCGAGCGTGGGCTTGAAAAACCATATCGGCTCTGGGTTAACGATGAGCGGATCGGGCTTGACGGATGACATGATCATCCACAAGATAGGGAATATGCTTATCGCCGCTCCCGCAATTATGAGGATATAAAGCACAATCCGATATACGAAACTCTTCTTTCTTGCAATGATCATATGCGTCTCCCTGCGTGTTTCAGATCTTTACTCGTCTCCAAACGATTATTCGTTCAAAACGAACTAATACTGTTTGATAACACACGATTCTAAAAAATAAATGATATGTTGTCAAGCTTTTATTTAAACTCGCGCCTCTTGATCGCCGTAACTCCTTTGAGCTTCCCCTCATCCGTCCGCCGTGCAGAGGCTTTTTGTTGAGGAGCGCTCCTCCATCGTCACGGGAAGCACTATGCGTTCGAACCCCTTCGGCCCTCTTCCCTCTATCGCGTGGAGCAGCATCTCCGCCGCGAGCTCACCGATCCTGGCGATCGGCTGCACGATAACGGTCAGCTGCGGCGACATGAACTCCCAGTAGAGGAGATCGTCGAAGCCGACGAGGGAGAGGTCTTTGGGAATCGAGTATCCGCACTTTTTCATCCATCTCATCGCATAGATGCTGAAGATATTCGCCGTTGCGAAGACCGCGGTGAACCTCCCCCACCCCTCGAAAGGAGTTTCACCGCCCTCGGCTTCTCTTCCGCTCTGTATCGGAGGTATCTCTATCCTGTCTTCCTCCATCCTCCGTATCCCCTGCTCCTCGAGCGCGTCGTAAAACCCATTTTCGCGCTCCCTGACGTTCGGAAGCGGAAGCCTCGTTGTCACGACCGCGATACGGCTGTGCCCGAGGCTTAAAAGATATTTCGCCGCGCGGTAGCCGCCCTGGTGGTTGTCGACCGTAACGACCGGTATGCCGAAACGCGGGGGAATGGGCCTGTCGATACACACCGTCGGAAGGTTGTAACGCCTGATTTCGTCAAAGATCGATCCGAACTTTCCATCCATGTCGACGGTCGGCGAAACGACCAGACCGTCGACCTGTTTCCCGAGCAGCAGATCGAGGCTCTGCCGCTCCTTTTTAAGGGATTCGCCCGAGTTGCAGATGATCAGGTTGTAGCCGTGGCCTACGATTACGTCCTCGATGGCCTTCGCGGTAATGTTGCAGAAGGCATTCCTGATATCCGTCTGTATCAATCCGATGGTATGCGTTTTCCCGCTAACCATGGAACGCGCGACGCCGCTCGGGTGATAGTTGTATTTCTTTATGACGGCTTCGATCCTGTTCCGCGCCTTTTCACTCACATACCCATAGCTGCCGATCACACGGGAAACCGTCGCCCGCGAGTATCCCGAAAGCCTGGCAATCGTGTCGATGCTGATATGCTTGCGGGCCATGCAGACATCCTCGTTATGAGAGCGCTCTCACAGAATACCAAATGTAAAACACGCTGTCAACATATATTTTAGCTTTTTATTAAAAAAAACAGATTGTAACGTTTCTCTATAAACCACGGCTATCCTCCGACCCTGTTCATGATGAGGTTTCCCGCGTTCGTGTCGAGGGTATGTTTCTTTGGTTTCTCCATGACCACTCTCTGTATCACCCGTTCGATCTCGCCTCTTTCGGCGCCGCGTAACAGCATGCGCTTGAGGTTCGGTCCCTCCGGTCCGAAGAGGCATGTTTTGACGACGCCGTTCGCCATCATCCGCACACGGTTGCAATTCTTGCAGAAGGGGTCCGATATTGCGCTGATGACGCCGAAGCGGAAGCCGCCGTCACCGATACTGTATAGGCGCTCAACCGATCCTTCGGATACGTCGTCTTTCGGGACCACCTCGTATTCGGCCGCTATCTTTGCGAGAATCTCCTCCGAGCCTAAAAACCGCTTTCTTACAATCTCTTCGTCGTAGTACTGCGGCATCACCTCGATGAAACGGAGGCCCGTCTTCTTTTCGAGCGCGAATCGCACGAAATCGGTGACCTCGGCGTCGTTGATACCGCGCATTGCGACGACGTTGATCTTAAGGCCCAGTCCGGCTTGCCGCGCCGCCTCGATACCGCGCATCACGTCGGCCAACCTGTCCCTCCTCGTGACAGACCGAAACGTCTTTTCGTTCATCGAATCGAGGCTTACATTCACCCGCCGTATGCCGCTTTTCTTTAGCCCTTCCGCATACTGCTCGAGCAGCACGCCGTTTGTGGTGATCACAAGCTCGTCGAGCGGCAGCGCGCTCAGCTCTTTCGTGAGAAAGAGGATGTTCTTTCGTACGAGCGGCTCCCCTCCCGTCACCCTGATCTTTCTGATACCCATGCCGACGAATATCTCCGAAAGCCGGATGATCTCCTCGTACCGTAAAATCTCCTCGTGCGGAATGAATCCGACCCCCTCCTCCGGCATGCAGTAGGTACAGCGCAGGTTGCACCGGTCCGTCACCGAGATTCTGAGATAGTCTATCGTTCTCCCGAAGCCGTCCTGCAGTTTCCTATTCTCTTCCACAGTCCTTCACCTTTCCCAGTATCGTCTCCACGGCATGGGGCAGCACGCGCCGCACCACTTCATAGCTCTCGCGCACGGCCCGTTCGCTTCCGGGGAAGTTAACGATGAGGGTTTTGCCTCGGACGCCGCTCTTCGCCCTCGAAAGCATCGACCTGTCGGTCTTTTCGAGACTCTTCGCGCGGACCGTCTCCGCGATGCCCGGCACCTCGCGCTCTATCACCCGCATCGTCGCCTCCGGGGTCACGTCGGTAGGAGAAAGCCCCGTCCCCCCGAGGGTGAAGATGAGGTGAGGCGAAAGCCCGTCGCAGATTTTCACGAGCTCTTCCTTAAGCCGGTCCTCATCGTCGGGAAGGACCGCGTAACTCACGACATCCCACCCCTCCTCCCGTAGGAGCGCGCAGAGGGCGGGCCCGCTTTTGTCCTCACGCTCGTTTCGGCTCGCCCGCGTGCTCAACGTGATCACGGAGGCCGTTATTCTCTCTTCCATGTCCCGCTCTTCCCCCCCGATTTTTCCACGAGCATGAGGTCGGTGACGGTCATTCCCCTGTCGACCGCCTTGCACATGTCGTATACGGTGAGTGCGGCCTGGCTCGCCGCCTCGAGCGCCTCCATCTCGGCGCCGGTCTTCGCGGTCACCACCACTTCCGATTCGATGACGAGCACCCCGGAAACGGCGTCCGGCTCGAACCGGACGTCGACGAGCTCGATCGGAAGAGTATGGCAGAGCGGCACGAGATCTCCGGTGCGCTTCGCCGCCATGATGCCCGCCAGCCTGGCTGCGGCTAGCACGTCTCCCTTTTGGACCTCTTCTTCCATTATCATGCGGAGCGTCTCGGGCTTCATGACTACCCTGCAGCGCGCCGCGGCCGTCCGTTTCGTGACGCGCTTCCCGCTCACGTCCACCATTTTGAGTTTCCCCGACTCGTCGAGGTGACTGAACCGCTTTTTCATCGAAACTCCGTTCCCCCGCCTCGAATGCGTGCGAAAGAGGCGTCTTTTTTCGCTCAGCTCTTTTTTTCCACCCTGATCTCTATCTTTTTCGGGGTGCCGACGTTCTTCAAAGTTCCGACAAGCGCCTTTGTCACACCGATAAAGACGCTTCTGACGTACATATTGAGACCGGTCGGCTTACCGTCCAAAACGAGCTCGACCTCGTAATCCTTGTATTCCGCCATCGTCTTTGTCCCCTCTTACAGAAGAATTAGCTTCACCCTGTCCCCGTTTTTCACACGGTACCGTCCCGGCTCGAATATGCAGAGGCAGTTCGCCCTCGCGCATCCCGTGATATCGGCGCTCCCGTTCAGCGTAAAGGGCCGCACGAACACGCCCCCCTCTTTCAGCGTACAGAAGGAGGGAACCACATACACCCTCTTGTTATTGTTTTCGAAATCGATCTCCGAAGTCGCGTCGATAATTTTCGGCGAGTGGTCCTCGCGACCCATGAGCTTTAAAAGCGCCGGCTTCACAAAAAGATGAAACGTGGTGAAGTTCGAAACCGGGTTTCCGGGAACGCCGAATACTATCGTACGCTCGCCTTTGGCGAACAGAAGCGGCTTGCCCGGTTTTATAAACACCCGGTGAAAGACCTTTTTCACATGCGCCGCCTCGAGCACCTCCGGAACGAGGTCGTACTCTCCCATGGAGACACCGCCGGAAAGAAGGAAAACGTCGCTTGCAAGCCCCTCCTTCACCTTTTTCGAAAGCGTCTTGCCGCTGTCTTCCGCGATCCCGAGATACCGCGTCTCGCACCCGAGCGCCTCCGCCATGCCGGTGAGCATCGCCCCGTTACTGTTTCTGATCTTCCCCTCTGAAAGCGGTTCCCCCGGCTCCACGATCTCGCTCCCCGTCGAAAGCACGGAAACGGTCGGGCGGCGGAACACTTTCGCTTTTGCCCTGCCGACGGATGCGAGTATCGCGACCTCCGCGCCCCCGATCACGGCTTGCTTCTTCAGTACGACCTCACCCCTTGTGACGTCCTCCCCTTTCTGGCATACGTGCTGGCCTGCGGTCACCCTTTTCTGGATCAGCACCCTGTCCTCTTCGACGGCCCGGGTGTGCTCGACCATGACCACGGAGTCGGCGCCGTCGGGTACCGGCGCTCCGGTCATGATCTTCGCCGCCTCTCCCCGCGCGAGACCCCTTCCCGAATACGAGCCGGCGGGGAGAGTCATCCGCACCAAAAGCGTCACCGGCGCGGATACACAGTCTTGTGCGGACACCGCGTACCCGTCCATCGCCGCCTTTCTGAACGGCGGAATATCCATGTCCGATCGCACGTCTTCCGACAGGACGCGGCCGTATAACGAAAAAAGCCCCGTCTCTTCAGTGCCGAGTACCGGCGTGTGGGACAGCACGAGCTCCAAGGCCTCGTTCCACGGGATCATACCGTCCGGCATGCATATACCCCTCTTTGGAGAATAACACAAATATAATCACCGCCGCTTCCGGTCGGACAGCGAATTATCACGATCAGAACAGGTGAATGGAGGTTGCCTTGAAGGCGATCCAGACCCGCACGCCCTCTCTGATGTCGAGATCGAAGAGCGCGCTCTTGGTGATGAGCGAGACGAACACGGTGTTCCAGACTAATACCTCGGCCTCGTAGAAAAAACCCTTGTCGCGAACGCTCCTGATCCTGCCCTCGAACACGTTTCTCATGCTCGAGTCTAACGGCTTCTTGCTTATCACCACGTCCTCCGGGCGGATCGCTATATACCCGTACGCCCGCCACCACGTCCGTCCGGTCTCTATCTCGATACCGTCGATAACGGCCTTCGTGTCCCTGAAGTTCACCTGGTAGCAGTTCTTCATTCCCACGAAGTCGGCGACGAACCGGGATGTCGGCCGCTGGAAGATGTCGGCGATGTCTCCCGTCTGCTCGATACTCCCGTTGTTGATGACGCACGCCCGCTGCGCGAGGGAGAGCGCGTCCGAAAAATCGTGCGTGACCATGATGAAGGTCACTCCCGACCGCTCCTGCAGCGTAACGAGCGCGTCCCGTATCTCCTCCCTGAACGCGGGATCGAGCGCCGAGAGCGGCTCGTCGAGCAGGAGCACCGTGGGACGGACGATGAGCGCCCTCGCCAGCGCGACGCGCTGCAGCTCTCCACCGCTCAGTGTCGCGGGGTAGCGGTGCAGCAAGTGGCCGAGATTGAGCTGTTCTATCAGCTGTTTCTTCCTCTCTTGTCTCTGATCTTTGTCCACACGGTGGAAATGCAGGCCGTACATGATATTGTCGAGCACGGTGAAGTGGGGGAAGAGGGCGTAATCCTGGTACATGATCGAGATTCCCCTCTTCTCAGGCGGCAGATGGGTGACGTCCCTTCCGCCGATGAGTATCCTGCCGTCCTGTACCGGCACGAGTCCGGCGACCGCTTCGAGCAGCACCGTCTTGCCTGCGCCCGTCGGCCCCATGAGCACGAAGAACTCGTTCTCGGAAACCGAGAGGGACACGTCCCTCAGATGAAACTCATCGAGGTCGACTGAAAGATGCTCTAGTTGTATCATCCGCCCTTCTTCCTGTAGAGGGTAAGCATCCTGAGAACGAAAAAGAGCACGAGGCACAGGAACACGAGCCAGAACGCAACGGGCTGCGAATACTTCAGGCCGAACGCCTCGAACCGCTCGTAGATCATCACGGGCGCGATCATCGGGTGGTAGGCGACGATGACCACCGCGCCGAACTCCGATACCGCTCTCGCGAGACACATGATCGCCCCCACGAGCACGCTCCGCCCCGCGAGGGGAAAGGTGATGCGGAAGAAGGTGGACAGCATCGAGGCCCCGAGGGAGCGGGACACCTTTTCGAGTCGCACCGGGACCGACTCGAACCCCTCCTTCGCCGCGTTGATATAGAATGGGAGGCCGACAAAGGTGAGAACGGTCACGATTCCTGTTACGCTGCCCATGATCCGTATGCCGAGCGCCGACAGGATCTGACCGATCCAGTGGTTTCTTCCGGCGACGGAAAGTATCGCGATGCCGACCACGGGGTGCGGTATCACGATGGGGAGGTCGATGACGCTCTCGATGAGCCCCTTTCCCCTGAACCTTGTGCGCGCGAGAAGATAGGCGAGCGGCGTTCCGAGCGTGAAGGAGATGAGGGCCGCGCACCCGGAGGTGTAGATCGAAAGCCACAGTGACCGCAGCACATCCGGGTCGCGTATCGTCTTTTGCAGCATTGGAAGAGAGGGAGCCGTCAAGAGCTGGATCATGGGCAGCAGGATGAAGGCCATGATGACCGCGGCGCTTGCCAGCATCACCCAGAAGAAGAGCTCCCTCGTGTTCATTGTTGCTTTCCTAAATTAATTTTGCTAGTTTTTCACCTCGACGAGCGCCTGCAGCCTTGCGGGAAGAGTTCCCTTCATCTCTTCCGACGGCACTCTCGCGGGCACGAAGGGCGGCTGCCCCATCTCTTTCAGCACCGCCAAGCCACCCTTCGGATCGAGCAGGTACTGAAGGAACATCACCGCGGCGTCGGGGTTCGGCCCGTCCTTCACGAGCGTGACACCGTAGGTGACGGACTGGCCCCGTATGTCCATGAACGTGTCAGGCTCCTTTCCCGTCACCTTGACAACCGCCGTGTCGTAGAGGTCGTCGAACTGGTAGTTGCCGAGGTTGATCTCGTCGGGCAGTATCACGTAGTTCAGGCCGTGCTGCACCGCGACTGAAAGGTACTCCCACGCGTAGTCCATGTTTCCGGTCTGAAGAAGCGAGATTAGGTCGACCGACTTGGGCCGCACGTTCGCCTGGGGCCTGTTCGCGATGAGGGCGTCGTACAGGCCGCCCTTCCTATAGTGCTTTTCGGAAAGCTGCAGCACCATGAGCGATCGGTAGCCGCACGGGTCGAGATTCGGGTCCGAATGACCCCATACTACACCCGGCCGTTTCAGTATCTCGTACCAGTTGTCCGCGTTCATCTCGTCCGCGTACCTGCTCGAATCCGTGTAGCAGAGGACGAGCTGGTTCGTCGCGAACCGGACGTTCCATTCGGCGTAATCGGGGATGAGGAGCTTGTCGATCACCTTGTAGTCCGCGGATGCCATGATGTCGCACGGCTTTCCGACGTCGGTGATCATCCTCGCGCACTTCTGGGATCCTGCTGCCTCGCGAAGGATATCGACGTCCGGATGCATCGCCTCGAACCGCTTCTCCATCTCCTCGAACGGGACCGAGAGAGAGCCCGCGTGGAAGATGATGATCTTCCCTTCCGGTCCCACCTCCTGCTTTTCAGCATACAAAAGACCGAAGGAAAAAACCAGAAAAACCGTGATAACGAGCAGATAAAACCACTTTCGTTTCATGTACTTCCTCCTGTGAGATTTTTATATGGCTTTCACTCTTTTTCAAGAGTACCGATGACCGCGTCCAGGTCGTAGTCGAACGCACGGATCCTGACGGTGCATAACGCCTCCGTCAGGCGCGAGCCCGGTGTCCGCCCGGCGTTCGAGCCGTCGTCTATAAAGATTATGTGATCCGGTTTGACGTATGTAACGATCGAGTTTCCTTCGATTATCATGTAGCGGTATTTATTCGCGATTTCGTCCAGCATCGAAGCGATCTTGACGAGCTCTTTCCTCGGAGCCCGCGCCATGACCACCCGGTCCGCGCCGGCCAGTATGTACCGGGCCGTGTCCTTGCCCTCCTTTTCGAGCTCCTGCTTCGAGAGGACAAGCGATGCGCCCTCCGCTTTTTCCGATACCACGCATTTCACGGCGCAGACGTTTTCCAGCCGCCCGATCAGCCTGCACACGAGCTCGGTCTTGCCGACTTTCGAGTGCGCGCCGCCCACCACGATCACCATCGCCTTTTCTTTTTGTTTCATCGCCGTTACTCTTCGGTAAAGAAGAGCGCCTCAAACCTTTCTCGTGCGTATTCTGCCACCTCTTTGCTCAGAAGCTCGAACTTCTCGACGAGCTCACCCGCCTCGTTTGTGAGGGTCGAGCTTCCGCCGCCCTTGCCCCCCTTGTGCTTCTCTAAAAGCGGCGTCCCGAAGTTTCGCTCCGCGTTGTCGAGGTGACTCCAGGCCCGTCGAAACGATATGTTCACCCGCTTCGACGCCTTGGATATCGAGCCCTCGTTCACGATCGCCCTAAAAAGCCCGGCCTTACCTGTACCGAACACCGGCTTTCCATCCTTCTCGAGCCAGACCTTAGTGCGAACGGCCATCCCTTCGATGTGAGAGATCATAGGCGCACCTCTATTCGTTATGTTTTTTTTGCATAACGGTTTACAAACAGCACTATAGTAATAAGAACCCGCGCGTGCGGTCAACTTATTTCCCTCGTGGCAGGTGAATAAAATATTGTGGTTTTTGAGGCCGTCCCTTATTATATTGTGCGCGGGCCCGGATGGCGGAACTGGCAGACGCGCTAGATTCAGGATCTAGTGGCCGCAAGGCTGTGGGAGTTCAAATCTCCCTCCGGGCAGAAAAAGGCCTTCCTTTGTAAATGGGAGGCTTTTTGTATTTTAGAGCCAAGCTACCTGAGAACGTTTATATAGAATACAGTCTCCACCTGCAATTTAAGGGACTACTTATTCGGCCCTCTCTAATGATATATACTACAACCCGAATTATAAATATCCCATATCAAGGCCAGGCCCTATAAGTAAGCTTTTTCTGCAGGAAGGGTACAAACAAAGAATTCAGGATCTCGCGAATTACTCCCCATAAAAGCAAGTACTCACCTGCAAAATGTATGTACCCCTCTCTTATCATGTGGTATCCAATCCAAATATATCAATCTGGTCAATCATCGTGAACGATCTTCTCTACCCCTTTCTTTCCCAGTGGGCCTGAAATAAAATATGGAAAATAAAAACTTGCCTTAGATCATATTATATAAGAATTTTTAATAGAGAGATAAAGAAGGGGAAATGTAATACAAAAAACGATCGTTCAGCTTATTTCTTTCCGGTCACATAACTTTTTTCATTACACCTTACTTTATCAAGGAGATATTCTATGGATAACAATTCAAAAAAATCATACCTAGCCAAGCTGTCCGGCCGACTCAACGACTTGGATAAAAAGCTTAACGAGCTGAAGGCCAAGGCGGCCTCTTCCGCCGGTGCTGTGAAGGCCGACTACGAAAAAGCGGTAGATGAACTGCAGGAGAAAAGGAAAGAGGCCGAGGAGCATGTGCAGAAGCTGAAAGCAGCGAGCGAGGAGGGCTGGAAAGAGCTCAAGAGAGGGAGTAGTAAAGCAATTGACAGCATGACCAAGTCGATCGACAATGCTATAAAGAAATTCAAGAAGTAATATCACGCTGGAAGTATTACAATACGGTACTCCCAGCGTGATACATAGTACGATAAATGTAAAATACTCTTTACTTCCGATAATATATTCTGGTAAAGGGGTATACGAGAAATGTTAAGAATCGCGCTTATCGTTATCAGCATACTTGTTATTTTGATGGGAGCGCTGGGAATGAAGCCGGGGCCTGCGTGGCAGGCTTTGCTGGAAATATTCATTGGTATTGTGGGCTTGGTTATCGGCGTGCTTGTCAAGAAAAAGAGCTGACGTCGCCATATATCAGAGATCTTGGACTTGCCTAGGAATAAAGACCGGGCGAATAACCTTTTTACCGGTTTCTATCAATATATACGTATGTGCTTTCAGGCCAATGACCCTCGTCTGGAAATCGACCTCTTCTTCTTCTTTTCAATCCGGCGCTGCTACGGTAGGCTGCGTCTTGAGTCGATCAATCCCATGTAACCTGGTTATCATCGCATCCTCCTCGACTCTTGTGAGGGAGAATAAAATATGTATATACCCCCTTATCGGAAAACCGGCCTTGATGATTATACGTTATTCTTATTCCGCTATTCAACATCGAAACAACGTGCTATATTTTCGATACCGATGCAGCGTGGAGAGGGTTCGCTAAGAGGACACTTGACCAATCCTATCAACATAGTCGATATGCGCTACAGATCATAGATGCACGTAGTTTGTTCCTTTTCTCCCACGGTTCCGTATGGGAATAAGGGCAGTACACAGCCACCTGCTGCTTCTTATAAAGTAAAACCTTTCAGAGATCAAGCTGAGCTTTGGAGATAATCATGATAATCTATCAAGTGGCGGCAGCGTCCGCCTGGAGGGTAGCGCAGGACTACGAGCGGAAGTTGATCCGAGATTTGGACTAATGACATGATCATACGATATTCTGAAAGTGGTGATTCGTAACACATCCTCCAAAGAGAGCTATTGCAATATCCGGAAGCTTGGATTGAGTGGTGATGAAAGGATGGGAAGTGGAATCAGGTACTCTCACAGGTTACTTTGTAAGATGCGATGTAGCTCGGAGCGCACTCCGTGAGTTGGGGCGGAAGGGCTTCCGGCGTACCGCATTAGTCCACAAGACTATTGATGGACGTATACACATACAAGACCCCTTCCTTTTACGTTGTGTTCTATGGACGACATTGTCGGCCATTCTTATCGGGGGCTTCGCCGGATTTGCTTCCTTGGTCTTCCATTGGTCGGGGTTGATTCTGAGCGGGACCCCTTCAAACCTGATCTCGATCCTGGCGGGTGGATCACTCGGAGCCCTCTTAGGCAGGGTGTGGATACGACGAACGAAGTACGGCATCGACCGAAGGCTCCTTGAGTGTCATGCTCGTTGGTTAACTACTGAGGAAACGGTACTTATTCTCCAGGCACCGATTAAAACCTTGCTGCTGCCAGTAGCGATACTTCGGGAAAGCGGCGAGACCCCGCCGGTGGTTTTCGTCCTGCATCCGAAGCGCGAGAGCCTGATCGAAGATGTGATGAGCCCAGGGGTACCCCTCTCCCCGGTACAGGTCCAGGAGCATGCCCGGCGTCTGGCAATGGACCACCAGGTGGACCCTGAGCCGCATAGGAACATCAAGCTACTCGAGCGTCTCGAACGGGCCCGGCAATTGGTCCATATGGTTTGCTCGGATCTTTCCGAAGCGATTCGACTGGAACAGAGTGCGACTCAGATCACCGAGTGGATTCTCGACAATGAGTATATCATCGAAGGCAACGCTCGTGATATTCAACTGAATCTTCCCCGGCGTTATTACCAGGAGCTGCCGGCGCTTGCCAACAAGCCGTACCAGGATCTGCCACGTATCTACGGCCTGGCTAAGGAGCTCGTCTCCCACGCGGACTTGCGTCTCGACAGAGAGAATATCATTGCCTTTACGGAAGCGTATCAATCCGTACACACGCTTACGATCGGTGAACTGTGGGCCATCCCACAGATGTTGCGCATCTCGCTGATTGAGGGCATCCAGGTTATCGCGGCAAGAGCCCTGACCGAGCTGCAAGATCGCGAGATAGCCGACTTCTGGGCAAACAGGCTCATCACAACCAACCGGCGAGATCCCAACCAGCTCTTCGCGATCATGGCAGAACTTACCGAATCCCAACCCAACCCAAGCCCCTATTTTTCTTCTCAACTGATAGATCACCTCTACGACGAAGAAGCTGCGTTAGTGCCGGTCCAGATCTGGTTGGAGCGCACCAATGGCAAGTCCCTGAGTGAATTAAACTTACGAGAGCAAAACCGTCAGACGAAGGATCAGATCTCGATCGGCAATGCATTTACCAGCTTGCGACAGCTCGCCCTGATGGATTGGAGGCAGATCTTTGAGCATCTCAGCCGTGTGGAGCGGGTACTTCGTTTGGATCCATCCGGCATCTATTCCGAGATGGATTTTGACACGCGTGATCGATATCGTCGGACGGTTGAGGGGCTCGCCCATGGATCCGGTCAGGCGGAAAGTGAGGTCGCCCAACGCGCAATCGAGCTAGCCGCACACGCAGCGCGTGAAGCGGCCGGGGATGAAAGACGGATTCACGTCGGGACCTATCTTGTTGGTGAAGGAAGGCACGAGCTTGCGCAGCTCATACGCTGCCGTGAGGCTTTAGGATTCCGCATCCTGCAATGGGTATACCGCCATCATTCTGCAGTATACTTCATCGGACTCAGCTTTTTCACCGCAGCATTCCTTTCTCTTATCGTTCTGCTTGGTCTGAGCGGACAGACGTTCGAGGTCCGCCTTCTGATAACCCTCCTTTTACTGATCCCCGTCAGTCAACTCTCGCTAGAGATCCTGAACTACCTTGTCATGCGGCTACTTCCGCCTCGAACCCTTCCGAAGATGGATTTCGAGGGTTCGGGAATTCCCGACTCATTTCGAACGTTGGTTGTTGTGCCCACGATGCTTGTGGACCCGGTGACGATCGATGCTGAGGTAGACAAGCTCGAAATCCGATACCTCGCGAACAAAGAAGACAATCTGCTCTTCGGCCTTTTCACGGATTACAGGGATTCGGAAAAAATACACCATGAAGAGGACGAACACCTGCTCAAGACTGCGATCGCACGCCTCGAAACTCTCAATCAGCGGTATAGTGGTGAACGTTTCTTCCTTTTCCATCGGGAGAGGACCTGGAGTGAATCCGAGCAGAAATATATCGGTTGGGAGCGCAAACGCGGCAAACTGGAAGAACTCAATCAATTGATCGATGGGACGCGGCCTGAAGATGCCGGCCGGCTTGTACACGTCGGCGACCCGGATCATCTGTCCGACGTAAGGTTCATCATCACCTTGGACAGTGACACGCAACTGCCGTGCGGCACTGCCCGCAGGATGATCGAGACCCTTGCGCACCCATTGAACCGGCCACGTTTCGATGCCGAAGGTAGAATCCTCGCCGGCTCCTACACGATCATTCAACCTCGCGTGAGCCCTTCTTTGCCAAGCACGAGCGCCTCACCTTTCAGCCGTCTCTTCGCGTATGCGGTTGGAATCGACCCCTACACCAAGGCTGTTTCGGACGTCAATCAGGATCTTGCCGGTGAAGGCTCCTACCACGGCAAAGGCATCTATGATGTGCGCGCTTTCAGCCGAGTGCTTTCCGGAAGATTTCCCGAAGAATGGTTGCTGAGCCATGACTTGATTGAAGGAGCTCACGTTCGAGTGGGCCTGGCCAGTGATATCGAGCTCATTGATGAGTTTCCGCAGGATTACCTGTCGTACGCCAGGCGGCAGCATCGTTGGATCCGGGGGGATTGGCAAATCGCGGATTGGATCTTTTCACGCGTTCCCCAACCTGGAGGACAGCGAGGCCCGAACCATCTCTCCCGGTTCAACCGGTGGAAGATTTTAGATAACTTGCGCAGAAGTCTGGTACCCGCAGCCAGCCTGGGCTTGCTCACGGCCGCATGGCTGACATCCCCCCGGATGGGATGGATCTCTTCCCTTGTGGTGGTTATTCAGCTGCTTTTCCAAACTTTGGTACAGCCCTTTACCTGGGCGACCACCCATCATGGACTGAAGAGCCTCTCCATCTCGAAGCTGGCTCATGACCTTTTGCGGACGGTCGTCGAAGCTGCACTGCTTCCCCATCAAGCCGGATTGGCTCTGAATGCCATTTTTCGGGTTTGGTATCGCCGGCTCATCTCGCACCGGCGGATGCTCGAGTGGACTTCGTCCCAGGTGACACGTTTGAGTCCCCCGAATCAACTGCCAATGTTCATAATCCCCATGGGCCTGGCAAGCGTCTTCAGCGGGATCGTGGGTTGGGTGGTACAACGGTGGATGCCGGCGGGCCTCGCATTGGCCAGCCCCTGGCTTGTGTTGTGGTTTTTTTCCCCTCTTATCGGTTGGCTCTTGTCCCTTCGGCCGCAAGCGAAACCGGAGCGATCCCTGCTTCCCGCAAGAGATCTGATGTACCTAAGGAAGGTTGTACGACGGACCTGGCGCTATTTCTCGGACTTTGTGAGCGAACGGACCTCCTGGCTTCCGCCCGACAATTACCAGGTCTCCCATCAGAACCAGCTGACAATGCGCACCAGTCCAACGAATATCGGCCTCTGGATGCTGAGCGCGTTGGCCGCACATGATTTCGGATATCTGACGGTGGACCAGATCGAAGAAACACTGATGCATACCATGGAGACTATCGGTAAGCTGGAGCGCTATGAGGGTCATCTGCTGAATTGGTACGATGTTCAAACACTGAGGCCACTCGAACCGCGCTACGTGTCCGCCGTGGACAGTGGAAACCTGCTTGGTGCCTTGTGGTCTCTTGAGCATGGACTCGAGGAGCTGCTTCAAAGACCTCTTCTGGACGAGAGAGCCTTTGAAGGTCTGCGGGACACCGGAGAAATCCTGAAACCGCTTGCCGAACAGGAGGGCATTTCCGTTTTGGATACGAACGCCCTCGAGGAACTGAACCGCGCCAGTGAAAACTCAACGGATCGCATCGCCGAATCGCTTCACCTGCTGCGGCGGGCGGAGGGGAGTGTGAGGACTTTGGCGGGCGAAGCAAGTGAGTCTGCCGAGGATGATACGGATGCGGCCTATTGGGCAAGGCAGATACAGAGGCAGGTATCAGCCTGGCTTGGAATCGCCGATCGCTATCTCACCTGGATCGAGATCATCAATGAGAAGACGGAAGAGGATATCGCCCAACTCGGGGAGGAAGCCCTGCTCGCCATCCGCCAGGATTTGAATCAGGCGCCTTCGCTTCATGCCCTTGCGAATGGACACATCGGCTGTATCCCGATCCTCCAGTCGATCGGAAAGGAGGCTCCATCCGCTGCAAGTCATCTTCTCGAATGGATAGATCGCGCTCTTGAGGCTTTCGAAAAATCGAAACAGCTGGCCGTTGTAATGCTGGACCTGTACGATCGGCTCATCCGTCATGTACGCGAATTATCCGAATCCATCAACATGCGTTTTTTGTATGATCCTAAACGACGGTTGTTCTCAATCGGCTACAACATCTCCGAAGGCCATCTGGATAGCGCCTACTACGACCTGTTGGCGAGTGAAGCACGGCTTGGAAGTTACGTCGCCATTGCTCGGGGGGAGGTTCCGATTGATCACTGGTTTTCCTTGAGCCGACCCTACAATAAAATCGGCCGGCGACGAGCGCTGCTCAGCTGGACCGGAACCATGTTCGAATATTTGATGCCGCTGCTTCTTCAACGGTCCTACGGGAACTCGCTCCTTGACAGGGCGGCGAAGGAAGCAGTCGCGATCCACATTGCCTACGGCCGCAAGCTTCGTGTGCCATGGGGCATCTCGGAGTCTGCCTTTTCAGACCTGGACATCAACAAGACCTATCAATACAAGGCCTTTGGCGTACCGGAGCTCGGATTGAAGCGCGGATTGGAGGAGGAGCTCGTCGTCGCGCCCTATGCCAGCCTTTTAGCGGTGAATATCGCGCCGAGAGAGACCGTGCAGAATCTAAAACGATTGGACAGCCTGGGCCTTCTGAACGATTACGGCTATTATGAGGCAATGGACTTCGGCCGTCAACCGAGTCGCGAGGGCAAACGCGGGGTGATCGTGAGAGCTTATATGGCCCATCATCAAAGCATGGGGTTTTTGTCTCTGAATAACTTTCTCCATGATAATCCGCTCCAGCGCCATTTCCACGCCGACGCACGCGTGCGTGCCGTTGAGCCATTGCTTCATGAACGCGTCCCGACTCTTCCTCCGCTGTACCACGTCTCGACACGCGAGAGGGTGCCTTCGGCGGAGAGCTTCGGCGAAATCGCACCGTCGGTAAGCAGATTCGATACTCCCCATACAAGCACACCCAAAACCCAGCTGTTTTGCAATGGCCGCTATGGCCTGATGGTCACGAACGCGGGCGGCGGATACAGTCAGTGGGGCGACTATGAGATTACACGCTGGAGGGCGGATCGGACCCGGGATCCGTGGGGAACCTTCTGCTACATACATGAGGCCGATTCGGATCGATTGTGGTCCAACACCTATCACCCAATCTGCGGGAAAATTGATGCGTATTCCGCAAACTTCGCGCTCGACCGTGTTGTGTTCCAGCGCACAGATAACGGCATTCACACCGAGACGGAGGTCGTCGTCTCACCGGAAGATGACGTCGAGATTCGGCGGATCACCCTGATCAACCGATCAGTCCGCACTCGCCACATCAACCTCACCAGCTACGTTGAGCTCTCAATGGCGCCGCACGGCGCAGACCTGCAGCATCCGGCCTTCAACAAGTTGTTCATCCAAACTGAAGCCGTACCTCAACATCAAGCACTCCTTGCGTACCGTCGACCTCGCGGCGAAGACGACAAGCCCATCTTCGCCGCTCACCGCCTGACGTTTGCCAAGACCGATGATGAGGCCTTTCAGTTCGAGACCGACCGGCGCACTTTCATCGGAAGAGGACGGACGCTCGAGAATCCGATAGGTGTCTTCCGCGAGCCAGGCAACAACCAGGGTTACGTTCTGGACCCGATCCTTTCCCTTCGCCGGAGCTTTACTCTCGGTCCTGGTCAACGCACCCGGGTCTCCCTGATTCTGGCCGCCGGTGAAACACGCCAGCAGGTCTTGAAGCTGATGGATAAATATGGCGACCCCCATGCGATCGATCGGGCGATGGATTTTGCTTGGGTTTCTGTCCATCTTGGGTTGCGGTTGCTTCACATCAAGCCTGACGAAGCGCGCCGCTTCCAAAAGCTCGCAAGTCACCTCCTGTTTCCCAATCCCCTCTTTCGCCCTCCTGCCGAACGCATTGAAGAGAACCGCAAGGGGCAAGCCGGGTTATGGCCCTATGGAATATCGGGCGATTTGCCGATTGCCCTGGTCACTATCGGCGAGGCGCGGGATATCAGCCTGGTCCGTCAAATGCTCCAGGCACATACCTATTGGCAAACGCACGGATTGAAGGCAGACTTGGTGATCCTCAACGAGGAGGCAAGCGGCTATGAACAGCCGTTGCGTGAACAACTCGAGGGCCTGATCAAGGCGCATTCGAAGTATGCGTCGATGGACCAGCGTGGCGGGATATTCTTACAAAGCGCGGATCAACTCCCTAAAGAAGATCTGACGCTATTCGTGGCTGCATCGCGTTTGGTGCTGGTAGCGGCCCGCGGCACGCTGTCTCAGCAATTAGGCGTGCATGCGGAGATTCCCGAACTACCTGAACCCTTGGCCAGGAAACGTGCTTCGGAGGATCCTTCACCTCCGCTGCCCTTCATGGAGTTGCCCTACTTCAATAGTGTCGGTGGTTTTGCCGCGGATGGGCGTGAATACGTGATCTATCTCGGTCCCGGCATCCATACGCCTGCCCCCTGGGTTAACGTCATCGCAAACCCAACCTTCGGTACAGTGGTCAGCGAAACCGGGTCGGGTTTCTCCTGGTATGGCAACAGCCAGCGTAATCGCCTGACCCAATGGTCGAACGACCCCGTGATGGATCCACCGTCTGAGGCGTTGTACATCCGGGACGAAGAGACTGGTAGTTACTGGACGCCGACCCCTTCGCCGATCCGAGAGGAAACCGCGTATCGAGCAAGGCACGGGGCGGGATACACGGTCTTCGAACACAACAGTCATGGGATCGAGCAAGAGTTGACGGTTTTCGTTCCAGTGGATGACAACGGGGGCGAACCGATAAAGTTGCAGAAGCTGAGGTTGAGGAATGACTCCTCCAGGCCTCGCACACTCTCTGTCACATACTATGTGGAGTGGACAATAGGCGAGAACCGCGAATCTACCCAGATGCACGTCCTGACTCACTGGGATGATGAAGTCCAGGCTTTGATCGCTCGGAATCCCTACCACCCTGAGTATGGGGATCGGGTCGCCTTCGCTGCCATCGCCCCGACTCCGGACTCATACAGCGGCGACCGCACTTCATTCATCGGGCGCAACCGTTCGCTGGATAATCCAGCGGCGATGGAACGGGTAGGGCTATCGAGCCGGACAGGGGCGGGACTCGACCAGTGCGCAGCACTGCAAATTACTCTTGAGCTCGCGCACGGCGAGAGTGCTGATATCATCTGCATGTTGGGCCAGGCCGAGTCGGTGGAGGAGGTCCATAGACTCGTTCTCACGTACCGTGATGGATTGTCCCTTGAGACCGCGTTTGGCAAGACAAAAGCCTGGTGGGATGATCTGTTAGGCACGGTTGAAGTGCATACCCCCGAACTCGCGGCGGACTTACTGATCAACCGGTGGCTCCTGTACCAAAGCCTGAGCTGTCGCATCTGGGGACGGTCCGCTTTCTACCAGTCCGGCGGCGCATTCGGTTTCCGAGATCAGTTGCAGGATGTGACGGCCTTCCTATACGCGTATCCCGAACTGGCACGAGAGCACATCCTGTTGGCGGCGAGCCGTCAGTTCGAGGAAGGCGATGTTCAGCACTGGTGGCATCCACCGAGCGGCGCAGGTATCCGGTCGCGTATTTCCGACGACATGCTGTGGCTTCCACACGTCGTCGCTCACTACATCCGGACCACCGGTGATGAGGACATCCTGCGCACAGAGGTCCCCTTCTTGAACGCTCCGGCGCTGGAAGACGATCAGTACGAAATCTTCTCCGAACCGGAGGTCACGCTCGGGCGCAGCACGCTGTTCGAGCACTGCCAGCGCGCGGTCACGCGCGGTTTGACTGTCGGGCCCCATGGGCTGCCCCTGATTGGGACAGGGGACTGGAACGATGGGATGAACCTGGTGGGTGCCGGGGGCAAGGGAGAGAGCGTTTGGCTGGCGTGGTTCCTTGTGGATGTGCTTCAGTGCATGATCGAGTTGTCTGACATACTGGATCGCTCGGATTTAAGCGGGACCTACCAGCAGGAAAGGACGGCATTAATTCAACGCGTCGAGCAAGCGGCATGGGATGGGGAGTGGTATCTCAGGGCGATCTTCGATGATGGCACATCATTGGGTTCCTCGGCGAATAAGGAGGCGAGGATTGATTCTATGCCCCAGTCCTGGGCGTGCTTAAGCGGCGCTGCGAATACTGACCGCACAGGGAGAGCTTTGGAATCCGCCTGGCGGCATCTTGTACAAGAAGACGAAGGCCTTGTGCTTCTCTTTGCACCACCATTTGATAGAACGGAGCCATCACCAGGATACATCAAGGGATACCCCCCGGGGGTTCGGGAGAACGGAGGCCAGTACACTCACGCCGCCATATGGTTCGCCATGGCCTTGGCGCGTCGGGGGGATGGTACGCGCGCGGCGAAAATGCTGCGCTTGCTCAATCCGATCGAACACGCGCATGATTCGGAAGCAGCCTGGCGCTACGGTGTTGAGCCCTACGTGCTCTCAGCTGACGTGTACCGATTGACCGGGCGAATCGGCCAGGGCGGTTGGTCCTGGTATACGGGTTCGGCGGCTTGGATGTATCGGGCATGGATTGAAGATGTCCTGGGGATGAAAGTACGTGGAGACCATATGCGGATAGATCCGGTCATCCCAGGATGGTGGGATGGCTTTCGCCTGCGGTATCGTCACGGTGAAGCAATTTATGAGATCCAGGTAGAGAATCCTGAAGGTTGCGAGCGAGGCGTGTCGTGGGTGGAGATGGATGGCCGGCGTCTGCAGGATGGGGTGATCCCTTTGGACCGGAGTCTGGTTAAGCACCGAATCCTCGTACACATGGGAAAGCCGGAGCACGCGGTTTGAAGCGTCCATTTTGACAACAGGCCCCCTTCCGCCGATCGTGATTATTCCCTGAAAACGAAAGTAAAATCAATGCCTGCCAATCTACCGCGTGTTATGGCAAGCCCCAGCGAGGAGCTGTTAAAAAGGCTCGATGATTACAGACGAAAACAAGAGAAGATACCTTATCGGGGAAGGCGGACTTCCCTGTTAGGGGCAGTCCGTTTCACTATTGGTTAATAGCGATGAATCTCATTGGGTCATTTGTATCTAAATAAAAACTCTCCCTTCACACTTATGATAAACGCATTATTGCTTTGTAAGGCCGCTTCTGATAATCTTTTTCGCGAGCTCATAGATATCATAACGCTCATTATCACGACGTATACCGATTGCCACGACAATCACAATCACGCGTCCATGATCGATCGTGTATATTACACGATACCTACTGAAGTGAAGACTATAGAAGCCCGAAAGTTCACCGCAGAGCGGCTTCCCCTTTTTCTCAGGTTCGTTCTCGAGCGTTCTAATCTGTGTTACTAATTTCTTCCGTAGGTTAATTTGTATTGTATCAAGCATTTCTTTCGCTTTGCTCGTTAGCTCGACACTGTACCTCATAAGCCGAGTTCCTTTTCCACGTTCTCCAGTGGAATAGTCCTGCCGGCCTCTATCTCACGAATACTTTCATACAGCTGCTTCATCAAATCTCGGTCGCTTACGATTTCCAGGGTCTCGTACAGAGCCTCATACGCATCCCAGGGCATTACGGCAAGAACAGGGCTGCCCCTCCGGGTAATCATCACTGGACCGTCAAGCGTATTCGCAAACTCGGACAGTCTGCTCCGCGCCTCCTTTATAGGAATACCTTCCTTTATAGCCATACAAATACCTCCCTTTGTTGTCCTTGCACCCTATACCAAGTGTACACTTAAGTGATCAATTATATGTACACTAAAATTATCGACTAACCATACTCCTTGTCAAGACATTTTAATGGTATCGGAAAACAATAGGCAGTGTCGATCGAAGGCTCTACCGGTCGGACCCGGGGGTTCAGACCTCCTCGAAATATCCTCTATAATGCTTGCCGAGACGTCTCGCCAGCGTCTTCTTCTTGGAGGAGTATTTTTTTTTACCGGGTTAGGGGAGTTGAAGGCTAGAATAGTACAGCCTTAGCGGTTGAAATAAAATATTTCATCATTCATTTACCGGAAGGTTTTTCTGGGCCATTTTTTCTAGCGCTATTATCCGGGAAAGCTAACCAACCGGCTTCACCATAATATTGTATGTCTTCAGCACCACCAGCGGACTTCTTAAAACCGATAGCGCCCTCTGTAAAGAAATTAGTTATTTTTTCCGTTGAAGACTTGATTGAAGTTTCTATTGTAGCTACCTCTTCTGGTGTAGCGGTTTTTATAACTGGCTCAAAATAATATCTGATTATAAGGCTTACTACTTTCTCTATGTTCTCTCGATTTAATAATACGTTATTTTCTATTCTGTCCGCAACCTTGCGAAGATCCTCAAGGTTTTTACCTGACTTTTTTGAAAACCATACTCCTATAAATCCAAAAACTCCCGAGACCATAATACTTACAATTGCCAGTACCAGCATAAATTCTCCTCTTAAAATAATCCACAAAAACTATTACCAACCTCAAGAACCAAACTTCAATCACTTACTATCTGGTGGATTCTAGGATCATACTCGTTAATTTTTGTAATTATACACTTTTCTTCTTCATACCCTGTATCAGTACCTATAAATAGAGCGCCTGCAGCCATAATCATGGGAAAAAGCCTTCGTAGGAACCCACTTTCCCCGATACTCATGAATTCTGTTGACCAGAGCTGTACTAACTCTTCCTCCTGGATGGCCTTTTTTACATCATAGGCGACCAAATATACGTAACATATATTTTTTATCTCGGTTTCCGTTACAGTCCTACTACCAATAACTCCAAACGTTGGAACATATGTTGTTTTACCAATAAGAGTATGAGTATCACCATATGAATGTATTATTCCTGTTGTAGTAGAAGAACTAGTTCCAGTAATACCAAATATGGGTTTTGTTATTGTTTTCGTACTTTCGATAGGCTCACCTATACCATAAAGTAGAAATACGGCAACTTCAGCTTCCTCAATATTGTCTACTATCTCAAAACTCTCCTGAGCCAAAACTTCTTCAGCATAATCTGAATATATATGATATCCCGATTCCTCCTCAGCAAATGCTCGCCTCATTACTAATGCTTTCTTTAAATATTTCACATATTCTTGATACTCAAGATCATTTTCGCCAATTTTCTCATCGAAGGGGAATATAATAACTTTGTTCTTGCCTTCACTTAGAGGGTGTCTATAAGAATTCACAATAACATCATATACAGGTATCTTTTCCGTACTTTTACCTGTAGCACATCCAGTTAATAGAGTGACTAAACAAATAGTCATAAGCAATATAATCATGGCCCTCATTTATCTCTCCGATGTTTCAAAGAAAAGTAAAAGGTTTAAGACAACCTACAAAAATTTAGATCTAGCAAAACATCCGTTCTATTTAAGTTCATAGGAAGTTACCATATCAATTACTTACTATTATGCATCTAAGCATGTACAATTTTCGCTGGAAAGATGGATGCTCATATCATATAAGGTCCATCTTCTAGTGCATCCACCCAATCTTCCAAATAAAACTTCATGCTCCTAACAGCTTTTATAGCTACATTTTGATCGATGGTTCCACGAACATGAGCTTTATTAAGCGTATTGTACACAGATAATATCTGATTTGCTTGAGCAATTAAAGTATTAGATCTTGATTCATCCTTAACATGTATAGAAGTAGCATACTTGATTCGTTCGATTCTCCATACAGCATTTGGATTCTCATCTTCATTTTTAGATTTAAGTTTCCAATAAGGAGATCGTCGTACATCATCAATAGGCGCCAAAACGTCAAGTAGCTGGTCAAAAGCATGCCTGGCCAAGAATAAGGCTGACCTCTCGGGGTCCGACATTGTAGTGTAGAGGGATTCATCGATACTCTTATAAGTCTTGCCTAGAGCGGGAGATAATTGTGAGAACCGACGACCATATTCATCCCGGTGATCCTCAAGGGTAATGGCTGTATTATCGAATAAGACTATGTGACTGTATCCTGTTGCATCAGATATTGCACCTGTGGAAGTAGTAACGCTTGCTGCACTAGAGGCTATTGCTCTGATTCTACGATCTGAGAAAGAAGCTTTTTCACTCTGATCGTCAACTTCAGCTTTTAAAGCATGATAGTACTGAACAGAAGTATCTACAATTTGTGGAATATATATAGCTTCTTCAGTATGAGTGACATAATTCATTAAATTATCGCCAGAATTCTTAACTGCATCGCGCGCGTATCCGAGAAAAAGCGCAGCTCTGATATATCTTTCTTGTAGGTCCTTTAAGCTTCGATCTAGATCTTCTATAGATCTTCTAATCAGTTGCTGATAATGCTCTTTATCCACGAATAAACCCTACTTCTCAAATAGGTACAATAATTTACTCATTCCATGGTGTTTTTATTTAGTAAATTATAAGATGTGTTATTCTATTTGTCAAAATTAAGTAAGCAAGAGGACAGGACTGGAATTATCGAGTATATCGAAGAGAACCGATCTAAGATAATTCACTGAATATTAAATCGACATTACTAACTCGACATTTACCGTTATATAGTTTAAAATGATATTTATGACTGGTATCGCTTTTTATGATATTTACAACTTTCCGGATTAAGGAAAATAGTATGTTCAATAGACCGGCTTTTGAAATAGGTTTATGGAACGCATGGATTTTCATGCTTCCCCATGTCGCAACTTTTCCCATCTTTTTTCGTCTGGCCAAAGGAAAGGAGTCGCCCGATATACAGCGGGCCGGACTGTCAAAGGCTATGATGTCGTTTTGTTGTCTTTCAAAGATTATATATTTTCCCGCGGTAGTATACTCTGTTTTCCTGCCGCTGAAACTAAAGACGGTGTGGTTTTACACGGGCCTTCCTATCGCTCTTATAGGATTGGCCGTGTATGCAATATTCCTGGTGAATTGGGCCGATACTCCGCCCGGCAAGCCGGTAACCAGGGGCTTATATCGTTATACAAGACACCCCATGTATATCTCCACTTCTTTATTGCTTCTGGGAGTGACCGTAGCTTCTACGTCATGGGTATTCCTGTTGATTACGGTCATAACCACAGTCGGCGAGGTCGTTTTTGCAGGCCATGAAGAACAGGGATGCTGTAAGCATTACGGTGACGCCTATCGCGAATATATGGACAGGACTTCACGGTGGTTCGGAATACCGAAATAAGATAAAAAAATACGTAGTCCACGTTATTTTTTCCGTATAATCAGTTCGGCCTTCTCCTGCCTTTTTCTAAACGTGTAATTATACAACTGAAAACATCGCTTCACTTATAGATAGAATTTTTAATAGCTAAAGTTTTTCTTATATCTTTTATAGGAAACAATGCTATCTCTATATATTTTAGAAGAAATAC
>JAFGTF010000128.1 GCA_016934265.1 Spirochaetota bacterium
CCGGAGGCCGGACTTGAACCGGCACGGGGGGATGCCCCGAGGGATTTTAAGTCCCTTGTGTCTGCCAATTCCACCACTCCGGCAGCTCGCGTTACGCTCTTTTTCACGAAGGCCGAAACTCTCTTACATGGTACTACTCCCCAAATTCAGAGTCAAGGCAATTAACCGTCCGTCAAATAAACGGGTACACACATAGGTACCACCCTATCTGCCCGATCTTCTAAGCTGCATGATGCTTCTCGTTGTTATCATGAAGAGCACGACTCCGCCGCCTATAAGCGCCATCCTTCCGGGAACTTCGCCGATGAACAGAAAGACCAGCATCGGATTAAGCACCGGTTCTATTGTGAGAACGAGCATGGCGTCCAAAGCGCGCACGCGTTTGATTGCACGGGCATATATGTAGTACGACAGGCCCATCTGAAAAACCCCGAGCAATACCATTCCCGGCCAAACATCGGAAGTCGGGGGATGCTTACACATAAACGGGATTCCGATTATTCCCGTAATGATATGCCCGAGCAGTACCGATTCGAACGGCGATCCGCGGCGCTGTTTCCGCAAGAAAAGGCCGACCCATGCCCAGCTGACTCCGCTCAGTGCGGCGAGGATACTGCCCCAGGTACCGCGGAAGGTGAGCCCGTCGAAAAAGAAGAGCACTATCCCACCGAAAACCACGACGACCGCCAGCCAGTCGTACCACTGTGTCCGCTCCTGCAAAAAGGCCCCGGCGAACACCGCAGTATAGATCGGTGCCGTATACTGGAGAAGGACCGCATTCGCCGCAGTGGTGAGCTTCGTCGATGTCACGAAGAGCATGACGGTCGCGGAAAAAGCGATTGCCCCGCCTACCTGCGATATCGACCAGCTGAATTTAGGTTTCCTGATTAACCCCAGCAGCACTACGGCCGATATGAGGCTCCTCATACCGGCGATGGCGAGCGGATGCCACTCGATCCATTTAATAAGCACACCGCCCGTGCTCCAGAGGATTCCCGCCCCGATCAGCATCAGGTAGTCTGACAAGCGGCCTTGAGCCACGTCTTTTGTCATTGTCGCTCTTCGTATTCCGGTTTCAGTATCATTCGTTCGCGTACGGTATCATTCAGGTAGTTGCGGGCGGGGGAACGGCTTTAAAAAAGGAGCTGCTCCCAAAAAGGGGTATGGCCAATAAAAAATGAGGCGGCAGTCGGACTCGAACCGACGTATAACGGTTTTGCAGACCGTCGCCTTACCGCTTGGCTATGCCGCCTTTTTTAAAAAGTTAGTACAGTATGCATACATTGTCAACTCAAAACCTGCGGCGCGACATCGATCGATAATCTTTCGTTTCAGCGTTCGCACGCCATGAAGAAACGGACGGTTTCTCTATCCGGAGGGCAGGAATAGATCGCCGAAAGCTCAAGATTAACAACGCATGAATCCGATAATAAACTTGAAACCCTTACCCATTTAAGGGACCCGTATTTCGAACCCATACGACATCGGCAAACGGACGGATCTGCGGAAGAAGGAATAGATATTGGATACTGAAAAACTGCTCTTAAAGACGATCAGAATTGCGGACATTCCGGAGATTCCCGCCTGCGCGAAGATAGCCATGACCACGGCCCTGTATGGAGAACGGTCGATCGAGGAGCTTCTGCGCACGGTGAAAGAAAGCCCTTCCATCTCTCTTAAGGTACTGAAGGTGGCGAACTCCCCCCTGTACAGAAGGGAGCGTCCCATTTCCAATCTAAAGGACGCAATTGTCCTTTTAGGGTATAAAACGGTCAAGAACATAGTGCTGAGCATCAGCATACAGGAGCTCTTCACAAAGAAAAAAAGCGAATGGTTCGACTACGGGCTTTTTTTCACACATTCTCTCGCGGTCGCCCTTCTCTCTGAAGAGTTTGCGAAACGTATACGAACCGGTCTCGAGGAGGATCTGTACGTGGCCGGTCTCCTTCACGACATCGGCAAGGCCGTCATATTCCTCTCCGACAGGACGCGGTATAAAAAAGTCACCGACAGGATAACGCGTGACCGTGTGACGTTCCGGGAAGCGGAGTACGAGGAGCTCGGGTTCGATCACACCGATGCGGCGAGGATTCTCTTCCACCACTGGGAGCTTCCAGAACGGCTTATCACATCAGCCTGCGACTACCATCGTACCGCTCTCGCGGGGGCGTACGACAGGCCGTTGGATGCCGTGATAGTGGGTGCAGCGAACGAGGTGGCGCACATCGCGGGATTCGACACCCACCAGAAAGAGCCGCGGTACGAGATCTGTCAGCGGTCCCTCGAAGGGATCGGGATATTCATGGAGGACCTCGATGCCGTCATTGCCGATACGAAAAAGAGGATCGAAGCGGTATCCGAGGCGCTCAGCCTGCAAAAAGTCAACCTCAAAGGCCTCTTTGATATTATCTCGGATGCGAACCGGGAACTCGGGGCTATGGGGCTCGAGAACAGGAAGCTTCTCTGCGACATTACAAGCAAGCGCGATATGCTCGAGTCGCTCGGCAGGATATCCGTCATCGCCCTCTCGGAAAAGGACCTCGAAACAGTGATCTCCGGTTCGATGGAGGAGTTCTGCCGTTTCTTCGATATTCAGCGGGTCGCGTGCGAGGTCTTTATGAACGACGACAAATCGCTTGTCGTCACCGTATATAAAATGGAAAAGCCCGACGCCTGGGAACGGACAAAAGAGATACTGAAGAGGGGAGTCTATAAACCCGGCACCGGATACCTCGATCTTCCAATACGAACACCTGACGGGATATCGCTCGGCACTGTATATATCCCGGCTGCAGCCGGCGGCGGCCGTTTTTCCGGCGGCGAGGATACACAACCGTTCCTGCGACAGCTCGCCCTCGGCCTGAACAACGTCAGGCTATTTTTCACGAACAAGTTAAAGACCGACCGGCTCAATATTCTCGTCTCAAGGCTCCAGGAGGAGATGGAAAAAAAAAGACAGCTATCCGAGGTCAACCGCCTCATCCTCGAGCACTCGCCGGTCGGAATCATGAGTCTCGACCAGGAGGGAAAGATTATCCAGTCAAATCCGATGGCGAGAATTCAGCTCGGAGAGGAACTCGACAACAAGAGCGTGTTCGGGCTCGCCGTGGTGCGGTCCTCCGGGCTCGCCGCCCCTCTGAAAAGACTAATCGAGGAACGATCCACGGTCGAGTGGACCGTCGAAAAGGAAAAGAAAGCGGTTACGCTCCGTATCGACACAGCTTCCATCGAGAAAAACAAACAAACTCTGCTCGTCATACAGGACATCACCGAACAGAAAGAGAGCGAGCGTATTGTTATACAGCAGGAGAAGATGGCAACGCTCGGAGAGCTCGCCGCAGGCATTGCTCACAACCTCCGTTCCCCCCTGGCGGCCGCCAGGGGCATCCCCGATCTCATACTCTCTGAACTCGGATCGCCTGACGGGCAAACCAAAAAGGCCGTGGACAAAAAGGCGCTGCGGGATAACATGGGACTCATTTCAGACTCCATGGGGAAAGCGTTGAAGATTATCGACTCGATCATGGAGTTCGCAAAGGAGGAGTTCGGAGTCCATACGCCGGTCTCCCTCTATGAAGTCGTCGAGGGGGCGCGCTCTCTGCTCGACCATCGATTGGCGGTAAAAGAGATCAGATTCTCCAACAGAACCGCATCCTGCATCGTACAGGGGGCTAACAAAAACCTTTTGATACAGGCATTCATAAACCTATTGAACAACTCGATAGATGCTGTTGAAAACCGGGGAGAGATATCGGTCACCTGCACAAAGGAGGATAACAAAATCCTCGTCTGTTTCGAGGACAACGGAAAAGGCATTCCCAAGGAGGATCTAGAACGGGTCTTCGAGCCGTTCTTTACGACCTCGAAGGATGCCGAGGGAACCGGGATCGGTCTGAGTATTACGAGAAAGATAATAACGATGCACGGCGGTTTTATCAAGGCCCGACGGCGCGAGAAAGGCGGGACCGCCATGGACATTGTTATTCCTACGGAGTGAGTCCTTACCGAAAAGGAAACATATAACCGTAGGAATGATAAAGAACCACTAAGTGGTTCTCAAATTACTACGGAGTGAGTCTGCACTTAAAAGGAAGTACCATGCCGTAGGAATTGCATAGACCATGAAGTGGTTCTCAAATTCCTGCGAAGTAAGCCTGTCTTAGAAAGCAGGTACCAACTCGCAGGAATTATCTAGAACCCTGGAAGGGTTCTCAACCCCCGGAGCGTTTCAGAAACTCCCTCAGGTACCTTCCCGTGTACGACCGCTCGTTCGACGCGACCTCCTCCGGGGTTCCCGTTGCGACGATACGGCCTCCTTTTCCCCCCCCCTCGGGTCCGAGGTCGATGATATGGTCCGCATTCTTGACCACATCGAGGTTGTGCTCGATCACGAGCACTGTATTGCCGCCGTCCACGAACCGTTTGAGCACAGACAGGAGCTTTCTCACGTCGTCGAAATGCAGCCCGCTCGTCGGTTCGTCGAGGATGTAGAAAGTCTTGCCGGTGCTTCTCTTGCTGAGCTCGCTCGAAAGCTTCACGCGTTGCGCCTCGCCTCCGGAGAGGGTCGTGGCCGGCTGCCCGAGTCGAACGTATCCGAGCCCCACTTCCCTAAGGGTCGAAAGCCGCCGCCTGATCTGGGGAATTTTCGAGAAGAATCCAAAAGCCTCGTCGACCGTCATGCGCAGCACATCGGATACGGATTTCCCCTTATACCGTATCTCGAGCGTCTCACGATTGTACCTCGCACCCTTGCACACGTCACAGGTGACGTAAATGTCGGGGAGGAAGTTCATCTCGATCCGTATCATGCCGTCTCCCGCACAGTTCTCGCATCGCCCCCCCTCAACATTGAATGAAAACCTCCCCGGCCTGTACCCTCTCATCTTCGACTCGGGCAGCGATGCGAACAGCTCCCGTATCGGCGTGAAAACACCGGTATACGTAGCCGGGTTTGATCTCGGCGTCCTTCCGATCGGCGACTGATCGATGTCGATCACCTTGTCGACCGCCTCCGTACCTTCTATCCCGGCGTATTTCCCCTCCTGGAGGCTGGTTCTTCCAAGACGGTTCGCGAGCACGGGGTATAAGATGTCGTTCACAAGACTCGATTTGCCCGATCCAGACACCCCCGTTACCGCGATGAAGGTTCCGAGCGGAAACCGTACGTCGATCCTTCGGAGGTTGTGCTCACTCGCACCCCTCAAAACGAGTTCACGGCCGTTTCCTTTCTTTCTCTTATTTGGAAGCGGAATGACGATCTTCCGGTTCAGATACATCCCGGTGAGCGAGTCGGGGTTTTGTTTGATCTGTCGGGGGGTTCCCTCCGCAACGACCCTGCCCCCCTCATCTCCCGCTCCGGGACCGAGATCCACGATATAGTCGGCGCTCTCTATGGTCTGCTCATCGTGCTCGACGACGATGAGAGTGTTGCCCGCGTCCCTGAGGCGGAAGAGCGTTTTTAGAAGACGGGAGTTGTCCCGCTGGTGGAGGCCGATCGTCGGCTCGTCGAGAATGTAGAGCACGCCGACGAGACCGGAACCTATCTGCGTGGCGAGCCGTATACGCTGCGCCTCGCCGCCGGAGAGCGTTTCGGCCTTTCGATCAAGCGAGAGATATCCGATACCGACGTTTCGAAGAAACAGAAGCCTCGCTTTTATCTCCCCTATGACCTTTTCCGCGATGAACCGTTCTTTACCGGAGAGCTTAAGTGCGCCGAAAAAAGCAATCTCTTCCGTTACGGGCATCTCGGTTATGTCTATTATCGACCTGCCGCCAACGCGGAACGACAGGCTCTCCTTTCTGAGCCGCTTTCCGCCGCACACAGGACAGCGGATCTGTTTCATGAACCCCTCCATCCACTCGCGCACACCGTCCGATTTCGTCTCCCGATACCTCCGCATCAGGTTTCCTATGATCCCTTCGAACCGCGAGCTATATTCCCAGCGTCCCTTCCCGTTTGTGTGTGTGTGTTCGAAGCGAATCGTCTCCGAACTGCCGTATAGGAGTTTCTCATAGATTCCGGGCGCAATCTTTTCGATCGGGGTGTCGGCGGATATACCGAAATGCCGCGCGAATCCGAGAAAGAGGTCCCTCGTCCAGCTCGAGTTCGGGGAAACGGTGAGTATCGCCCCCTCATTGAAAGAGCGGGACCGGTCTGGGATGATAAGATCGGGGTCGAATTCGAGCTTCACGCCGAGCCCGTCGCACTCCGGGCAGGCTCCGTACGGGCTGTTGAACGAAAACATCCTCGGCTGAACCTCCGGATAGCTCACTCCGCATTTCACACAGGCGAGTTTTCTGCTGAAGAGCTCTTCGCCGCCGTCTGAGTGCACTATTCCGACAATCCCCTCCGCAAGGCTGCTCGCGGTCTCGACCCCCTCTGCGATCCTCTTTTGGTTCTCCTTCTTTACAACCACACGGTCTATCACGATGTCTATCGAGTGCCGCTTCTGTTTGTCAAGAGAAAGGTCCGCTGCCTCCTCTACGCGCATCATGCTCCCGTCTATGCGTACGCGTACGAAACCGCTCTTTTGCGAGTCCGCGATGAGTTTTTTATACTCCCCCTTTCTCCCACGTACCATCGGCGCGAGAAGGACCACCCGTTCTCCGTCGGCCCCTCTCATAATACGTTCCGTTATCTGGTCCGTGGTGATGCTTTGTATCTCGTTGCCGCAGACATAGCAGAAGGGCTTTCCGATCCTGGCGAAGAGCAGCCTGAGGTAGTCGTAGATCTCCGTTATTGTGCCTACCGTGGACCTTGGATTTTTCCCCGCGGTTCGCTGCTCGATCGATATCGCAGGCGAAAGACCCTCTATGAGATCTACGTCGGGCTTCTCCATCAGCCCGAGGAACTGTCTGGCATAGGCCGAGAGCGATTCGACGTACCTCCGCTGCCCCTCTGCGTATATCGTATCGAAGGCTAAAGAGGACTTCCCCGACCCTGAGAGGCCGGTGATGACGATGAGTCGGTCCCTCGGAAGATCGAGATCGATCGATTTAAGATTGTGCGACCGTGCTCCCCTTATTACTATCCTGTCTTTACCCATACTTCCTCATATCCGCACGAGAGGTATCAGGGGTAATATACTCTCGGGGGGACGGCCCTTTCCAGTATAAAAGAGAGGGGGCCTGAAAACGAAAGAAAGCCGTACGGTACCGCTCGCCCAAGCGGGCGATCAAACCCGCAGCCTCCGAAGGAGGAACACGCTGAGGATTGCAAATGTGATATTACCTATCCACCCGCCGATGAAGGGAAGAATTCGACCCGAAGAGCCGAGTGTCGTCCCGATCTCGATGATGAAAAAAAACACCAGCACTATTCCGAGGGTCATAGAAAACGAGATGACTAGTGCGTTCTTGAAGGACATGCTGCCGAGCGAGAGCCCGATAACGATGACCAAAAACAGCGTGACCGAGTTTGCGATCTTCCGGTGGAACCTGGTCAAATGCCGTTTGTAATCGAAACCCATTTTCTTCATCATCTGCACGTACCGGTATGATTCCTGAATGGTCATGTTTTCAACCGTCCTGGTGTCTCTGCCGAAGTACCTCGGCTCGTCCCTGATCGTTGTGGGCAGGATCTTGAATATCCGTCTCGATATTATCTCTCCGTCGGGGGTGAAGGTACGCTTGATTCCGTTTGTAAACACCCAGCGTGCCCCGTCCCACCTGCCCTCCTGCGCATCGATTCTGTACACGATGGCGCCCGTATCGCCCTTTTTGATGATCATAACCCCTCGCATCAACATCGGCTGCGCGAGATAGCTGTCTATCTTGTAGATGAGGCCGTTCTCCCCGAAAACGATGATGTTGTTACGGTCCATGTAGTAGCCCTTAGGCTCTTCCCCCCTGAGTCTGTTTTCGAAGCCGCCTTTACGATCGAAGCTCGGAATCACGACGTAGTTCTCGAAAAAGAGATGTCCGATACTGATGAGCAACCCACAGCAGAGAAGCGGCGTGATGATGCGGTATATGCTGACTCCGCAGCTTCGCAGCGCGAGTATCTCCCTGTTCTTGGTAAGGTTGCTCATCGTGTAAACCGCAGCGAACATACAGGAGGCGAGCATGCATTCCCTCGATACGATCTCCGGCGCCTCGAGCACCCTGAGTATAACTATCTGGACAAACGAGAACTCTCTCGTCACCTCCAGGCCCTGGAGCGTTCTGACGATAAAGGACAACCCCATGATGAATATTATCGTGACGAAGAAGACTTTTAAGAATTGTATGAGGAGGAACGAGGAATACGTCTTCCCGACGAAGAGCTTCATACCTTTCTCCCGGAAAGGAGGTTGTACATACCGGCCACAAAAAAGAGCAGGTTCGGCAGCCATATCGCGAACGCGGGAGGAAGCGTGCCGGAACGCCCGACCCTCTCCAAGAAGAGCAGAAAGATGTAATACAGGAATATGATGAGGACACCGACACCGAGGCCGAGGCCTCTTCCGCTTCTCCCCCTGCTGATGACGAACGGAGTACCCAAAAACACGAACAGGACGCAGGCAAACGGGATCGCGATCTTCTTGTGGTACTCCACAGCGTATGTATTGAAGCCGACGCTCCTCTTTTCCTCCTGCTGCATCTGCGCTTTTAGCTCAGTGAGGTTCATATCCCGCGGTGTCTTTACTATGTTTTTCATCTCCCTCGTCGAGAGAAAGATATTGAAATCCATCATGTTGAATACCGTGGAGTCGAACTTCTCATCCGTTTTGTCTTTCGGATCAATGATCGTTCCCTCCTGGAGCCTGAGCGTGATGTACGGCCTGGAACGGGGGCTTGAGAGAAACCATCCCTTTTTCGCGGTGATCGTCTTCGTGTACTCACCCTCCGCGCTCTCGAATATCGTAACATCCACGAGATCGCCGGTACGTTCGTCCACCTCGTCCACGAGAAGGAGAACGTTTCCGCTGATGCGGTTTATCGAGTGGACGTCGACCTGCACATCGGGCCTTGCAATGGTGAGGTTCTGGTACAGCGATCTGAACTTGATGTTCCCTATCGGCACGAAGTAATCGGTGAGATAAAAGCTCAACACCCCGATACAGACCCCCGTGATATAGAGGCCCAAAAACACCGAGTTCAACCTGATTCCCCCGGCCCGTACCGCGGTGATCTCACTGTCGTTGGATATCCTCCCCACGGAGACGAGCGCCCCCATGAGCGTCGACATCGGCATCGTGATGGCGAGCGTCGGCGGCACCGAGTAGAAGATGAGGAGGATGAAATCCCACACCGTGGCGTAGCCGTTCGTCACGAGGCTCACAAAGCTCATCACCCGCTCCATCAAAAGCAGCATGGAAAAAAATGCCATACTCCCTATATAGGGGGGGATAAACTCCTTGAGTATGTACAGCCTGAGTGTACGCATACCGTTCACTATGATATCAGGAATTAAAATGACAGTGTACTTATTTTTATTACACGGAAATTAAAGGGTGTAAATGAAGAAATATATTCTTTACTGCCAAATTTACAAAACAAGTAATACATTCTCCCCATGATGATGGCTTCTCAATCACGGTACCGTTTGAATCGATAATTATTTTTGGAAACTGCGCTTTTGATAATAAATTATTCGGAAGTGTCCTATGCCTATCCGAAGCTTTCCTTAATTCTACTGCAGCGCCTCTTACTTTGTTATTAGCAGGGATATATACGATTACTTTACTATCATTATTGATTAATTTTACAGCTCTCACCGCCGGCACTAAATCAGAATCACCGCTTATAACAACAAAACGATCACACCTGTTTTGCATTGCATCGGTGATCATGTGAACTGCTATATTAACATCTGTTCTTTTCTCTTCCGGTATATTAAAAATTCTACACTTCGGATACGTACAATCACGCACTAAACATTTCACAGGTTTATATTTAAACAATCTGTAAATTATCTGAACCGTATCAAGAGTATATAGCGCCTTCAAGTAGGCTTCCTGGTTTGATTTGTGCGAACCTTCTATCTTTGCTGTAAAATACTTTATGGTTTTGATATCATCGTCTTGACGGAGGAGTGAGAAGTATTTCTCAATGTTGAGCCATTTCCAAGGAGTATTTTTTACTGCTCCATAATAAAGGTTGAACCCATCAATATAAATCACACTTCTATTACACATATTTTCACACCAAAAGAAAAGGCAGCCATATAGGCTGCCTAACCGGCATTATGCCGGGGAGTCGTTTTACTGATCCTACCAATAGAACTGTAATATATATCGACATACTTTGTCAAGAATTTTTTACTATATTTTTATGTAATAAACATTTTAGTAATACTTCTGATATGGATTACACTATCGCCTAGGGTTACTTAAAATCCATATTGAATACCCATGTATAATTCGTCCATCCCCCGACGACTTGCTCCTTTGCATCTGCCCGACATCTTATTATATTGCAGTAACATGAAAAATTCCATATCGCATGCAATAATACTCGCCGCAGGCCTCGGCACGAGGCTGAAACCCATTTCCGACCATTCCCCGAAGTGTCTCACGGAGGTAAACGGGAAGCCGATCCTCGCCAATACCCTGCAAAACCTCGCCGCCTGCGGCGTCACCCACTGTACGATCGTGACGGGATACCTCGCGGAAAAGATAACCGCCGTATGCGGTAACAGCAAAAACGGCGTACGGATACGGTATACGGAAAACGAAATCTACCGTAAAACCAACGACATGTACTCTCTCTGGCTCGCACGGGAAGTTTTGGAGAAAGGAGCCCTGATACTCGAAGGCGATATCTTCTTTTTTGAGAATACGCTGAAAGCGGCCCTGCGCGACATGGGCGACCGCTCCTTCTACCTCGCCGGCCGTTATACGGGCAAGCCCGACGAGGTCGCGATCACGACCGACCTCGATAAAAAGGTACGCACGATAGAGGTGTTACGGGGCGGCGCGTTTCTGAAGGAGAGCGAGGTGGCTACGCCCGCCTTCATGTCGAGCGGCATGCTGGCGATCCGTCACGAATACGGGAGATCTTTCAGCAGGTGGCTTTCTAGTGAGGTGGAGGCCGGGAACACGAACATCCTGTTCGACGACGTCATCAGTATGCACACAGCCGAGCTTCCGCTCTATGTATACGAAATCGGCGACTCCGACTGGGTGGAAATAGATACGAAGGAAGACCTCGCCAGGGCGGAGACGATCTTCACACGGAACGGATCGTAAGAAACCGGTACTGTTTATTTCCATATATCCTTGATGGAGTCGCATATCCGCGTCGGCTGGTAGGGATAGCGCGCGACATCGTCCCTGCTTGTCACCCCTGTCAAAACGAGGATCGTCTCGAGGCCGGTCTCTATTCCGGCGATGATGTCAGTGTCCATGCGGTCTCCTATCATTATCGTTTCGTCGGAATGTGCGCCGAGCCTGCGCAGCGCCGTTCTCATGATCAGTGGGTTGGGCTTTCCTATAAAGTACGGCTTGACCCCGGTCGCCCTCTCTATCGGTGCGGTAAGGGACCCTACGGAAGGCACTATTCCGAAATCCGACGGGCCGGTTAGATCCGGGTTCGTTCCGATGAACCGGGCTCCCTCTTTTATGAATTTGCACGCCTTCTGAATCATTTCGAGAGAGTACGCCCTCGTATCGCCCATAATGACATAATCGGGATTAAACTCGGTGATGTTGTAACCAACCTCATGCAGGGCGTGCAGGAGCCCGGGATCCCCGATCACGTACGCGCTTCCTCCCTTCTTCTGACCGTCCAAAAATGCGGCGACCGCCAGTGCCGCGGTGTGTATGTTCTCCGGCGAGACGTCCACTCCGAGGATCCTGAGCTTCTTGCTCAGGTCCAGGGGGGTCTGGCTCGAATTGTTCGTGAGAAACAAATATTTGCTGCTGTGCTCCTTCAGCTTCCCGATGAACTCCTTGGCCCCGTCGATCAGTTTATTTCCGTAGTATATCACACCGTCCATATCCATGATGAAGCTCTTGTTGTCGTATTCCATGCTCTTCCTCCCGTACCGCCTTGAACCGTTTCTTTCTGGGCGCTCTAATTTTCTCTAAGACAAAACCGTCGTCCGTACGATAATGTATTCAACAGCGGATTCTATCCCTCCCAAAATGATCCGCTTAGAGTTTCCCGAACCTTGATTGAAGGGGCAGCGATGCTGCCCCTTATTTTTTCACCGGACGGTTACGGTGTCGTTCGGGCCCGCTCTTACGGCGCAGGTACCTTCAGGATACGGGATATATTATATTACACAGTGTAATTCACCGCAACTCTGTGATAATATACGAAATGCATGACACAATATCAATTTTATTGATAAATCCCTGGATAGCCGACTTCGCCGCGTACAACCTCTGGGCCGAACCGCTCGGTCTTTTTTACATCGCGTCCGCGCTGAAAGCCGCAGGCGGCTCGCTATTCTATATCGACTGTCTCGAAAGCGGTGATAAAACCCCCTGCGCGCTTAAACCGAACGGCTGCTCGAAGTACAAGAGGAGGATCGTCGACCCTCCCGTTCCTCTGCAGGGCATTCGAAGAAGCTTCGCGATCTACGGTATGGAGGACGAGGAGTTCGATAGGCGACTTTCCGGTGTCCCTCGTCCCGACATCGTTCTCGTCACCTCCCATATGACCTATTGGTATCCGGGCGTATTCCGGACGATAGAGATGATCCGCGCCCGCTTCGGCCCGGATCTCCCCGTACTGCTCGGCGGTATCTACGCAACGCTCTGCACCCGGCATGCCCGGAAGAAAAGCGGCGCGACCCGCGTCTACCGCGGAACGGGAACCAAAGACCTTCTCCCCATGATAGAAGATATGACCGGTAAGCGGTTTACCGCTAGGCGGTTTACCACATATCACACCTTAGACGATTTCAGCTCGAGTGCCTGGCCGCTCCACGAGCTCGGACCGAAACGGCGTTTCTTCGCCGTTCTCACATCACGGGGATGTCCGTTTTCCTGCACCTACTGCGCATCTTTTCTCCTAAACGGGGAGTTCAGCGCTCGCGCGCCCGGATCGGTTGTGAGTGAGATAGATACGTACGCAGGGCTCTTAAAGACACGAAACGTCGCGTTTTACGACGACGCCCTGCTAGTGAACGCAGACGACCATATCCTCCCGATTCTGAGGTCTCTCGAAGGATGGGGCGGTGGGCTTCGGTTTCACCTCCCGAACGGAATACACGCTCGGTTCATTACCGGGGAGATCGCCTCTGCATTCAAAAGGTCGGGAGTGGAAACGATCCGCGTAGGACTTGAGACCTCGGACCCCGCTTTACAGAAACAGACGGGATCGAAGACGACGAATGAAGAATATCTGCGCGCCGTGGCATTGTTCAGGAACGTCGGGTACGAGCGGAACGCGGTGGGAACCTACGTTATCGCCGGAATCCCGGGGCAGACCGCAGGTCAGGTCGCTCGTTCGATCGAATTCGTCCATAAGGCCGGAGCCGCTTGCTATCTCTCCTGCTTTTCACCCATACCGGAAACTCCCGCATGGCGAAAAGCGGTGATCTGTTCCCGGTTTCCCGTCGAGGAGGAGCCGCTGTATCAGAACAACTCCCTCTACCTTCTCGGGCTGAGCGAATACACTCAAAAAACGGTGAGGGAGCTTCAGAGTATGGCTGCCGACTTTCGGAAGGAGCGCTGACCGGTACGCCTGCTTACAGCCCCTGGAGGATCATGTCTCTGCGCGCTTTCATCGGGGGAACTTCGGGCTCGAACGCCGCCCTCTTTATGAGCTCATCGATGTCCATAATTTTAAGCACCGCGGGCTTCTCCACCTTTATCAGGATGCCGTCTATCTCCCACTCTCTCCAGGAAGGCGTAATCCTCATATGTCCGCCGTATCTTCTTTCCATCTCCGCCGCGAGTGCGTAGTAATCGATGTGTCGTTCGTCGAACACCGCGGTCAGCGCCAGAAGGATATCGTCGTAGAACTGGCAGTATATGAACGGCACCTCCGGTTCGATTGAGAGCGTAAGGATCTTTCTGTCCTCGACCGGAAAGAACTCGACGTCTCTGTTTTTCGGCACCAGGATGATATCGGTCTCCTCCGCTTTCCGTATCACCTCCGACCTACTCATCCCGATCGTAATGCCGAAAAACCCCGTCATTTCGCTGCGGGCGGGCTGCGGGAGTGAAATCAGATACAGAGGCAGCAGCATAATGAGTACGGTCATGGCACGAGTGCCGGGGGGCCTGTTCTGCCGAGCGTTTTTATACAGTCGTTTCATGGTCACACAGATTATCGGAATATTTCAGTCTTTCTTTCGCGACAATGTTATTGACTCGGTAATAAAATTTCGACTCTATCCTTGATCCACCCCAATCTCCCCCAATACACTACGGAAAATACCCCGCAGAGAACGATTAAAGGACCCAATATCTGAATAGGGTAAGTTTTACATTAATTAAACCTTGAATTCTACCGTAATAGAAATTAGAATTCAGTCAGTCGGGTAACGATTGTGGATAAGGACTACTACAAAATACTTGGAGTTCCACGATCGGCGACGCGCGAAGAGGTCACGAAGGCCTACAAGCTGCTCGCCGCAAAATACCATCCGGACAAGCACCACACAAACCCGCTGTACGAGCTGGCGGAGGAGAAGTTCAAGGAGATCAACGAGGCATACCACGCAATCGTCGGCGGAGAGTACGTATACACCCCGAGCAAAAAACGGCCCGGGCGCAAAACGCACGACGATCTTAATCAGGACGCGAAGGAACACCTCTTCCGCGGCATCAGCTTCTTCAACGAAGGTAACTTCAAAGGAGCGATAAAACAGTTCGAAAACGCGCTGAAGCGTTCGGAAAGCCCCATGCTTTTCAACCTCCTCGGGCTCGCCTGCTGTGAGACGGGAGACTACAAACGGGCTGTCGAGCCGCTCATGAAGGCAATACAGCTCGACGAGGAGAACGGCAAGTATTATCTCGACGCAGGCCACGCCCTGTACAAACTCGGGCTGTGGGAAAAGGCGATCGATCTTCTCATAGACTCGTACAACCTTCTCAAGGAGGACAGGCGCCTCGGCGTCTGCTGCGTGTTCCTCGCCATATGTAACTACCATCTCAGCAGATACTCCCGGACGGAGTTCTTCTTGGAGGAAGCGGTCAACTACGATCCCGACAATCCAAGCTACCGGGTACTCCTCGATGAGTTCAGGGGTTTTTTGGAAAATCCCTCGTCGGGAAGGTGGAAACACCGGTTCACGTTCACCTCGAGACTCGAGGACTCGCTCGGAAATCTATTTCACACCATCTTTTCGAAATAAATTCCACGCGCGAGCACCCTCTTTCAGAGCCCTTTTATCCGATGAGTTTCTCCGTAAACGGCCGATACTGTTATATGAATTGAAAAAAAGCCAATTCGATGTATACTATAGTGATGTAAGCGGAAGGAGACGTTATGAATCGGCTGAAACCGAGTGTTTTCATACTCGTCATGGTACTCGGGTGTATAGGGCAGGCCGCATGGGGCGCGAATGCCCTCGTCCCTACTATGGACCTCACGACCAAGGCCAACCTGCACGCACAGCTCGAAACGAGAGGAGAGTTCGCGGTCGCATTCGACGGCGGTTACAAGTATCAGGCGAAGATCGCGTTCCAGTACTACGATACGGTGCTCGAGGACTCCACTGCCTCGTCTCTTGTCTTCGACGGCGCCTCCGCTTCGATACGCGACATTTTCAAGGCGGTGGACTTCACCTACTTCACCGGATACTACGGGCTGATCGGTGAAGGGCGGTTCTACAAGGGTCATCTCTACCACGGACTCGGAGGATTCGATTACAACGGGTACCTGCCGATCCTTGGTACAGGGTTCATCGTCGGGAACAGCCACACCGAGATCTTCGAGGGCAAGGCCTACATATATCAGCAGTACGGCATGGAATATATCAACGCCTGTGACCTCCTCTTAGGGCTGAATCTCGACCCTTTTATGGCGAAACTCTTCCTCGGTGTCGCGACGGGGGCGTTTCGCGCCGGAACCCAGCTCATGTATCTCAGTGAGGTAACGGAAATATACCTCACCATCGGCAACCCCTCCATGAGCACGGACAACAAGGTGGATTTCGACGATTTCTATCTTCTCATGGA
>JAFGTF010000129.1 GCA_016934265.1 Spirochaetota bacterium
GCGAGCCCCATGCCGACATTCTTTATCGCTCCCCCGAATCCCGCCGCCATGTGACCCTTGAAATGGCTCAGTACGACGAGGCCCTGTATCTTCGCGATCTCCGATGCGATCTTTACTTCTTTCAAGTGGCGCGCCTTCACGGCGACCGCAACTTCCGAGTCGCCGAGCAGCCCGTCGGCCATTATAACGGGTGCCCCCGTCTTTTCGAAACCGAAGCCGTGCTCGCAGGCGAGCTCGATATGGTCCACGGCATTGGACCGCCGCCCCCGGTAGAGGGTCGACGTCTCGACGAGAAACGGCCGGGCGCCCCGCGTTCTCACCCGGTCGACCGCCGCCTTTACGATCCTGGGGGAGAGATACGTAGTGTTGCCCCGTTCGCCGAAGTGCGTCTTGATCCCGATGAAATCCCCCTTGTGTATATGCGTACCGGCCCCGCTCGCATCGAACAGCTTCGTAAGCTTCTTCGCAACCGAGGACGGGTCCTCTTTATCTTCGACCCGCGTAAAAAAGACTTTCGCTCCCATGCGCCACCCCGCTAAAAAGGATTTGAGGAAAATGTTCGGCTTGCATATAATATATCCATGAAGCATCGCATTACCTACACCTTTGTCCTCCTAATGTCCGTTTTCCCTCTGTACGGGCAGGTTACGGACATCGGCAGGCTTCAGTACGACGACGCAAACTACAATCTCCTCTACGATTCCACGATCGCATCGAAAAACAGGATCATACAGGGGGAAAGAAAATCTTCGTACAACGCGCCCCACATCTACCGTTACCGACTGCAGGCGGGAGAAGATATATGGACCATCATCGCGAAGACGAGCCTCAACATCGATTCCATCGCGACGCTTAACCGCATCGACTTCATCGGCATGCTGCACCAGGACGTGGATGTGTACCTGCCGGACACACTCGGTGTTTTCTTCCAGGCGGATACACAGGAAGTGGGGGCCCTCGCCGAACGCTTCGATATGCCGGAAGAAGCGGTGCTATCCGTACAAGACCCCCTACAGGCCGGAAAAAGGCTTTACTTCGTCCCTGAAAAAACGCTCTTTTTTTTGGAGAGGGTATACCTCACGGGGGTCGTGTTCCACGCACCGCTTTTAGGACGCCAGTCTTCGAATTACGGACTGCGGGAGGACCCGTTCGTTAACGAAAAGGCATTTCACGGCGGCGTCGACATAGCAACGAAAGAGGGAAAACTCGTACACGCTTCCCGTCACGGGACGGTGATATATGCAGACGAGGCGAACGGATACGGCCTTCTGGTCGTGGTCGCACACGACCTCGGCTACCACACCCTCTACGCCCACCTCGCAGAAATCCTCGTCGAGTATGATCAGTACGTCGACACGGGTCATGTGCTCGGCAAGGCCGGGTCTACGGGGCGGTCGACCGGCCCCCACCTCCACTTCGAGATCAGACGCTACCGGGAACCGCTCAACCCGGAGAACATACCGTTCTTCCTCGAGCGTATCAATAGCGGACGGACTGAATCGGCACCCGACTTTATCCCGCCGGTCGGCAATCAGTAAGACGGGGGGGGACGAAAAGAGAATCGTTACGGCGTCGCCGTCAAGACGGCGATCGGATATCACCGGCACGATCCCGCCGTAAATGTAAAAAAGAGGTATACCCGCCCGTCTTTTCAGTGAAGGTTAACGAGAGCACGGCTGCAGTCCGCGTTCCGTACGGCACACGGATGACGGCGATTCCCCCCGCCTTTCTTTTGCTGTGACGGAACGTCGAGCAAGAACCGTGATACGCACGCAAGCGGAAGGAGCCCCGCCCTGACAAAAGCCCGCAGTACGGGCCGTTTTGCTATAATTGCTGCAAAAGGCGGCGAGTAGCGGTAGTAGAGGCCGACGAATGCGCGACCCGGCCCGTTAGGAAGAAGATACTCGTCCCTGAACCGCACAAGCGTCGTCACATGACGTTCGAACGGCGATCCGAACGCGGCGGTCGCGATAAAACAGCCGCTTTCCGCCGTCGAACCGGTACCGTCCGTAAAAACCCATGGGATCGTGGGATCGGAAGTGAGCACGCCTACCGCGTCCAGGTCGAACCCCGCGCTTCCCGTCGTCGGGTACGGATCGTAGATTTGATGGCCGTACATGTCGAGCATGTTCCCGTCCCCGATCACGTCGACGATCCGTATGTGTGTAATCGAGTCTATATCGACGGTTTCGTCTATCACGAGCGGGTCGTCCGACAGCGACTGCAGGTCGAACGGGGTACCGTAGCCGATGCGGTATTTGCCCGCGAGGCCCGAGACGTTCGTTGTATCCAGGGCGCCGAATGCTCCCACCGCGCCTTCGGTGAGCGAGACGCAGTCGAACCTGGCGAACGTCGACCCGTCCGACGATACCTCTACGCAGGCGAGCTCCAGAAAGGTATCGCTCAAGCCGTTCTCGAACACGGCGAAGTCCCACCCGTCTCGGTTCGGCACCTTCGCGTCGAATAAAAGCGTGATCTCCCCCCCCCTGCCGAGTGAGCAGACGTCCGATACCCTGCCTGTTGCCATGCCGAGCGCCTTTTCCGGGGTCTGCCACTCCCCGTCCACCGCGTCACCGGGAAGGTAGTTCTCGTAATCCGACGCCCAAAAGAAGATGGCGGGATCGGCCATGTACACCGCGGTGGTGCCCTCCTCCCGGGCGGGCGGCGGGTACGGTCCGGCGCACAGGAGCGCTGGAACCGATGTAACTGCGAAAACCGCCAGGATCACGGTCAATAGAAACGGTACCCCACGTATCTTGAACTTCCACGGCCGGGTCCTTGTGGTCAAGAGCCCCAGACCACGGATCCTGTTCAGATTTCTTTTCATCAAAACCCCTATAATGCTACCGCAGCGTTTCCGAAAAACACATGTCAGAACTCGAGGTCCACACCGCCGTAGAAGTTTCTCTCCGGCATGGGGTAGTACTGCCCTCCGTAGGCAACGGTCGAGTACAGCTCGTCGAACAGGTTGTTCACTCCGAGATAAATCCTGAAAGGACCGCTCGCATAGGTGACTTTCGCATCGACAACCGTGTAGGGATGAAGCGACTCATACTGGACGTTCGTCTCGTCGTTGCCGTCGAATCTGCTTCCCACATATGTCCCGGACAGCGCAATCACGAGCGGTTTCACGATCCGCCACTCGCAGCCGAACGACGCCTTGTGCGCCGGTACAAGCGGAACCACCGTCCACCTGTTCTCGAACCTCGCGTCCATATACGTATAGTTGCCCCATAGGAACAGATTCTCGAACGGGTAGACTTTGACGCTGGTTTCAACACCCAGCCGGTTCGTCGGGAAATCGTAGTTTCTGTTGACCGGTGTACCGGACACCGGGTCCTCACCGTAATATATTTCGTCCGTGATGCGTATGTAAAACCCCGACACCGAAAGCTCCGCCGTATCCTGAAAGCGGATCCTCCCACCCGCCTCGAGGTCGATCCCCCTCTGGGGATGAAGGTCTGAATCGGAGAGTGCGAACTCGTCCACGTTAGGGGTACGAAAGCTCGTCGCGAAATCGGCATACAGCGAAACCGACGGGCCGACATCATATACCATCCCCGCATCGAAGGAGTGGTTAGTCCACAGACGCTCGAACGGTTGGCCCGTTTCCCACACCCCCCCGGTATTGTCATAGGTGTCCAGCCGGTGGGTTCCCGAATAGAGGCTGAACCGGTAGCCTGCATGCAGGGCGAGCGTCTTAGTGAGGTCCGTCCGGTTGGTCATGAAAAAGCCCGCCTTCCGGATGTCGCTGTTCTTTCGTTCGTTTTTGGACCGCTCGGTCCTCGTATACGCCGTAAACGCGAGGTCTCCCCCTCCCTGAACCTCGGACTGCAGTCCGAACAGTTCGTACTCGGTCGAAAGCAGTGCGCCGGCGGATACCGTGTCCTCGGCTATATGGTCCGTCTGCTCCCTGAGAGGCAAGAGGGGGGTATACCCCATGACGTAGCGGTCGTCCCTGAAACGATAGCCGCAGTCGAAAGAAAGGAGGATGGAATCCGCGACGACCGTTTCCATACCCGTCGTAAGCGTCACGTCTGTGCTCTCACCCCCGTCGCCCGGACGGCTCGTTAGTATGCGTGTCTCCCTCGATTCGGCGTCCGCTTTGCTCACCGGCCCGGGGAGCCCGTAGCGATCCTGATGCGGCGAAAGCGTGAAGGCAAGGGACGTGTAATCGGAGAGATCGTACCCCATACGCACCGAGGCGTCCTTCTTGTAGAGATAGCCGTTTTGCCTGTATCCTCCCGTGTCGCGCATGCCGGCGGTCAGAACGAATTCCGTTTTTCCGTCCTTCCGGTCGAACGAGACGTCGGTGCTTTTTGTGTCGTAGCTTCCGTACGAAACGCCGATCCCGATCTTTTTCGCCTCGCTCTTCTTCGTGATGATGTTGATCACCCCGCCGACCGCGCCGTCCCCGTAGAGCACCGACCCCGACCCGTGCACGATCTCGATACGTTCGATCGAATCGAGCGGAACGGATGAGAGATCGAACCCCGACATGTCCGGCGAGTTGATTCGAAACCCGTTCACCAGTACGACGACGCCGCTTCCGTAGGTATCGCCCATTCCGCGAAGATCGATCCCGGACGACTTTTCATGCCCGAAGAGAGACCTGAGCCTGACGTTCGCCTCGCGCGACAGGAGGTCGGCGACGTTTCGTACCGGCGCCTGCTCGATGTCACGGGCCGTGATGACGGTGACGTTTTTAGGGATCTCGCTCATGGGTTCTTTTACCGCGGTGCCGGTTACCACGATCTCTTCGAGCTCGAACCGTCTGTCCTCGTCTGCCCGCAGGGCGGGGGCCGCAAACGCGGCCGCAAACGCGGCCGCGCACGCGACGGCGACGATCGAAACGCCCGCAGTAATATCCTTCCCCGCCACTCTCCTTTTCACCGTCGTCCTCGTCGTCAATTCACCAGGCTGTACCGTATCGGTATATCGACCGAAAGGGTGGTCCCGAGACCGTGCGGATAGGGAACCACCTTCTCGACCAGCGCGGTCGCCGCATCGTCCAGCACCCCGTACCCCGACGATTCGGTCACCACGAGCTCGATGAGGTTTCCCTTCTCGTCCAGTCTGAGGGCGAGGCGCACCACACCCTGCAGCCCGCGCTTTCTCGCGACATACGGGTAGGTACGCGTCTCTTCTATCCTCCGTTTGAGTCCCTCGATAACGGGCGCCGTGTCCGGTTGCTTCGGTTCTTTCCTCGCTTCTTGTACCCTATTCTGAGTCATGCCGTACTGCTGATTCAAGACCCCATCGTTTCTTTTTTCCTCAGGTTCCACAACCTCCGTCACCTCTTTGGGTTCAGAAAGCATTTCCGCCTTCAACACTTCTTCCGATTCCGGCTTGAGCGGTTCTTCCTGGGCATCGGAGAAATCCTCCGCCGGCGGCTGTGACGCTTTTGGCACGTTCCGACCGGTCGACGCCTCGACCGGCCCCCTGTACAGAAGCGTTACCTCGTATAAAACATCCGCACTGACGACCTTCTCGACCGGTCGATTCACCGTACCGATGAGAACGAGGTGCCCGGCGACGGATACGATGATCCACGGCCACAGTCTTCTGTACCACTGTCCTTTCATTGCTCCCGTCCGGCATGGGGTTCGGGCTGCTCGACGAGAAACGATATCCCTTGCGCGCCCGCCTGTTTCGCGACGTCCATCGCTTCCACGACCCGTCCGAACGGCACCTCCCTGTCCGACTGTATGACGGCGCGTGTCGCGTCGGTGGATGCGAAGATCCATTGAAGCGTGTCCTCCAGCCGTTTCTTTGTCATCGGCCGCCCGTCGAGGAGTATCCGCCCATCCTTCTCTATCGTAATCGTCACGTCCTGCTGTTGTTCGTACCGCGCCTGTGACGCTTTGGGCAGGTCGACGGGCACCGAAGGCCTGATGAAGAACGACGTGAGCAGAAAAAATATGAGCAGAAGAAAGACCATGTCGATGAGCGGTGTGAGGTCGGGCCCTCCCCCGCCTTCGGACCTGTCGTCGAACGATTCGAACTCAATCACCCGTTTTCCCCGTAACGGAATCGCTCTCCATCATGGAGAGCAGCTCCTCGCAATGGTGCTTCATGGAAAAGGCGACCGCCGAGACTCGGTTTTTGTAGAGGTGGTACGCGATGAGCGCCGGTATTCCGACGAAGAGCCCAGAAACCGTCGTTATGAGCGCCTCCCATATCCCGCTCGCGAGCAGCGACGGGTTCACGATGTTCTTCATGAACGACACTTTCTGAAAGGCCTCTACCATGCCGAGCACCGTTCCCAAGAGACCGATCATCGGCGCGATCTTTCCCGTCAGCTCCAGTAGGTGCAGGTTTTTCGAAAGCCGCCTGAGTATCCCGTCGCCGAGCAAAGAAAGCCTGTTCTCCATCTGCTCCTTCGGCCTCCCCCGCATCTCGAGCGCCTCTTGGACCAGCAAAAACAGGGGCGAACACTCCCGTTCGGCGATCTCGCCGGCCTTGCCGTACGAACCGGCCCGCACGAGCTCCATCACCGCTGAAAACGCCTTTGCCCTCTCCCCGGTTCCGATGAAATGAAACGCCCTCTCGATGATCACTGCGATCATGAGTGCCGAGCCTAGCAGAAGCGGGTACATGAGCGGCCCGCCTTTGTAAAATAGATCTAGCACCTGTTTTCTCCTAAAATCATATCAAAGCGAATGAGTAATTATTCGGTTATTAATAGACCGCCATGCCCTTGATGCCGTCCCCGACGGCGCCGACGTCGAACGGGCTTCCCGAAACCTCCGAGTAATCCGCCAGATCAACAATAGTAAGCGTGCTCTGGGCCGCCGATGTGTTGGTCATGTACAGTTTGTCGTCATATATCAAAGTAGAGCCTCCTGCGACCTCCGTGGTGATCGGTGTTTCGGAGGGGACCGTTTCTCCGATATCGATATAGAAAGGCCCTGTGCCTGCCCATTCCGAATCCAGTCCCGAGTAGTAGATCTTCGTGCCGCTTATGGACGGCAGTCCTGCCATTGGCGAACCGGCCCCCCTCGTTACAGTCAATGTATCCGTCACCGAATCGGTCGTGGTATCGATTTCTTTCAGCGTGCTGTTGCCTTCGTAGTTCGTGCAGAACACGTACACCTTTGAACCGTCGGAATTGGCGATGATCTTCGTCGGGTTGGGGTCGACTGCAATCTCCGGTGCATTTTCGGTATCGGTCTCAGTATCAATAACAGACACGGTGTCACTGCCGGAGTTTGCCACATACACCTTGTTTTTGCCTGCGATGTACGCCATTCCGTCGCAGTTCGCGTCGCTGCCGACGATCTTCGTCCAGGCCGATCCGGTATCAGACGGATCGAAAATAATCACTCCCCCATCGTTGTTCGGAATCAATTCTATATCGTAATCGTAGGATCCCGAGTCCGTCACGTATGCCTTTTCTTGGCCGAGAAAGACGACGGAGGAAGGACCGCCCTTCCATTCATACGTTTCAAAGACAAACGCCGAGGAAATAATCGTTGAATCGGCAGGATCGAACATCAGCAGTTTCGGATCGGTCAAGGAAGCCGCCGCTATATACCCTTTATCCTCAAAGAAATATGCGTTGTCGCCTGCATCTGATTCGTAGTGAAAAACCGCAACTGACGAGCATATGTTACTTTGGAGATCGAATGTGTAGACATTATCGGTGTAGCTCGAAAACAGGAAGAGTAACGTCTGTGTTTCCTGGGTACCCGGTACCGTCGTACAGCCTACAAATAAAAAAGAGAGAAGAAGGGCAAGAATCCCTCCCGTGAAGAAGAGCGTTAGAATTCGTTTCCTTTGCATCTTGTGCACCCCCTGTTGAAATTGTGTTGCACCCGCGCAGGCTGTGGGCCTGCAGCAGTGCATTCCCAGGCCTTGCACCATGAGAATACGTTGGGGGTGATTGTGAGTGCTTCAGGAAAACGTGCAGGAACGAACCGGAGGCTCACGACCACTCCCTTTCCTCGAGGTTTTTGTTTCAGGAGGGTTTCCTGGCTTCCGGATCGTCTTACTCGCGGCGCCTTCTCGAAAGCAGTATGCTGAAGAATACGAAGTATTCGAAGCATTCTGCGCCAATGGCGTAAAAAATGCCGCTTTCATCCCCGGTCACAGTGGCGGGACCGCTGCGGTATTTCACCGCATTCCGCTCCCCTGAAACTGGGCCACCTTGTGTTATTGTATCCCCGCATGACGATTCAGTCAAGTGAAATCCGACTCTTTCGCCTCCAGGGACCGACCGTCCCGGTAAGTATTGACACGTCAATAATAAATGAATACAATAGGTCCATGGCGGGATATTTCGGTACGGTCGGACAGTGGGTGCTGGCGAAGGCTGCGGGGCTGCTCGACTTCTGCGCCTATAACGCGCTCGTCTTGCGCTCGCTGTTCCACAAGCGGCGCGGCGGCCTCGAGTCGAGCCTCAGCGTCCTGTTCAAGCAGGTGTTTTTCACCGGGGTGCAGGCGCTCCCCGTTATCGCGCTCGTCGCGCTCGCGCTCGGCGCCATTTCCATCGTCCAGTCGCTCACCCAGCTCCCGAAGTTCGGCGGCGAGGCCTTCATCGGTAAGATCCTGATTACGGTCATCGTACGGGAGCTCGGCCCAATCCTGACCGGATTCATCGTTATCGGTCGGTCCGGTACGGCCATCACGACCGAGATCGGAAACATGGTGGTCCAGCACGAGATCGAGGCGCTGGAAGCGATGGGGATCGATCCGGTCCGGTACCTCGTCATTCCGAGAGTATTCGGGGTGACGGCTTCGCTCGTCGCATTGAACATCTACTTCGATATTTTCGCCCTCGTGGGGGGATTCCTCGTCTCAAAGACCGTCCTGCTTACGAGTTTTACGATCTTCTTACGGGAGATAGTCTCCTCCATGGTGGTCGCGGACATTGCGGTGAGCCTCCTTAAAGGATTCATATTCGGTATACTGGTATCAGTCATATGTACCTTCAGGGGATTTTCCGTTAAGCTGTCTTCCACGGAGGTCCCGCAGATGGCGTCCAAGGCGGTGGTGGGATCGATCACCGCCCTGTTTATTGCGGACGGCATAATTACCTTTATCTATTATTTTTAGGAAATAAGATGAACGATCCAGCGGTCGAATTGAAAGATGTGTCCCTCGCGTTCGGCAATGAACCGATTTTGACCTCCATATCCATACGTATTCCAAAGGGGGCGCTCGTCGCAATCACCGGCCCCTCCGGGTGCGGAAAGAGCACTCTCTTGAAAATATCGGCGGGGCTTTTGCACCCGGACAGCGGCACAGTCACCATCGAAGGGGTAGATATATTCAACGTTTCACGGAGTACGCTTTACGAGCTCCGGAAATCGTTTGCATTCGTGTTTCAAGACGGGGCGCTCATCTCAAACCTCACCCTGTACAACAACCTCGCTCTCCCGATCCGCTATCACTACCGGCTTTCGGACGAGGAGATAGAAAAAAGGGTGCGCGCGGTGCTCGATGATTTCGGTCTCTACACCGAACGGAGGCTAATGCCGGCACAGCTCTCCATCGGGCAGCGTAAGCTCGCGAGCTTTGCACGCGGCATCATCATGGAACCGAGGCTGATATTCGTGGATGAACCGGTTTCCGGCATCGATGCGATCACCACGCAGCGAATGGTCGGCAAGCTCCTCCCGCTTCGTGACGATAACAAGGTAACCATGGTGATGGTGAGCCATAACCTCGACTTCATCAAGAGCTCGGCGGACTATATCGCGCTCATATACCAGAACAAACTGTTTGCGTACGGCACGAGAGATGATATACTGAAATCCGAGGATCCCATCTTACAGGGAATTCTGTCGATAATCGTCGACGAGCAGGCGATCGTCGCCGAGGAAGTGCTCGAGATACTGTCGGAGAGTCCCTTCTGACGGTAGTGCCGGAGGGGCTTTTATCCGGGAAAAAGGAGCGAAACAGGGCTGCGGTATGGCGTACAGGTTCAAACATATCGAAAAGATCGTCGGCGTGTTTCTCACGCTCGTGATACTGATAGTCGTCACGTTGGTGATCCTCATAGGCAGGGAGCGCCGCTGGTTCGAGAAGCAGTTCGAGTATTCCACCGAGTTCTGGCGGGGAGAGGGACTTAATCCAGGGCTGGTGGTCTCGATCAAGGGAATACAGATCGGTGAAGTGAAGTCCGTCTTCCTCAACGAGGAGAACTGGATCGAAGTCCGGTTCAGCGTGTACGAAGAATACTCCGAGCGTATCAGAAAGGACAGCGTCGCTAAGCTCCGTTCCCCCCTCATCGGAAGCAAAGTGCTCGAGATTATCCCGGGCGGCAAGGACCAGCTTCCCCTCGAGAACGGGTCGTATATCTGGTCCGAGGACATGGACGAAGGGATACGGATACTCAAACAGAAGGCTAAGGAGGAAAAACCGGACCAGCTCACGCGCATCCTCCAGAATGTGGAAGCGCTCACGGAAAACCTCTCGGATACCGAGGGGAACCTAGAGCAGTCGCTCGCCAAGCTGCGCGAGCTCTTGGACATGCTTTCTTCGAAGGATGGAAGTTTCGCGAAGACGCTTGCCAGCATCGATCGCATCACCGGCTCCATCGAAGACAAGGAGGGGAGCATCGGCAAACTGTTGTACGACAACTACGAGCTGTACGACGGCATCATATCCATAATGAAGAAACTCGATACGATCATGTCCGACATCCAGACGCTCTCCGGAACGATCGCGGAGACCTCTCCCGAGATAAAGGCCGCGATAGAGCAGGCCAACATGACCATGGACGAGGCGACCGGTCTCATCCGGACCCTGCAGCAGAACTTCTTCGTGCGCGGCTTCTCGTCACGAAAGGATGACGTGGTGGTGCCCCTCGAGAACGCCGAGCGCGAGGGGGGATACTCGGAAGGGGGAGGCTTCGGAAGATGAAAAAGGCTTTCTTGGTCCTTTGCATGGTGGTGTGCGCGTTCACCGTTTCCTGCGCAACGGACCGTCCCGTCACCACGGTTAAGGAGAATGCGAGGGGCTTCGAGAAGCTTGCGCACGAGCATTACAACCGCGGCGACTTCGAGAACGCCGTTTTGTTTTTCAGAAAGGCGCTGTCTGAAGACCGGAAGGTCGGAAACTTCGTGGGAGTGGCATCCGATCTCTACAACATCGCACGCTGCTACGTGAACTTCGGCCTCTACGAGAACGCAAACAAAGTCCTCGGTGAGGCGATAGAGATCAACGGCCATATCGAAAACAAAAGCGGCCTCGGTGACGATCACTCCCTTCTCGCAACGATCAGTACGCGCAAGAAAGAATACGAAACTGCGATGGAGCTGTACAAAACGGCGGAGGGCTATTACAGGGAGGCGAAAGACGAGAAGGGAATCGCAACCGTCCACAACAACATAGGGTCGCTGTTGATAAAAATGGGACGGTACGACGAGGCGCACGAGTCGATAGAGTCGTCAATAACGATCCATGCCAGGACCAAGAACCATGCGGGGCTTGCCGCCGCCTACAACAACCTCGGCTATCTCTTCGAGCTCGAGGAAAACGAGAAAAAAGCGCTGGAATATTACCTTCTCGCTCTCGGCGAAGACCAGTACACGGAAAACAGTCTCGGAATATCGAGCGACCTGCATAATATCGCCGGGTACTACAAGAAGCTCGGCGATTTCGAGAAAGCCCTTTTCCACTACAAGCGGGCGCTCGAGGTCAACAGGGAGCTCGGTATCATCGCACGTGAGAGGCAGGACCTCGAGATGATCATAGACATCCTCGACACGGTCGGCAGGGATGAGGAGAAGGCCGTCTACGAAAAAACCCTGAAGCAGCTCACCGCGGCGGAAGAAAAAAGCTCGTAGCGAAGCACAAGATCGGTCGCCGCCGTAAACCCAAGCCCCATTCTTTTCTGAAAAAACGCTCTGCGGGCGGACTGATCGAAATCGCTCCAATCATTAAAAAAAGTCACGCTCATGAAGGAGGATGCGATGCCGATACGCACAAGCAGGGGCCCTGTCCTCGACGAAACGGCGCTTTTTTTCAGCACTGCAGGGCGCACCTCCGGTTTCGTGCGTGACTCGACCTCTATGAAAACGAGCCTGTGCGTTCCGGGGACTTGGACTCTCTCGACAACGTGATCCTTTTACCTCATATCGGGTCCGCCTGCCGGACACGTGAGGGTATGGCCGTACTCGCCTCCCTGAACGTCACCGGCGCCATGGACAGGCCGCCGGTGTGGCCCGACTCTGAAAATATCCTCGATCTTCCCGGTCACCGCGATTTCACCGTAGTCCCGGTAAAAAACATATTCGGGCGACACGATTCCTATCTCCTTGACACCGAAACTCTTTTATTGTATATAGATAGCTGCAACCGACATACCGCCGTAACGGGATGATACATCTCATTGAAGGTCGGAAGGAGGACGTTGCGTATGGGCTCTTTATCACAGCCGGTAAAAACATTACATCTTTTTCGATTCGAAATGTCCTAAAACCGCGCCGGAATCCTTGAGCCCGCAATCTATGCCGCTGTTCCCAAAACGAGGATGACCTTCTTTTTTACATAGCATACTATGTCGGCGGCTGATGATAGTTGAGCGTACGCAGCATCGAAAACCGCAAAACAACGGAGGAAACGATGAAGATCGCTTTCATAGAGCCGAGGCCGCCTTTTAATCTCTATTTCTTTCTATCCAAGCTCCCCCTTTTAGGACCGATCTATCTCGGCACGATACTGAAAAAGGCCGGTCACGAGGTGAAGGTATTCAAAGAGGACATGGTCCGCGTTTACAACGAAAAGACCGACGAGCTGCATCCGTATATACGAGAGGCCGACGCCGTCGGTATTACCGCTGTTACGCATTCGGCCAACAGGGCGTACCAGATAGCGGATGCCGTAGGAAGGCAATTCCCCGACAAGCGGATACTTTTGGGAGGAAGCCACCCGTCAGCCCTTCCGAAAGAGGCGCTTCGGCATGCGGACCGGGTCGTCGTCGGGGAGGGTGAGAACGTCGTATGCGACGTGTTCGAGGGAAGAACCACAGACAGGATAGTGTACGGCACGCGCACAGACCTCGACGAGCTCCCTCCCCTCGAGCTCGACCTGCTCGCCGGGTATCAGAACCCCCGTGTGAGAAAGAAGATTTCAAGCGCCCCGATAATGGCATCCAGGGGGTGCCCGCACGACTGTATCTTCTGCTCCGTAACGAATATGTTCGGGAAAAGATACAGGATAAGGGATGCGGATCTCGTCATGGAGGAGGTCATGCTGCGGTATTCCGAAGGATTCCGCAGCATATTCTTCTACGACGACAACTTTGCAGCCGTACCTGAGAAAACGAAAATATTTTTAGAAAAACTCATCAAGGCGGATCTCGATTTTACGTGGTCGAGCCAGTTCAGCATACACGTCGCAAAAGATCGGGAGCTCGTCGATCTTTTAAAGAGAGCGCACTGTACGACCCTCTTTATCGGCGTCGAATCGATCAACCCGCAAGCCCTTAAAGACTACAGGAAGAGCCAGAACGTCGGGCTTATCAAGGACTCGATAGCCACGCTGGTCTCCGCCGGTCTCAACGTTCACTCGATGTTCATCTTAGGCGCCGATTCCGACGATGCCGAAACGATAGAGGAAACCATCCGCTTCAGCCGGGATTCTAAGAGCAGCACGGCGCAATTCTCGATTCTGTTCCCCATACCGGGCACCGAGCTTTTCGACAACATGCGAAAGCAGGACAGGATATTCGTCAACGACTGGGACTATTTCGACGGGACGCACTCAGTTATACTACACAAAACGCTCAGTCCCCTCGATCTGCAGAAAAAGTTTATCCATGCGTACCGTTATTTCTACGGAAGGAAATTCCTCTACCGGGTCGCGTCGAGACTCGGGTTTTTCATCTGGAAGCTCGTATTTAGAAAGTACATGCGGTTTATTCGTTCCATCTCCAGGCATCTGCTGCGGAAATCGCCCGAACACAATCGTAAGGTGACCGTAAAGGAGCTTCTCTCCTACCGATTCTGGAAACCGGTGACGCTTTCCTACAGAAGAAAAAGGCAACCCCTCTAGATACCGGATATTTTGTCACCGGATGGAAAAAAGGATCGACGGCCATACGCGTACGGCGCGGGACACGCCCGCGGAAAAGCCCCCGGCCCTAGACCGCATCCAATACCGGAACGGCGAACGCGCGGAGGCCGACCGACGGGAATGCCGCCTGCAGGGATTCCACCGAACGCAAGAGCTTCCGCTTCTTCTCGTCCTCGCACACGACCATCGTCACGTTGTTCAGCCCCGGCCACACGTGGTCGCCGAGGTGGGGGTCCTTCTCCCCCACACCGAGGACGTCTTTCCATTGCGTATAGTACTGAAGGTCAAGGGCCGATAAAAGGTCCGTGACCTCCTCGTCGATCGCCCTGTCGTATATCACGAA
>JAFGTF010000130.1 GCA_016934265.1 Spirochaetota bacterium
AAGATTTGATCTATATAAATCTATCATAATTATAATATTTATATATACTTCATTGAGAGAGACGATGAGGTCGGTATGGGCGGCAGCTACACTGAAGGCCTGAAGAATGAGCTCTTGGACAGGGAACTGAACCGAATGCTCTCCATCACCGAGGCGGCGGAGCTCCTCGGGGTGAGCTGCTCTTCGCTCAGGCGGTACGCGAACGAGAAGAAGATCAGGGCATACAGGATCGGTCCTGCGGGACACCGCAGGTTCAGGAAGCGGGACGTGCTGGAGTATCTGGAGAATAACAGTGCTTTTTAACGGACCAATCCAAAAATGCGGCGGTAAAAAGCGCCGTATCGCCCGCTTTTTGCTAGCCGGGCTTTTAGCGTTCGTGTGTGCGGCCGCCGGCTGCGGGTATTACAAAGAAAACAGAACCATCGCGAAAAGCAAACGGGTGATAGCCGGGGAGAAGAAGGACATAGGGGAGCTCGAGCAGGTGAGCAGGGAGCTTCGGAAGGTGATCGAAACGAAGATGCGCGCCGTCCGATACCTGGAGAGCGCGCTCCGCCTGCTCGGTGCGAAGTACATGGAGATGGGAAGCTACCGGCTCGCGGAGGAGGCTCTCTTGGAGGCAGAGCTGCTCAAACCGTACGATGCGTTCATAAAGAAGGAGCTGGGCGAGTGCTACTATTTCCTCGCACAATCCGCAGTCGGGCCGGAGGAGAAAGAGACAATGCTTAGGCGGTCGCTCGAGTACTATCAGGCGGCGCTCGCGATAAAGCCCGACTTGCCGGAGGCGGTGTACGGATACGGCGTGCTGCTCGCAATGGGGTACGGAGATTTTACCGGCGGAATCGACCAGATGAAACTCTTGCTGTCGTACAACCCGGAGAACATCGATGCGCACTTCGCCCTCGGGCGGTTTTACTATGAGGTCGGTGATACGGGGAGGGCGCTGGGAGAGTATCTCACTTTAACCAGGCTGCTGCCCCGTTCGTCGCCGAAGCTTGCGAAGGTTGAGGAGAATATACTGAAGATAAATCGGGAAACGGGAGTCGATGGATCGTGAAGAGCTGGTGTGGTTCGTCCTTTTCAACGGGATAACGAACTGCACGCCGAAACAGAAGCTGGAACTCTTCGAGCGATACGGGAGCGTCTATTCCGTTTTCGAACATCGGAAAGAGGCGGAAGGAGCCGTCGGAAAGAGATTCAGCATCGACGGTACGGCGGTGGATGTTACTGAGGGGCTCAAGGAGGCGAGGCGGAAACTGGAGGCGTGCGGCGAAAGGGGGATCGCTCTGGTCGCACTGCCGGATGACCGGTATCCCGTACGGTTGAAATACATATACGATCCTCCGCTGCTCCTCTATGCAAAGGGGAACGTAACACTCCTCTCGAGCCAGACTGCGGCCGGAGTCGTCGGTTCGCGAAAGGCCTCGAACTGGGGGGTAGGGGTGGCCTACAGCGTCGGAAAGGAGCTTGCGAAACAGGGCGTAACCGTGGTAAGCGGGCTTGCGCTGGGGATCGACTACTACGCGCACAGGGGCGCGCTCGACGGAGGCGGAAATACCGTCGCCGTGCTCGGAAACGGGATAGACGTTGTATATCCGAAGTCGAACACGGATATGTACGAACGTATCGGAAAGGAGGGGCTTTTAGTGAGCGAATTTCAGCCCGCGGTTCGGCCGCTCAAGCACCATTTTCCGAGACGTAACAGGATCATAAGCGGGCTTTCGGAAGCGGTAGTAGTCGTGGAGGCGTCGAAGAAGTCCGGGGCGCTCATTACGGCCCGGTTCGCGGCGGACCAGGGCCGCGAGGTAATGGCGTTTCCGGGGAAGGCGACGTCCGAGGCGTATACGGGGAACAACGGCCTGATAAAGGACGGTGCGCATCTGGTCGAGACGCCGTGGGATATTCTATCCATACTGGGAAAAGATTTGAAATATGAAGGTGAAAAGAGTACCTTCTTTTGTTCCCCGATCGAGAGCGACATACTGAGTGTAATCGGAGACGAGAAGTCGGACCTCGGGGAAATCGAGAAAGCCCTCGGCAGGCCGGTCGGCGAGATCGTGTCCGCCCTCATGATGCTGGAGCTTCGGGGTGTGCTGAGGCAGCATCCGGGAAAGATATTCGAAAGAGTGGAGAGCTATGACGGATAAAAAGACACTGATTGTTGTGGAATCGCCGACAAAGGCCAAGACGATCAAACGGTACCTCGGAAGAGAGTACGAGGTGACTTCGTCGATGGGACATCTCATCGATCTTCCGAAATCGAGGATCGCGGTCGATATAAAAAACGGCTTCGAACCGGATTACATCACCATACGCGGGAGGGGGAAGATCCTGAAAGATCTCAAGCGGGACGCCTCCCGCAGCAAGCAGGTATATCTCGCAGCGGACAGCGACAGGGAGGGCGAGGCGATCTCTTTCCATATCGGCAACGCTATTAAAAAGGACAGGCCCAAGCTGGAGGTAAAGAGGATCGTTTTCAACGAGATAACGGAGGATGCGATCAAGGAAGCGGTTCGGCACCCGAGGGAAATAGACATGGCGCTGGTAGACGCACAGAAGGCGCGCAGGGTGCTGGATCGTCTCGTCGGGTACAACCTCTCGCCTCTTTTATGGGAAAAGATCAAGAAGGGGCTCTCCGCAGGGAGGGTGCAGTCCGTCGCCCTCAAGGTGATATGCGAAAGAGAGGCCGAGATCGAACGGTTTGTGCCGTCGGGCTACTGGACGATTGAGGCCGTGTTCGTCAAGGGCAAAAAGACATTCACCGCGAAGCTCGTGCAACTCGACGGTAAAAAGGCTGAAATCAAAACGGAACAGGCGGCGGAGGAAATATACCGGAGGGTTAAAAACGGCCCGTTCGTTGTTATTAAAATAGAAGAAAAAGAGCGGAAGAGAAGACCGCAACCGCCCTTTACCACAAGCAAGCTCCAGCAGGCCGCGGGTTCGAAGCTGAAATATTCGGCAAGAAAGACCATGATGGTGGCCCAGGCGCTGTACGAGGGGATCAGTCTCGAAAAGGGGCCGGAAGGCCTGATCACCTACATGCGGACGGATTCGGTGCGGGTTTCACAGCAGGCCGTCGACGAGACAAGACGGTTCATAAAAGAGAACTACCCGGAAAAATACCTCTTGGAAACACAGAATATGTTCAAGAACAGGTCCAGTTCACAGGACGCGCACGAGGCGATCAGGCCGACATCCGTGTACAGAACGCCCGCATCGATAAAAGAGTACCTCTCGCGCGACCAGTATCGCCTGTACACCCTTATCTGGGAGCAGTTCGTCTCCTCGCAGCTGCCTCCCTGCGTGTTTCGAACCGCCACCGCCGATATACGTTCCGACGGCGGCGTATTCAGGGCGAACGGCCAGAAGGTCGTCTTCGACGGCTTCTTGAAAGTATTGAAATCGAACGGGGTCGAGAAGAACAGGGTCCTGCCGAAGCTCGAAGAGGGGGAGACTCTCGAAAAAAAGTCGATCACACGCGAGGTTCACTATACGGAGCCCCCTCCCAGGTATACCGATGCGACGCTGGTGAAGTTCCTCGAGGAATCGGGAATCGGGCGGCCGAGCACCTATGCGCCGATTATCACCACGTTGATCAAGCGATACTACATAGAGAGGAAGAACAGGCAGTTCAAGCCCACTTTCTTGGGAAAGCTCACAAACAACCTTCTCACGAAGAACTTCCCGGAGCTTTTGGGCATCGACTTCACCGCACGGATGGAGGAGCGTTTAGACGAGGTCGCGGAACAGAAGCTTCCATGGAACAGGATCCTGGAGGAGTTCTACTTTCCGTTTATCGAGTCGGTCGAGGAGGCCAAAGTCCGCCTCGAAAATTTCAAGGGCATCACCGACGAGGAGACGGATTACATCTGCGAACGGTGCGGGAAAAAGATGGTAAAACGGCTCGGCCGGTACGGGTTTTTCCTCGCATGCTCCGGCTTTCCGGAGTGCAGGGAGACAAAACCCGTGCCGCTGGGATCCTGTCCGAAGCCCGGCTGCGACGGTGTCGTCATTGCGAGGAGGACAAAACGGGGTAAGGAGTTCTTCGGGTGCTCCAGGTACCCGGATTGCGATTTCATGACGTGGGACAAGCCTTCTGACAGGGCGTGCCCCGTCTGCGGGAGCATCATGGTGGAGAAAAAAGACCGCCTCGCCTGTGCCAACGAGGAGTGCGGTCATACGGAAACGATCTCGGATATCGAAAAGGAGGCGCTCGTCAGCGGGTAACCCGATATGACCGGTTTCGACATACATTCGGCGGTGCGGCATCTTACGGATACCGGACTGAAAAAACAGGTGCAAGGCTACGGGGAGTGGCTCGTCATGCTGAACCGTTCGGAAAAAACCGTGCGCTTTTACGTAACGGACGCGGTACGGTTCTTCCGGTACATCGAGCGGGAGCACAAAAACCGTTTTCGGGGTCCGGAAGGGATCGGAAAAAACGACCTCCGCGACTTCATCGCGCTCGAGCGTTTTAGGGGCGTATCGCGAAGCTCCATAGTTCGTACCGTCGCCGGAGTGAAGGGGTTTTTCCGTTACCTTGTGAAACGCGGGGCTCTGAAGGACAGCCCGGTTCTTCACATGGAGATGTCTAAAACCGAGAAGAAGCTTCCGAGAGTAACCGCGCAGGAAGACATATTCCGTCTTCTATCGGACAGCCCGCCGGCGCACGAGGTCGCGACCCCGGTTAAAAAAAGAAACCGGGCGATAGTCGCCATGCTGTACGGAACCGGAGCCCGGGTAAGCGAGCTGGTCTCCCTCGACAAAGGCGATATCGACTATAAGACGGGTCTGGTCAGACTCACCGGCAAGGGAAAGAAGACGAGACTCGTGCCAGCGGGTCGCTTCGCGCTCGACACGGTTTCGGAGTGGCTCGCAAGCAGGGACAAAATGAGAGAGAAAAATACCTGTAAGAAAAACGGCAAAGCCGCAGGAGAGATTAGCATACACAATGCGGAAACTTCGGACGTTGATACGGCCGATGTTTCTGCAACCGACGGATCCGTATCGAACGATACGGATCCGTCGGCCGTGTTCACCAGGATGGACGGCGGAAGGCTCACCGACCGCCAGGTGAGAAACATCGTGTACCAGGCGGTGAGAAAGGCGCGGGTGAAAACGCCGGCGTCTCCGCATACCATGCGGCACTCGTTCGCGACCCACATGCTCGACAACGGGGCGGACCTGAGGGTGCTGCAGGAGATGCTGGGGCATGTAAGCCTGTCCACCACGCAGGTGTACACGCATGTGACGAAAGAGCGAATAGTAAAGGCCTATGAGAGATATCATCCTCATGCGGATGATGGGGGGGTGGAATGAAGGGAACAACGATACTGGCGATAGTGCGGGAGGACGGAGTCGCGATGGGAGGAGACGGCCAGGTCACGATGGAAAACACCATTATGAAGAAGAGCGCGCAGAAGGTCCGGCGGATGTACGAGGGAAAGGTGCTCGCCGGTTTCGCGGGTGCAACCGCGGATGCGTTCGCCCTCTTCGAGAAGTTCGAGGGAAAACTCGGCGAGTACTCCGGCGACCTCGCACGGGCGGCGGTCGAGCTCGCCAAAGAGTGGAGAACGGACCGGGTGCTGCGCAGGCTCGAGGCGCTTCTGATCGTCGCCGACAGAGAGAGCATGTTTCTCCTCTCAGGGACCGGAGACGTGATCAAGCCGGAGGAGGACGGGCTTCTCGCGATCGGATCGGGAGGGCAGTACGCAAAGGCGGCCGCCAAGGCGTTTCTTTTGTCCGGCAGCCCGATGACTCCGAAACAGATCGTGACCGAGTCGCTGAAGATCGCCGCATCGATCTGCATATATACCAATGACAATATTATTGTCGAGGAGTTGTCATGATAAAGGACGAAGAGGAACTCACGCCGGCACAGATCGTGGACGAGCTCGACAAGTATATAATCGGCCAGGAAAAGGCGAAACGATCCGTGGCGATTGCCATGAGGAACAGGTTCAGGCGGAAGAAACTTCCGGAAGAGCTGCGGGACGAAGTCGCCCCCAAGAACATCATCATGATAGGACCGACCGGAGTCGGAAAGACCGAGATAGCGAGACGGCTCTCGAACATAGCGGGGGCGCCGTTCGTCAAGGTCGAAGCGACGAAGTATACGGAGATCGGCTACGTGGGGCGGGACGTGGAGAGTATGATCCGCGACCTCACCAACATAGCGGTCAACGACGTGAAGAAAGAGATGAGCGACGAGGTGGAATCTATCGCGAAAGAGAGGGCGGAGGAGGACCTCTTGGACATTCTGCTTCCGCCGGTCGCGTTTCCGAGAAAGGCGGAGATCGGTAATGTCGCGAAAGATTCCGTCAGCTCCGAGGCCACCGGCGCGGACGAGAGGCGGAAGAAGACTCGTGAACGTTTCAGGGAGATGCTCAAGAAAGGCGAGCTCGAGGACAAGGTAGTCGAGGTGGAGGTCAAGCAGCCGAAGACCCAGGTTCTCGGAATGTTCGCGGGGATGGGCCTCGAGGAGATGGACCAGAACCTCTCGAATATGTTCGGAAGCGTCTTCCCGGAAAAGAAGAAGCGGAAGAAGGTGACGGTGAAGGAAGCGAGAAAGATCCTCGAGGAGGAGGAGCGGGACAAACTCATAGATATGGACAAGGCGGTGAAGATAGCTATAGAGCGGGTCGAACAGTCCGGTATCGTGTTCTTAGACGAGATAGACAAGATCGCGCAGAAAGGATCGACCCACGGTCCCGACGTATCCCGGGAGGGTGTCCAGCGGGACATACTGCCCATCGTCGAAGGGGCGACGGTTTCGACGAAATACGGCGCGGTGCGGACTCATCACATCCTCTTCATCGCAGCGGGTGCGTTCCATATGAGCAAGCCGTCGGACCTCATTCCCGAGCTCCAGGGGCGGTTTCCCATTCGGGTCGAGCTGAAGAGCCTCACGACGGAAGATCTCGAGAAGATACTGACGCAGCCGAAGAACGCCCTCGTGACGCAGTACTCGGCCCTGTTGGAAACCGAGGGTTTGAAGCTCGAATTCGCGCCGGAGGCGATCGCCGAGATTGCAGAGATAGCGACGCATGTCAATTCGCAGACGGAGAACATCGGTGCCAGGCGGTTGTACACCATAATGGAGCTCATGCTCGAAGACGTCTCCTTCTCAGCGCCGGAGCTGAAAGGCCAGACGATACCCATTACGGTGGGGTACGTGCGCGAGAAGCTGAAAACGGTGCTGGAGAACAAGGACCTTTCGAAATATATACTGTAGCGCGAAGTTATTAAGGGATTCAGATTTATACCGAAAATTGTATTGATACACAATCTTGTAAGGGGATTTCGAATGTTTCTGGATTCCGGATTTATGAAGACGCAGGATGTGCTTCACCGGGCGATGTCCGCATCGGTGATACGGCAGGAGGTCATCGCCGACAATATCGCCAACGCCGATACACCGCACTTCAAAAGGAGAGACGTCGCGTTCGAAAGCGAGCTGAACAGGGCGCTTTCGCCCGACCGATCGGGTATGTTCCGTGCGTCGCTCACACACAGCCGGCATATACCGTTCAACAGACCGAAAGACTATCGTGAGGTGACGCCGATCGTCTACCTCGATTATACGACGACATACCGGAATGACGGCAACAACGTCGACATCGAGAAAGAGATGGTCGATGCACGCGAGAACACGCTGCGGTACATCGCGATGTCCAGGCGGGTAAGCGATAACTTCTCGCTCTTGGCTTCGGTAATGCGATAAGGAGTAGTAAATGGGAATTTTTACCTCTATGAACACCGCATCCACGGGGCTCACCGCCCAGAGGCTGCGGATGGATGTGATCTCGAACAACATTGCAAACGCCCAGAGTACGAGGACGACCGACGGGGGGGCGTTCAGAAGGCGTAGGGTAGTGCTGCGTCCGCGGAACGACGAACTCGAGTTCCACTCGCGTTTTCTACCCCAGCCGCTGTGGAAAGGTTTGGGGGAGGGGGTCAGGGCGATCAGGATAGAGGAGGACCGGTCGCCGTTAAGGCTCGTATACGATCCCGATCATCCGGATGCAATAAAGACGGGCCCAAAAAAGGGGTATGTCGAATACCCGAACGTCAATATCGTTACCGAGATGGTGGACATGATCTCCGCAAGCAGGGCATACGAGGCGAATGTGACGGTAATACAGAACTCGGCACAGATGTTCATGCGGGGGCTGGAAATAGGAAGCAGATAGCGGCATAAGGTAATGTGCGGTAGAGGAGGAAGAGGATGCTGACACCGAACAGCGTGCAGGGAGATATTGTTTCGCTGGTAGCCACGAACAGAATGCACTTCGGGGCCCAGAGAATATCGGAGAGAAAACCGGATGAGTTCATCTCGGACTTTGCGAACTCGCTGAAGGAGGCCTTCTACAAGGTAAACGACCTTCAGCAGGAATCCGACCGGCTCACGGAGGCCATGGCGGTACGGCCCGATTCGGTCGACATACACGACGTCACGATCGCGGCGGAAAAGGCGCGGCTCGCGCTGCAGTTTACGAAATCCGTTGTGGAAAGGATCACCCAGGCCTATAGGGAGCTCAGCAACCTCAGGTAGCAGTGGGTCGAAGGCTTTCGGGAGGGGAAAATGGATAACTTTTTAAAAAAGCTCGTCGAAAATTTCAAGAACCTTTTTTCAAAACTCACCACCACGCAGAAATTGGTGCTCTTCGGTGTTGCGGCGCTCGTCGTGGTGGGATTGATCTTCATCTTGTCCTTCTCCTCGAAGCAGACGGAATCGCTGCTTTTTTCCTCGCCGATCGAACAGCAGGACTTCACGCGCATCACGAACAAGCTCACGGAATGGAACGCCGACTACAGTACCAAAGAGGATAAGTTCATCGTGGTCGCCGATGAAAAGACGGGAGCCTACCTCAGAATGAAGCTCGGGGCCGCCGGCGTGCTCCCGACCGGTCTCAAGGGGTGGGAGCTCTTCGATACGCAGTCGTGGACGACGACGGACTTCGAGAGGGACATCAACAAGCGGAGGGCCATAATAGGCGAGATAACCCGGCACATCAAGCTGCTCGACGACGTCGAGGATGTAAGCATCCAGGTCACCATGCCGGAGCCGGAGCTGTATATCGACGAGGATATGCCGTACACCGCATCGGTCATCATCACGCCGTCCCCCTATTCCGACCTTGCCACGAACAAGAAGAAGATAAAGGGAATCATCGACCTCGTCGCGTTCGGCGTGGACCGGCTGAGCCCGGAGAACGTGGTCGTCACCGACCACCACGGGAATATCCTCTCCGATTTCACTTCGGAGGACGAGGTGGACTATCTCTCCAGGGCACGGGAGGAGTGGAAGATCAAGGAGCGGCTCAGGCTCAAGATGCAGACGGAGATCGGCGACAAGCTGAAAGCGGTGCTCGGTGGGGACAAGGTCGATGTTTCGGTCGAGCTCGCGCTCGATTTCGATCAGAAAAAGGTGGAAAAGACGGAGTTCATTCCCATCGTAAAACGTCCCGACAACCCCGAGACCCCGTACGACGAGTCGGAGGTCGAGCTCAACGTTATTAGAAGCGAAAAGGACACGTCCGAGCATTTCGAAGGGGTAGGCTTCGTTCCGGAGGGACCTCCGGGGGTTGAGCCGAATATCCCGCCGGGATACAAGGAGGCGATGGGTGAAGGGACGAAGTACGACAAGACGGAGAACGTAAAGAATTACGAGATATCACAACAGGTGTCGAGCGTCGTCTCGGCGCCGTACAAGATAGACAGGCTTTCCGTGGCGGTGTGGGTGGACGGAACGTGGGAAAAGCTCTTCGACGAAGACGGGAAACCGCAGATTACCGGAGAGGGCGGCATCAAAAGGCGGTATATCCCGAGAACGGCGGATGAGATAAAGAGCTACGAGGAGATCGTGAAAGGGGCGATAGGGTACAGCATAGCCCGCCGCGATACGGTCATCGTAAAGAACATCCAGTTCGACCGTACGGACGAGTTCGCGCTGGAGGACGCATATCTCAAGAAGCGGGAGCAGCTCAGAAAGACGCTTCTCTCGGCGCTCATCGCCCTCTTCGCCATCTTCATCATTACCATTGCGTACAGGGCGATATCGAGAGAGGTCGCGCGCAGGAAACGGATAAAGGAAGAGGAGCTCGCGCGCCAGCAGCAGCTCATGCGTGAGGCGGCCCTGAAGTCCGCAGAGGAGGAAGGGGTCGAGATGGAGCTTTCCGCAGAAGAGCGCGCCCGCCTCGAGATGCAGGAAAACGTGATGAACATAGCCAGGGAACATCCAGAAGAGGTCGCCAAGCTGATACGAACTTGGCTTGCTGAGGAGTAAGAGGATAGGAGGGGGTTATGGCAAAGGCTGGAGCAAAACCGGGCCAGAGTCAGGTCATCGTAAGCAAGAATGTGCTGACCGGCAGGCAGAAGGCGGCTGTATTTCTAGTGACCCTTGGGTCGGAGATATCGTCCGAGATATTCAAGCACCTGCGTGAAGACGAGATAGAACAGCTCACCTTCGAGATCGCGCGCCTCGAGACCGTCGATCCCGGTGAACGCGACAAGGTTTTAATGGAGTTCCAGGAGCTCATGATGGCTCAGGACTTCATCACCTCGGGAGGAATCGACTACGCGAGGGACCTTCTCGAGAGGGCGCTCGGCAGTCAGAAGGCCATCGATATCATCAACCGGCTGACATCCTCTCTGCAGGTGCGCCCGTTCGATTTCATACGGCGGACGGACCCGAGTCACCTTTTGAACTTCATACAGGGAGAGCACCCGCAGACGATCGCGCTGATACTCGCGTACCTCGAGCCGAACAAGTCGTCGATCATTCTCGGCTCGCTACCCGACGACATACAGGCGGACGTCGCGAAGCGGATCGCAACGATGGACCGTACCACACCCGATGTGCTCCGGGAGGTCGAGCGGGTGCTCGAGAAGAAGCTTTCCACACTCGCAAGCGAGGATTACACCGCAGCGGGCGGGATCGGTACGATAGTCGATATACTGAACCTCGTGGACAGGAGCACCGAGAAGGTAATCATCGAATCGCTCGAGGAGGACGACCCGGAGCTCGCGGAGGAGATAAAGAAACGGATGTTCATCTTCGACGACATCGTACTGCTCGACGACAGGGCGATCCAGAAGGTACTCCGTGAGGTGGACACTCAGGACCTCGCAAAGGCGCTGAAGGGCGTCGATTCCGAGGTACAGGACAAGATCTACAGGAACATGAGCAAGCGGGCTTCGAGTCTCCTGAAGGAGGACATGGAGTTCATGGGTCCGGTACGGCTCAAAGATGTCGAAGAGGCGCAGCAGAAGATCGTCAACATCATACGAAAGCTCGAAGAGGCGGGTGAGATCGTCGTCGCGAGGACCGGTGAGGACGAGCTCGTCGTGTAAAAAGGAAGAAAACGGAGACTCAATTGGCCAGAAAGATATTCAAGGCGGGAGAGACGAAATCGGTCGGGTCGAAGGTTCTCATCACGCCGCCCCTCGTTCGAAAAAAGGAAAAAAAGCCGGAAGAGGAGATTGTAGAGGAGAAAGAACAGGAGACGCAGCGGCCGGCACCGGCCGAGACGGCGGAGGCACCCGTCGAGGAACAGCGGGACCGGCTCCTCGAAGAGGCGAAATCGATACACGAGGCCTCGCGGATGGAGGCCGAGCGGGTAAAAGAGGATGCGGAAAAGGCCGCCTTCAAGGTAATGCAGCAGAAGACGATCGAGGCGAAAAAGGCGGTCGAACAGGCGAAGGAGGAGGCGATTCGCATTGTGAGAGAGGCCGAAGAGAAGGCCGGGCGGATCGAAGAGGAGGCGAAAAAGAAGGCCGTTTCGTATGTTCAGGAGGCCGTGAAGAAAGCGCGGGCCGAGGGCAGGGAAGAGGGCTTTGCCACCGGCGAAGAGGAGGCGAAGCGGCTGATCGAGCGTCTCCACGTCATCCTCAATGCGGCGATAGACAAGCGCAAGAAGCTCATCGATTCGACGGAGCGACAGCTCATCGATCTCGTGCTTCTCATAAGCAAGAAGGTGGTGAAGGTGATCTCGGAGAAGGCCCGTGCGGTGGTCGTTGCGAACGTAAAAGAGGCGCTGAAAAAGGTAAGCGGTGAAACGGAGATAGTCATAAAGGTGAATACAAAGGACCTCGAGATCACCACCAAGCACAAAAACAGCCTTATAAAGCAGATCGAGGGGCTCAAGAACGTAACTGTCGAGGAAGACTCGCGTATCGGTCCGGGCGGCTGTATCATCGAGACTTCGTCCGGCGATATCGATGCACGAATACAGCGGCAGCTCGCGCTTCTTGAGGAAAAAATACGGGAGCTTATCCCGATCTAGGGTAGGGGTATGCAACAGGCGGTCCAGCAGAGGATTTTTTCGAAGTATATGAACGCCGTTGAAGACGTCGATCCGATCCAGTACCAGGGCGAGGTCGTGAAGTCGGTCGGGCTTCTCATCGAAGCCAGGGGGCCGCGTGCCGGTATCGGGGAGCTTTGCAGGGTGATAGTGCCCGACAGGGGATGCGAGGTTTCGGCGGAGGTGGTCGGATTCAAGAACGGAACGACGCTTCTTTTTCCGTATGACAACGACAGCGGCATACGCTCCGGAATGAAGGTGGTATCCACGGGAAAGCCCGTTTCGGCGAGGGTGGGGGAGAGCCTTCTTGGAAGGGTTTTAGGGCCTCTTGGAGAGCCGATAGACGGAAAGGGGCCGATTCCGTACGAAGACGAGTATCCCGTTTTCAACAACCCGCCGCACGTGCTGAAGAGAAGAAGGATCACCGACGTGCTTGCCACCGGGATAAAGGCGATCGACGGACCGCTCACGATCGGAAAAGGGCAGCGTATCGGAATATTTTCGGGAAGCGGGATCGGAAAAAGCATCCTGCTCGGCATGATCGCGAAGAATACGAGCGCGGACGTCAACGTTATCGCGCTCATAGGAGAGCGCGGGCGTGAGGTCCGTGATTTTATCGAACGCGACCTGGGGCCTGCGGGCCTCGCAAGATCCGTCGTGGTGGTCGCCACATCGAACCTGGCACCCATCGCCAGGATCCGGGGCGCGTACATTGCGGTTGCAATCGCGGAGTATTTCCGGGACAGGGGCAAGGACGTCATGTTGATGATGGACTCAATCACGCGGTTCGCCCGTGCGCAGCGCGAGCTCGGACTCGCCGTCGGGGAGCCGCCTGCGACAAAGGGGTATACACCGAGCGTGTTTGCAATCATGCCGAAGCTTCTGGAACGGAGCGGTATGTCCGACAAAGGTTCCATTACCGGGATCTATACGGTCCTCGTGGAAGGGGACGACGTGAACGAGCCCGTCTCGGATACCGTGCGGGGCGTACTCGACGGACACATCGTCCTCTCGAGAAAGCTTTCCGAAAGAAACCACTATCCCGCGGTCGACGTGCTGGCGAGTATATCCCGGCTCACTCCATATATCGTTACAAAAAAGCATCTAACAGCCGTGGACAGGCTGAAGCAGGTGCTCTCCTATTATTACGATGCAGAGGACCTTATTCAGATCGGCGCCTACGTCAAGGGATCGGACAAACGGATCGACTGGGCGGTCGAAAAGATAGACGGGGTACATGATTTTCTGCGGCAGAGCATGGAGGAGGGCTTCACCTACGAGGAAGTGGAGAAAGAGCTCTTCGCTCTGTTCGAGGAGGATACGTAGAGTGGCACGCTTCTCTTTCAGGCTCGAGAACGTCCTGCGTGTCAGAAAGAAGATGGAGGAGAACACGGAACGCGATTTCTCGAAGAAAAAGGCGGATCTTCTGCAAGTCGAGCGGGAAATCGAACAGACCGCCGGGCACCTGACCCGCTTCATGAGGGAAAGCTCGAAATTGGAGGGGGTATTCACCGCCGCCGAGGCGATCGGGTTGGACAATTACATCTCGCGGGAAAAAGGGCGTCTAGAAGGCCTCGCGGTTCTCCGTTCCGAGAAACAAGAGGAGGTCGACCGGTCTTTAGAGACGCTCCACAAAGCGAGGAAAGACAGGAAATCGATCGAAACCCTGAAGCAGAGGCTTTTGGACAGGTACCTGTACGCGCTCGGGAGAGAGGAGGACAACGAGCTCGACGACGTAAACGGACGTATCGCTTTGAACAGGGAGCTCGTGACGATAGAGGATCTTCCGCTGGAGGAAACCTGAGGGGAAAAATAAGATGTCGCAGAGCGTATTTCAGAATATTGAACGGGTTCTTGGCAGGATAGAAGAGATCAAGCGGCGGTTCGGCGTTGACAAACGGTCGCAGGATACGCGGTTTTCGGAGGCCCTGAAGGATGAAGTCACGTCCAACAAAGGGACTTCGGAGAGTGAAAATAAGGCGGATTCTGCTGTAGGTACGCCGTCCGTCGACAGGTCGCATGACGAAATCATCAACGCGGCGAGCGAGAGGTTCAGCGTTCCCCAGGCTCTCATTAAAGCGGTGATCGAGCAGGAGTCCGGGTTCAGAGAGGATGCGGTATCTCGAAAAGGAGCGCAGGGACTCATGCAACTAATGCCGGATACGGCGTCGCTGCTCGGCGTGGAGGACCCGTTCGATGCGGAGCAGAACATATGGGGGGGAACGAGTTATTTGAGAGGGCTCCTCGATCTGTACGAAGGGAATCTCAACAAGGCGCTTGCAGCATATAATGCGGGACCCAACAGGGTGAGCGACTCGATTCCGGACATACCGGAAACGGCGGACTACGTACGATCGGTCATAAAACGCTACGGAGAGTTTATTAAATCAAAAGATAGCGGGGGATTGTAAGTGAGCGCTGGAACAACGGCACGGAACATACTCAAGATCTTCTTCCTGCTCCTTCTTCTCATTGCCATCGTACTCGGCGGTATGTACTGGTTCGACCATCTCGGACTTTTGGATTACCGGCGTGTGATCGGCCCGCTGAGCCGATATCTTCCGAGTTTCATGCAGCGGGGGGAAACGGAAGACGGCGACCCGTTACTGATGGAACGTGAGATACTCCTCAAACAGGGAGAGGTGCTGAAGGCAAAAGAGGGTACGATCGAACAGCAATCAGTGATGCTCGAACAGAAGGAGCTCGAGCTGAAGGAAACGGAGGCGAAGCTCGCCGAGGAGACGAAGCGTCTCGAGGAGGAGAAAAAAGTACTAAGCGAACGTCTGAACGAATACGATAATTATAGCGAAAATATAGATACACAGGCATTGTACTTCGTTTCCATGCCGCCGAAAGCCGCAGTGGAAAGGCTTTCCGGTCTCGATGATCTGCTCGTGATTGATATTCTGAGGCGGATCGATCGAAATGCCGAGGAGGAAGGGAGGCAGTCCGTCGTTCCCTACTACCTCAGCTTAATGGATCCTGACCGTGCCGCCGTGATCCAGAGAAAGATGACGAAGGTCGGAGATATCAACTGATGATAACGGTTATTCCGCTTCCGGTGAAGTCGAAAGAAGCCTCCTCCCATGCCGAGGAGTTCTTCGCTGTCCGGAAAAAGGACGCTTTCGGCGATGTGCACGAAAGCGCAGATCGTTTCGGTCCCGACCGTCTCGGTCCCGACCGGGTCGGCTCCAGCGGGGGCACGATACCGGGACGTGATGAAGAGGGGGGATTCGCCGCCGCGCTCGGGCGGGCGGTCGCCAAAACGGATTCACAGCGCGGGACGGGCAACGGGGGTATTGAGAATGCCGAAGATACGGGTTCCGGGCGGCGGGGGCGCACCGAGGCTGAAACCGTTCGTGCAAAGTTCGGCAGAATCTATAAGAGGGCATCGGGGCAGGTCGGCATAAGACCAACAGCCATTCGTGACACGAAAAAGACGGCCGGCGAATACACGGCTGGCGTTGTAGAGAAGAATAAGAACGCATTGTCGCGGGGCGGTAAAACCGACAGAACGTCCGCCGGGAGGGCGGACCGTAAGGGCGGGGCGCGCGTCCGGAAGGCTCTCTCGCACCGTTTCGTCAGGCTTTCCGATACCGCAGGGCACAAAGCGAAAAAAAAGACCGTTGTAACAAGCGGTACCCAAAAAGAGGCAAAGGCTGGTAAAAAGCATGCGGCCCGGAACGCACTGAAGGAGAGAATCGTCGTAAAGGGGATGAGGGAGCAATCTCGCAACGGCTTCAAGGTCGACGAGCGTGAAATGGGAAAAGAGGAGTCCAGGCCGAAACCGCATGCCGTAAAAGAGTTCGGCAAAGCGCACGCGATCGCCTGCGAGCGATACGAGACGAACCTCTCCCGTTCGGAGATCTCAGCCGGCGTACGAACGTTCGCGTCGGCGGGAAGGTCGGCGGACGAAGTATTCGGGGATATCGTCCGGCAGTTCAGCTTCATGGTGAAGAAGGGCGGGGGTGAAGCGCGAATCGTGTTGAAACCGGAATCGCTCGGAGAGCTGAAATTGAACATACGACTCAGCAACTCACAGGTCAATACTCATATGGTCGTGGAGACCACCGCGCTGCGGGACATGATAGTAAGCAGGCTCTCCTCGCTGCAGGACAGCCTGATGAGCCAGGGGTTTTCGCTCGGGTCGTTCGACGTGGAGGTTAAGGACCAGAACGCATCGAACGAGACCGGTGAGAAAAAGTCCTCCGGGCAAAGCGGTGCGGTGCGCAGGCTCGCGTGGGGGGAAGAACCCGAGGACACGGAGGAAGCGCGCCGGGCGACGCTTCCCTGGATTTCGACGGTGGTAAACATTACCGTGTAGGAGAAAGAGATGGATTTACCGCTTGTGATGAGCGAACAACAACGTTTCACTACCGAGCTAGAGGTCGAGAGGTTCAACAAGGCCCTCCAATCAAAGGGCAAAAAGACGAACAACACGCTCGGCAAGGACGAGTTTTTAAAGCTGCTCGTCGTACAACTCGAGAACCAGGATCCTACGGAGCCGGTGGACGACAAGGAATTTATCGCACAGCTCGCGCAGTTCTCCTCGCTCGAGCAGATGACGCAGATGAATACCGCACTCATGAACATGATAGCGAATTACAAGACAGACCTCTCCTATTCTCTTTTAGGGAAGCGGGTTGAGGTAGTCGATAGAACCACAGGTGAGACGGCGGGTGGAGTCGTTACCGAGGTCTCGTTCAATGAAACGGAGCCTGTGATATCCTTCAACGGCCTGAGCTACGGCATCAGCGATGTCGCGAAAGTGTCGTTGGAAGAGTGAGGGGAATGAAAATGGGAGGGGAAATACGGGGTAAAAGAATAAGGAGTGTTTTCCCATGATGAGATCTCTCTACTCGGGTGTTTCCGGACTCCGGAATCATCAGGTCAGGATGGACGTGTTGGGTAACAACATCGCCAATGTAAACACCTACGGATTCAAGAAGAGCAGGGTCAGTTTTCAGGATATCCTCTCGCAAACGGTCTCCGGCGCGGCCGCACCGACGGCGGAGAAGGGCGGCGTAAACCCCAAACAGGTCGGGCTCGGCATGAATATCGCCAGCATCGACAAGGTGTTCACGCAGGGGAGCCTGCAGACAACCGGCCTGAACCTCGACCTCGCGCTTCAGGGTGACGGCTTCTTCATCGAGGAACGGGGTGAAGAGCTTTTCTACACGAGGGCGGGGGCGTTCGCCCTCGATAAGAACGGCACCCTCGTCAATCCGGCAAACGGATTGAGGGTCAAGGGGTGGCAGGCGATCGAGTCAGGCGGCGAGTACCTCATAAATGCAAGCGGCGATCTTGAAGACATTATCGTTCCAGTCGGCGGGAAGGATCCCGCACAGGCCACCTCCGTCGTACGGTACAGAAGCAACCTGTTCTCGGAAACGCCGCTTCTGCCGCTGGACCGGCCGCCTACTGCAGAGGAGGCATTGAAATCGACGGTTGCCACGAATATCGACGTGTACGATTCCAAGGGGAACATTCATGTCATGACCATCGAGTTCACCCGTCTGCAGGAGGAAAAGAACGCGTGGCGGGCGAGCGCATCGGTAGAGGGCGCTGACCCCGAAACGCTTTCGTTCGACATCGCCGGCCCGAGCAGAAACGATTCAAACTCTGTAATCATACGGTTCAACAACCGGGGTGCTCCGGTATCCGTGAACGACGATCCGACGCTTGTAGGTGCGCCTGCGGATACCGTCAGCGAGGGGAGACTCGCCGGGACGATTACCCTGACTCTCCCGGAAGACAACATTACCCAGGCGATCGAGATCGATCTCGGGAATACGGGGCTGTACGACGGCATCACGCAGTTCGCGGCTCCCTCGTCGGCAAAGGCGTATGAGCAGGACGGGTACGGAATGGGCTATCTCGAGTCATTTACCGTCGACAACTCGGGAGTAATCACCGGTGTGTACACGAACGGAAAAAAGGCGCCGATAGCGCAGCTCGCGGTCGCCACTTTCACGAACCCGCAAGGGCTTTCGGCCGAGGGAGACAACACCTTCCGACAGACGAACAACTCCGGGCTCGCCAACATCGGGGCTGCGGAAACGGGCGGCAGGGGGAAGGTTACGGCCGGAACGCTCGAGATGAGCAATGTCGATCTTGCAGAGGAGTTCACCGATATGATCGTGACGCAGCGCGGGTTCCAGGCGAACTCGAGGAGCATAACGACGTCGGATCAAATGCTCCAGGAGCTTCTGACCCTGAAGCGGTAAGCGGTAACGACTCCGGTGAGAAAGTGCGGGGTCGTCGTATGAGATACGATAAGGGGGAGGGACAAAAACCGTGATTACGGTAACGAGGCTTGACGGGACCGGGTATCTTCTCAACCCCCATCTCATCGAGGCGATAGAGAAGAACCCGGATACCACGATCACACTCGTGTCCGGTAAGAAGATTGTCATAACGGAGTCTCCCCGGCAGGTGCTCGACAGGATAGTCGCATATAGGAAGAAGCTCGGGGCTTTCGGCAACGAGAGATAGGACGTAGGAGGCGGAAAGTAATTGTCTCCTCCCTTTATATAGCGTCTGGAGGAAATAGGTAATGGATATAGCCACTCTCGGCGGTCTTGGAATCGGGTTCTTCGTCCTGATCGTCGGTATCATCATCTCCGGCGGAGTGGGAAGCCTGACCGGTTTCGTAAGCATTTCATCCATTTTTATCACGATCGGCGGCTCTTTCGCCGCGATCATGGTGTCCAACACGCTTGCCCGTACACTCGGTCTGATGAAGGTCGCCATGAACGCAGCGCGGGTGCATCCCATGGAAGAGGGACGCGTCATATCCATGATCGTTACCTTTTCAGAGAAGGCCAGGCGTGAAGGTCTCCTCGCGCTGGAGGACGACCTCGACGAACTGGAGGACGAGTTCTTGAGAAAGGGAATACAGCTCGTCGTGGACGGCACCGATCCCGAAATAATCAGGAATATCATGGAGACCGAGCTCAACCACATGCAGGCCCGGCACCTGGACGGTATAAAGATATTCGAGGAGTGGGGATCACTCGCTCCCGCTTTCGGTATGATCGGAACGCTCATCGGTCTCATCATCATGCTCGCCAACATCGAGGACAAGACTGCGATCGGACCGGGAATGTCGACCGCCCTGATCACGACCCTGTACGGGGCGGTACTCGCAAACCTCGTTTTCATTCCGATAGCAAACAAGCTTGCGTACGTAAACGACCAGGAAGTGCTGCTTCGCGAGATAATGATAGAGGGTACCCTTTCGATACAGTCCGGAGACAATCCGAGGATCGTAAAGGAGAAGCTCATATCGTTTCTTCCGCCGGATATTCGGGCACAGGTCGAGGAGGAGGCGGGGGAAAAGGAGTAAAAGTATGAAACGCTTCGCGTTTCATACTTTTACTATTGAGTATTTGAATAACAAACGTCAGGTTTATTATTCAAATACTCAGAAGAGGACGGTCCTGTGGACTGTTATTTCATGAGTATAACCAATATATGTGTGGGAAATAATAGGCTGAAGGTTTGTTATTTGAGTACTTCGTACTCGTTCATTGACCTTCGGTCAATAAATATGAGTACTCATACTCGGTCATTGACCTTCGGTCAATAAATATGAGTACTTCGTACTCAAACGATAGAAGGGAAACGCGAAGCGTTTCATAATTTTACTGTTGCGTTTTTGAAAAAAACATGCGGTTTATTTTTCAAAAACTCAGAGAATAACAGGCCGGGGGCCTGTTGTTCGAGGATAGCGGGGTAACGGTTTTATCCGGGGATCGTAACATGGCGGAAAAGGAAAAGAGAGGGAGAAGAGGGGCTCCGGGTTGGATGGTCACCTACGGCGACATGACGACCCTGCTCTTGACCTTTTTCATCCTCATGTTTACAACGGCCGAAATAGAAGGAAGGGAGCTTAGGCTCATACTCTCCGCATTCAGGGGATCGTTCGGGATGAGGACGGGCGGTCTTACGCTATCCGAAGGTCCGCTCGCGGAGCTCGGCCAGCAGATAGAGACGCTTCCGGCGAAGGAGAAGGGGGACAAGCTCGCAAAGGCGCTGAAAAAGGCGGTGTCCATTTTTCAGCCGGAGGTGAAATCGAGGAAGGTGAAGGTAACTGAAGACGAGCGGGGAATCGTCATATCGCTCGTCGCCGATACATTCTTCGAGTCCGGCAGCGCCGAACTCACGGAGGAAGGGGCGACGGTCATGGGGAAGATCGGCGCGTTCTTAGCCGATCCCGAATTCAGCGGGAACAACATACGGATCGAAGGGCATACGGACAGCGCGCCGATATCGCAGAAAAGCAACCTGTACGAATTCTACCCGACGAACTGGGAGCTCTCTTCCGCACGGGCGGTAAAGATCGTACGGCTTCTGAACGAACGCTACCGGATATCGGGCGACAACCTTCAGGCGGTCGGATTCGGCGAGTATCAGCCGGTCGAGTCGAACGATATAGAAGAAGGAAGGGCGTATAACAGGCGTATTGAGATAGTGATCATGCGGAAGGCGGAATATTCGCTGTGACCGTGTTCCAGGCGAAAGAACGGGTGCGGACCGTTCGAACGGTTCACATTCGGAATACGGCAGAGCACAGACAGGAGTGACAGGATGGGCGATGAAGAGACCATTGAAGACATAGAGGAGACCCCGGAAGAGGAGGAGTCGTTCGAGGGGGTGGGTCCGAGAAAAAAGATGTTCGGTCCCACCGTCGTGCGCACGCTCATATTCGTTGCGCTCGCCCTGGTCCTGATCATCGTGTCAGGGACCATCGCGTACCTCGTATCGAGACGAGCCGGCGCGCCGCCGGCTACCGAGAAGACCTCACCGGAGTTCGTCGAGAAGGAGGCTCCTCTTTCCTATTATCCTCTCGAGAGCTTCAGTATCAATACGAGCGACACGGACGAGCCGCACTTCGTCAAGATCACGCTCTCGCTCGGGTACGAATATGGAAAGGTCGAGATACAGTCTGAGCTGGTGCAGCGGCGCGACCAGCTCCGAGACATCGTCATCTCCATAATCGGAGCGAAGCGGTACACCGACCTGAATACGCAGGACAAGCGCGAGGAGCTGAAAACGGAGCTCATGCG
>JAFGTF010000131.1 GCA_016934265.1 Spirochaetota bacterium
GACGACTCCCTCGTGGTGCGCAGGATCGAGAACAAGCTCGGCATCCACGGGAGCCCGACCTGCGAGCTGCAATTCAACAACACGAAGGCGCGGCTCGTGGGAAAGCGCAGGATGGGGCTGATACGCTACACCATGTCGCTCATGAACGGGGCGAGGCTCGGCATCGCAGCGCAGGGGCTCGGCATCGCGCAGGCGTCGTATCTCGAAGGGCTCGACTACGCGAAGGCACGGGAGCAGTTCGGCCAGGCGATCATCAACTTTCCGCTCGTATACTCGATGCTCGTGCAGTCCCGCGTCGATATAGAGGCCGCCCGTCTTCTGACCTACGAGACAGCGATGGCGGTGGACCTCAAGAAGGAATACGAGAAACTGCTGCACGAAACGGAAAGCCCGACCAAAGAGCTTCGAGAGAAGGCGAAGCACTACAACGCGCTCGCGGCTATCCTCACTCCTATGGCCAAGTATATTTCAACGGAATACGCGAACGAGGTCGCCTACAAGAACCTCCAGGTCCACGGCGGAACCGGCTACATGAAGGACTTCAACGTAGAGCGCCACGCCCGCGACGCGCGAATCACGAACATCTACGAGGGCACCACGCAGCTCCAGTACGTCGCCGCGATCGGCGGCGTGGTCACCCGGGTGCTGGAGCCCGAGTTCGACCGGCTCGAGAGCGGCCACAAAGAGGCCTTCCAGAAGCCCTACCTGAAGGAGCTTTCTGAAAAGCGCGTCCTCCTGAACAAGGCGATTGACTATATAAAGGAAAAAAACGACCACGAGTATCAGTCGTTCTACCAGGACAGGCTCGTGGATATGGCGACGAAGCTTTTTACCTGCCACCTCTTTTTGAAATACGCCGCGTTCAGCGACGAGAAGAAAAAGACGATGGCCGTCTTCTTCGAGCGCGAGATGCCCGAGTGGGAGAACAACTACCGGGCAGTCACCTCGGGGAAGAGCTCGGTGATGGAGGAATCAAAAAGCCTTCTCGGTTTATAATAAGGGGACATAAAGGGGGCACAAAGGGGAAACGTACTTTGTACGTTTCCCCTTTTTTCATGCTCCTTTTTTTCGCTACCTTGGCGGTATAATAAACTCGTTGGTGTAGCACGCCTCCGGATCGATATCCTTCTCTATGAGTCCCAGCGCCCGCATCGTCTCTATCGAACGTTCCCAGTCCGACTTCGACGTGTACCCGAGTCCGTGTGTCTCGATATCCTCGTCAACCCATAGCTTCATCGACGATAAAAGCACCTTGCGGTTGATCTCCATGTTCGCTTCCGTGAGAGTCTGAATATGCCTCCGCATGAGTAAAAGCGCCCGGTCCGGGTTTTCGAGCGTGTACCTGCTCGCCCTGCTCACCGCACGGACGAACCGTTTGACGAGCCCCGGATCGCTTTTAATGAGACGCTCGCCCGCGATTATCGCCGCGGAGACCATCGGGGTAACCCTGTACGCCTCTATCACCCGCACGCGGTAGCCGTTGTCCCGCATAACGACCGGCTCGTTGTTGACGAACACCACGCTCGCGTCCACCTTCTTTGACAGGAGGCTCTCCGTCTGCGTGTACCCTATGAAGCGGAGATCTATGTCGTCGAGCGTCATGCCGGCGTTTTTGAGCAGCACCAAGAGCCCGAAATAGTTGGAGCCGTAGGGGACCGGCGTCCCCACCCGCTTTCCTTCAAGCCCCCGGATGTCGGCGATACCGCTTTTTTCGAGCGATACGACGCCCACCGGGTATTTGACGTACATCGTATACACCACCTTCACCGGCACGCCCTTCTCCCTTGCGACGATCACCTGGTCCCCATCGGAGACCCCGAACTCCACGGCCCCGCTCGCCGCGAGGCTCAGAATGTCGGTCGCCATTCCGTAGTCGAAGGTCACCTCGATCCCCTCTTCTTCGAAATAGCCCATCTCCTCCGCGACATAGTAGGGGGCGAACTGCACGTTCGGTATATACCCCATTGCGATCTTCACGTCGTCCGCCGCGTACGCGGCTGCCGGAAAGATGACCGCTGCGGCCAGCGCCCGCACCAGGAACGTCCTTGTTCGTCTTTTTCTGCGCACACGGGCTTCATGCTCCCGATTCTTTCGTATCATTGTCATTCTCCTTTACAATATCATTCATCGTGCCTTCTATGCCTTCCCAGAAGGACGTATTCGAAAAGCGACATGGTGAGGTAGAAGAATATGCCGAGCGCGCCGAGGGTTATGATGCTGACGAACACGAGCGGCGTGTCGAAGCTCGCGCGCGCCATGTTGACGAGCGCGCCGAGGCCCTCGGACGATCCCAAGAATTCCCCTACCACAGCCCCTATCACCGAGAAGGTGATGCTCACCTTGAGGCCGCCGAAGATCACCGGCAGCGCGGAAGGGAGCTCGAACTTGAAAAAAGTCTTGAACGGCCCCGCGTCGAGGGAGCGCAGAAGCTCCATTATCTCGCGGTCCGCGTACCGTATCCCGACGATTGAGTTGACGAGCACGGGGAAAAAGACGGTGAGCGCGGCGATCAGTATTTTGGTGCGCACGCCGAACCCGAACCATATGACGAGCAGCGGGGCCAGTGCGACGATCGGTATCGCCTGCATGGCGACGATGTAGGGCGAGAAGAGCCGTTCCGCGGTGCGGCGTTTCGCGAGCACGTACCCTATGAGGAACGCGCAGGAGGCGCCGGTGACGAATCCGGTGATACTCTCGAAGGCGGTGACGAGGAGGTTCGGTATGAGGAGGCCTTCCGAAACGGCGGCCGCGAATCGCACGAGCACCGCTTTCGGCAGAGGGAGTATGTAGGGAGGCAGGCCCGAAATCCCGGCGACGGCCCCCCACAGCAGGACGAAGAGGGCCAATCCCGCGGGGATGAGCAGGTACTCGTAGTGTCGCACGAGACGTTTAAAGAAGCTCGCGCGTTTTTTCCGCTCCTCGCCGAATCGACGCGTGGGGGCGATCTCCTCGCTCCACACGTCCCGTATCCTCTTCCTCACCCCGACCACGGTTTTCGATATGTACTCCGACGAGAATATATCGCCCTTTTTCTCCTTCCTCTCCGGGTCGAGCTCGACGATGTCTTTCACCCTCCCCGGCGTCCCGGAGAGCACCACGATCCTCGTCGACAGGAGGACCGCCTCGGAGATGCTGTGAGTCACGAATACTATCGTCTTTTTCGTCCGCCGCCAGAGGGAAAGGAGCAGGCGGTTCAAACGCTCCCGCGTGATGGAATCGAGGGCGCCGAACGGCTCGTCCAAGAGAAGAATTTCCGGGTCAAAAATCAGCGCCCTCGCGATCGCCACCCGCTGCTGCATCCCGCCGGAAAGCTCCGACGGGTACATGCACTCCGTCCCCTTCATCCCCATGGTCTCTAAGAGCTCGAACGCGCGCCGCCTGTCGTCATCGGTGATCTCCCCCCGTACAACCTCCAGCGGAAGGAGCACGTTTTTCAATACCGTCCGCCAGGGAAGAAGTGTGGCCTTCTGAAATACGTTGCCCGTGTCGCGCCGCAGGTTCTGCACCGCCTCCCCCTTGACGGAGACGGTTCCTTCGGACGGGCTCAGAATCCCCGAAATGAGCTTGAGTATGGTGGTTTTTCCGCTTCCGGACGCACCCACGATCGAGACGAACTCCCCCTTCTTTACGGAGAGATCGATGCCGTCAACGGCGCGCACGACCTCCTTTTTCCTGCCGGCGAGCGAAAACACCTTGGATACGTTGTCGAACCTGATATACTCGTTCCCCGTATTCATGCGCTTTCCCGTGAAATCGGACGTCGTTTCTTCGGGGACTTTTTTAGTTTTTACGGGAGGGAAAGAAACCGAAATAGGCTGGCACGGGCCAGTGCGAAAAACCGACGCCGCCCGTCGTACCGTTCTTCTCCCATCCAGACTTTTACAGTCGGCACCGGAATTCCACCGGACTCTGAAATTTATTTTGTTTCGGATCGTAGATCCGAAACAAACAAACACTCGCGGGCTTTCACCGCCGGTCGGGATTTTCACCCTGCCCCGAAGAACAATAAAAAGATACAGAGGTCGTTTCTCTACGTCAACGATTTTCTACGATGAACCGGATACGGTCATGGAAAAAACAGTCTACAGCACGTCTATCATCCTGGCCAAAACCGCCCTGCCTCTGTAATCAGGCAGCAGCACAGGCGCTCTTCTCTTTGTCTCGACTCCCGCACTTTTCAGCATTTCGACGTAGGCGCGCAGGTGATCGAGCGTCAGCTTCCCGTCCACCGCGCTGGTTTTCACGTATTCCGCCGCCGCAACGCCCGCCCTCCTCCCGAACACGAGGCAGTCGAGGGTGGAGTTTCCCATCAACCTGTTTTTCCCGTGCACCCCGCCCGAGACCTCCCCGGCGACGAACAGCCCGTTTACGTTGGTGTTGCCGTACGGGTCGGTCTCCACGCCGCCGTTCTGGTAGTGAAGCGTCGGAAACACCAAAACAGGATTCTTCACCATGTCGATCCCGAATCTCTCGAACATGCGAACCATTCCTGGAAAGGATTTCCTGGTCGTCCCCTCACCGTTGATAATGTCGATGAGCGGGGTATCCAGCCAAATCCCTCTCATACCCGACGGAGTCGTTATCCCTTTGCCGTTCCCGTAGCATTCCCGTATTATCGCCGATGCCTCCACGTCCCTCGGTTCGAGCGGAAATACAAACTCGTCGCCGTCGCCGTTGACCGGCTGGGCGCCGCTCGTTCTCAATTTCTCCGTCAGCAAGAGGCCGATGATCTGCTGCGGGTACGCCGCGCCCGTCGGATGGTACTGCACCGTGTCCGTATCCAGAAGCCTGGCGCCGACCCGGTAGGCGAGCGCGATACCGTCACCCGTGGCGCCGTAGTGGTTGGTGGTCGGAAACCCCCTGATATGCAGCCTCCCGAACCCGCCGGTCGCGATTATCGTGGCCTTCGCCTTCACGATCCTGTATTCGTGAGTCTCCAGTCCCCACAGCAGGGCGCCCGTTACCGTGCCGCCGTCCGTCAGAAGCTCGATCACAGGATGAAACTCGAGAACATTGATTCTTCTGTTCTTGAATTCGTCCTTCAATACTCTCAGCTCCTCCATGCCCGTGTAATCCCTGCACGCGTGCATCCTCTTTCTCGACGTCCCGCCTCCGGAAAGCTCGACAAAGCTTCCGTCGTCGTTTCTGTCGAACAGGACTCCGAGATCGCACAGCCATTTGACGACCACGGGGGCGTCTTCCGTGAGTGCGCGCACCACATCGGGCTTGTTCGTGAAATGGCCCCCTCCCATTGCATCTATGTAGTGAATCACGGGCGAGTCGTTCGGCCTGTCGGCCGCCTGCGTGCCTCCCTGGGCCATCGTGGAGTTGGAATCGCCGTGCCGCAGCTTGTTTACGAGCAGAATCCTCTCCGGGCGGATGCCGGACTCGACGGCGAGCAGCGCCGCGCTCGTGCCCGCCAAGCCTCCGCCGATGATGAGCACGTCCGTCTCGTAGTCCGTCTTGTCAAGGTCCACGTCGTCCTCTTTGACGAGCGGCAGCGCCTCGAGCAGGTCGACGAGCTCGTTGGGAGCAAGATCGCCCTCGTTCCGCCCGTGCTTGATCCGCCTCTTTCCGCCCTCGGTATAATCCGGATGATACCGGCCGAGAATCTCCTCTCGCTGTTTTTGCGACATCTGCGGTACGAGCTTTCCTATTCTTCTGTCACGGGTCTTTTCGACCTTCTTTATCGACTCATACATATATTCAGGATATCCATCGATAAACGTAAGCTCGGACATCTCGATCCCCCTCAATACACCTCTCTCGTTTTCTGATACTCGACGTACACGGATTGAAGCTCTTCTGTTTCCAGGCTCATGGTCTTTTCGTACTCTTCATCGAATTTCTTATCCGTGACCTCTTTGCTCCTTTTTTCGACGTTCTCCTCCCTCGGCAGCCCGTACCGGCCGTACATTCTACGCCCGAGCTGGCCGACGTGGTACTGCACTATCTCCGCGGGACACCGTATCGCGCAGAGGCCGCACTGGATGCAGTCGAACGATATCTCCGCGACCTTCTCGAAATCCCCCCGTAACGCAGCCTGTATGTAGTCCATGACCTCGATATCCTGGGGACACGCCTTCGTGCATGTATTGCAGGACAGACAGCGGGCGATCTCCGGATACCACTTCAGAAAGACGTTCGCATCGTACTCCTCGCTCTCTATGTCTCCCAGAGCCTTCTGCGCGGGCGAGAACGGAATCTGAACGAGATACATTCCGTCCTCCACCCTCGTCTGACACGCCATTGCCGTCTTCAGCCTGTAATCGTCTTTCGTCCGATACACGGTCGCGCAGGCGCCGCAGAACCCCGCCCTGCAGCCGCATGACCGGATAAACCGGTACCCGGCATATTCCATCGCCTGCATCACGGTTAAGACCGCGGGAACACGGTATTCCTTTCCCATGACGTATATCGTCACCCAGTGCTCTATGTCCTTCTCGTCCATTCCCGTCGTTACGGACCTGTTCGACTCTTTGATCATCTCCATGATATCTTCTCTGTCCATTACTGTTTCTCCATAGAGCTTCAGAATATCTCCTCCGTGAACTCCTTGATCCGCTCGTAGGTGAAGACGGGCCCGTCTTTGCAGACATAGAGAGGGCCGATATTGCACCTTCCGCATTTGCCGATACCGCACTTCATCTTCATTTCGAGCGTCGTGTACACCTGTGAGGAGCAAAACCCCATCCCGTCGAGTACACCGAGAACACGCTTTATCATAACCGGTGGACCGCAGGTGACGGCGGTACAGTCCTTTGTTTCGATCGTCCGCTTCTCGAGGACCGAAGGGACATACCCGACCTCCCCCTTCCAATCTTCCATCTCCCCTCCCGGATCGAGCGCCAGAACGACCTCCATATCGCCTCGCGTTCTCCACTCGTCAAGCTCGTCCTTATACACGAGATCTCTCTCGCTTCTCGCACCGTAAACGACACTCAGGCGCTTGAAATCGCTTCGCGCTGACAGCACTTCCCGTATGAGAGAACGGAGCGGAACGAGACCGATCCCGCCTCCGATAAACAGCACGTTACCGCCTTTCATCGCTTCGATCGGGAAAAAGTTCCCGTACGGGCCCCTGATCCCGACGATACCCCCCGGCTCGAGCATGTGAACGGCCTCCGTCACCCTGCCGACCTTTTTCACGCTGCATTCGATATACCCTCTGTCGGAAGGTGCGGACGCGATGCAGAAGGTCGATTCCCCCGCTTTCGGAACGGAAAGCTCCACGAACTGCCCGGCCCTGAAAGAAAACGTTTCCATCTTGCCCCTGTCTTCGAAAACGAGCCTGAGGGTGACGACATCGGGCGTCTCGTTTCTGATATCTTCTATCCGCGCCGGGTCCGGTACGAGAGAATCTTTCATGGCATGCCCTTTTCATCCACCGAGCTCACGATCTCGACGATGTCCGTTTTCACCGGACAGTGCTTCGTACAGCGTCCGCAACCGACGCAGCCGTACACCCCGAAATTTTCCTTATAATAGCTGAATTTGTGGTATACCCTCTGCCTGTATCGCATGTACTTGTCTTTCCTGGGATCTTCCCCGGACGCCATCCGGGAAAACGTATCGAAGCTGCAGGTATCCCAGCACCTGACCCTATAAAACCCTTCGTCAACGATATCGAAACAGTGGCAGGTCGGACACAGGTACGTGCAGACGCCGCATTTCAGACAGGCGGCCGAGACCTCCTTCCAGTAGTCCGATTCGAATGCGCTCGGCAGATCCTTCGGAATACGCATTGTTCTCTCAACGGATTCTTCCGCCCGCTTCTTCAGCGTCTCGAACTCTTGCAGCCGTTTCGAATCCGCTTTTCGGCCTCGGTTCCCGAAAAAGGCTTTGCCTCTATCCGTCACCATGTCGAGAACATACTCGTCGTCACCGACCGCCGTTATCGAGACGTCCATCCCCTCCGTGCCGAACGGGCTTCCGCCGACGGAAAGGCAGAAGCAGTGCGGACCCGCTTTCTCACAGCTCAGTCCGACGACGACGGTATTCGCCCGCAGCGCGCCGTACACCCGGTCTTGATTCTCCCCCATGAACAGCCTGTCCGTTATCGTGAGGGCCCGTGCATCGCACGGGCGGGAAAAGAGGACGATCCTCTTCTTGTCCGTCTCGGGATCGAACGGCCGTATCCCGTCATTCGTCTGCTCGTACAAAACGCTCCGCCTGGGGAAGAAGAACTCCTTGATGCCGTTGACGGTGGTATCGAAATCCCACGCCACGTCTTCTACGCCCTCTACGGGCCTGAAGTACGGCTTCCCATCCTCCATGACGGGCCCGATTATCTCGCAGCCTTCAGATATCGATTTTAGTATTCGGAAAAGCTCATCTTTGCCTAAAACGGTTTTTTCCCCGAATGACATGGTACGTTCCTGCTATGTAATAAAATCTTCGCGATCGTCACGCCTGAAGCGAGTAAGAGGCGACCTGGCTTCTGGATCTTTGCCTGCGACGAAATCGAAGCCGTCTTTCACCGCCTTTATCATCTTCCTGTTGATTGTACGCAGCGGGATTCCGACGGGGCACGCTCGCTCGCATTCCCCGCAGTCGGTGCACCTGCCCGTCAGATGGTACGCCCTGATAATATGAAAATAGAAGTTGTTCTCCTTCGATGCCGAGGGCGGCACCCACTCCGGATCGTTCTGTTCCAGGATACATTCTTTGCAGTAGCAGAGCGGGCAGACGTTTCTGCACGCATAGCATCGAAGGCACCGGTCGAAGTATTTTCCCCAGAGCTTTTCCCGTTGCGCCGGGTCTAGCGCTTCGACCTCCTCTACATCGGAATATTCGTCCTCTTCGATCTTTCTTTCGACCGTCTGTCCGATAACGATATCGCAAAAAGTTTCGTCGGGGTTCCACGAATCACAGGTCCCGCATTTCGACAATATTTCCTCGTTATCGTCCTTCATGCCGCTGCAGACGACGCCGACGATCCTGATCTCGTCTCTTTCGACCTGTTTTTCGGAAATCAGAACTTTCAGGGATTTCTGATCGCACCCCTTGACGATTACGCCGACCGGCCCCTCTTCGAGACATATTACATCCCTGTCCGTAAGGTACCGTGTAAGGTTGTACCGGCAGGTTTCGTCCCAATAGAGCGCTTCTACATCTTCTTTGTGCTTGAGAAAAACCGGCACGGTATCGCCGAGACCGTTTTTACCGTACCCCAGAAAAAGGCGCACCGTCCCGTCGTCCAGCATCCGTTTCGCCGCTTCCCGTATCTTTCCGATCACTGCTTCTCGCTCCCTCTCAAGGCTGCACCGACGTCCTCCACCACCGCCGTGACGACGTCGGCCCACTTTTTCCCTTCCGATGCCGAGACCCAGGAAATATGAAACCGCCGTTTGTCTATTCCGAAGAAACAGAAGAGATCCTTCAGCATCATCATTCTTCGCCTCGTGTAGTAGTTGCCCTCCTGGTAGTGGCAGTCTCCCGGATGACAGCCGGATACGAGCACGCCGTCCGCCCCCTCCTGAAAGCATTTCAGTATGAACAACGGGTTCACCCTCCCGGAGCAGGGCACCCGTATGACGCGGATGTCCGCCGGATACTGGAACCGGCTGACTCCCGCGAGGTCGGCCCCCGCATACGAGCACCAGTTGCACAAAAATCCCACTATTTTCAGTTTCTTTTCCATTTTTCCGTCTCTTTGTCGGGCCGGCGGCAATCGTCGCAGCCTAAAAGCAGGCACGCTCCGTGAACCCTGTTTCCCCGCATACCCGCCTATATGAAGAGCTCCTCAAACTCCTTCACAATCTGTTTATTCGTAAAGCCGCTCAGGTCGATCGCGCCGCTGAAGCAGGCCGCCGTGCACGTCCCGCACCCCTTGCAGAGAAGCTCGTTCACGCGGGCCTTTTCCTTGTCGATCTCGATCGCACCGTACGCGCAGACCTCCGCGCAAGTCCCGCACCCGGTGCACAACGCCTCGTCGACGGATGCGCTGTACGCTTGCGATCGTATCCTGTCGCGAGTGAGAATCGTGAGTGCGCGTGCCGCCGCCGCGAGGGCCTGCGCTATGGATTCGTCCGTATGTTTCGGCCCATGAGCCATGCCGCATACGAATACGCCTTCCGTGGAAAAATCGACAGGACGAAGCTTGACGTGCGCCTCGGAAAAGAACCCGTCCTGCGTGAGGGGGACCTTCAACATCTTCGCCACCCGGTCGTTCGTGTCGAGCGGATCTATGCCGACGCCGAGAACGAGGAGCTGTACCGGCAGCCGTACCGTTTCCTGCAGTATTTTGTCGAAGACGTCGATTATGAAGCTTCCCTGTTCGATCTTCTCTACGACCGGCTTTCGGGAGGCGTCATACCGCAAAAAGAGGGCGCCCGTCTCCCGCGCCGCCGTATAGTACGGCTCTCGCAGCCCGTATGTCCGCATGTCCCTGTAGAGAACATAGACGGTCTTCTCCGGATACCGCTCTTTCAGCCGAAGGATGTTTTTCACCGCCTGGCTGCAGCAGACGCGGCTGCAGTAGTTTCTCTCCCCCTCCCTCGAATCGACGCACTGTATCATCGCGATTCTTTTTACATACTTCAAAAGCGGATTTTTTTTCTCGAGAATCGTCTCGAACTCTCTCCCCGTTACGACATACGGATCCGTCCTGTAGCCGTAGCTCTCCGTTACATGCTCCCGTGCTCCGGTCGCGACGATAACCGCGCCGTGCTCCACGCTCGTTTCCCTGTCTCCCGTAAGAAGCTTCGTGGTGAAATTTCCCACGTAGCCCTCGATACCCGCAATATCCGTATTCAAAAAAAGCTCGATTTTGGGATGCTCCAAGACTCTCTTAACGATTCTCTCTACCGCCGACGCGACATCCTCTCCGGTAAGCAGGCTTTTGATCTTTAAAAGGTTTCCGCCGAGGAAGCTCTCTTGTTCTATCAGATGAACCACAAACCCGTTATCCGCGACATCAAGCGCCGCCATCATACCCGCCAAACCGCCGCCGATGACGAGGCAGTCCTTTTTCACATCCGAATACCGTTCGTGAAGAGGCGTGAGATGCCTCGCTTTACCGACAGCCATGCGAACGAGCTCTTTCGCCTTTTCGGTAGCCCGATCCGGGGTATCACGATGAACCCAGGAACATTGATCCCGTATATTCGTCATCTGTAAAAGGTATTTATTGAGGCCCGCCTGTTCGAGGCCTTTCTGGAACAGGGCCTCATGAGTCCTCGGCGAGCAGGAAGCCACGACAACGCGGTTCAAGCCGTGCTCTCTGATTTTATTTATGATATGCCGGATCGAATCCTGCGAGCATGCATAGAGCAGCTCTTCCGAAAACGTCACGTTCGGTATCGAAGCCGCATACTCCACGACGGACGGGACGTCGACGACGGAGGCGATATTCGTTCCACAGCGGCACACGACGACGCCCACCGCGATTGGACTTCCCGAAGTGTCCGGCTCTTTTCGATCGGCCGCCTTGCCTAAGGGCTCTCTGTCAGGGCTCACAAGACCCCGTGCCGCCAGAGAAGCGGCCGCGCTTGCGGATACCACGGTTTCCGGTATATCCATCGGTCCCGTTACCGTGCCGCAGACATAGACCCCGTCGACGCCGGTGTCTCCGGGAGAGAACGCCCCGCTCCTGCAGAACCCGTAGGCGTCGAGCTTCACGCCGATTCCCTCGAGCAGGCCACCCAGCCCATCCGGCATCCGTAAACCGACCGATAGGACCACGAGGTCGAACTCTTCGTCCTTCAGGGCGCCGTCGGGCGTGATATATCGCACGACGAGGTTTTTCGTGTCCGGTGACTCGATTATACCGGAAATCCTCGACCTTTTGTATTCGACGCCGTGTTCCGTTTTTGCCCTGTCGACGAACCTGTCGAAATCCTTTCCGTACGCCCTGATATCGATGTAGAAGATCGTGGAGCGTATGTTTGGTCCGTGCTCACAGGTAACGACCGCATCCTTGGTCGCCTGCATGCAGCAGAAGGAGGAACAGTACCCCAGCTCGCCGGAGGCCACGTCACGCGAGCCGACACACTGAATAAAGGCCACCCGTTTCGGCTCTTTCTGGTCGGACGGCCGTACTATATGCCCGTTCGTCGGCCCGGACGCACTGAGAAACCGTTCGTACTCGATACTGGTGACGACATTCTCGTAAATCCCGTATCCGTATTCCGGCCTGATCCGGGGAGTAAACTCCTCCGCGCCCGTTGCAACGATTACGGCGCCGACGCTGAGTTCTTTTATTTCGTCCTGCTGTTCGTAATCTATCGCACCTGCCGGGCAGACCTTCTCGCACACACCGCATTTCCCCTCCAAAAGCCTCAGGCAGTGCTCCCTGTCGATCATGTAGACCGCCGGAACAGCCTGCGCATACGGTATGCGTATACATTTCGACATGGTAATGTTCTTGTTGAAGGGGTCCGGCACCTTTACGGGGCACTTCTGGGCACAGAGCCCGCATGCCGTACACTTTTTTTCATCGACGAAACGGGCCCGTTTTTTAATACGCGCCACAAACCCGTCTTCCGTTTTGACGATGCCCTCGACGCTCGCACAGGTGTATATGTCCACATCGGGAGAAGAAGCAAGCTCTAAAAGCTTCGGCGAAAGAATACAGGTGGAGCAATCGTTCGTCGGGAACGTCTTGTCGAGCTGGGCCATCCTGCCGCCGATGTTCGGTTTTTCCTCGACGAGCGTCACCTTTATGCCCATACCGGCCAGATCGAGCCCGGCCTGGACCCCGCCGATTCCCCCTCCTATCACCAGTACCCGTTTATTCATCTTCCCCGAGCCCCGTTCCCGGACAGTGTCCGGATTTCCGCGATATCCTCTTTCGTGATCGAATCACGCTTTTTTAAGATACTCTTCAGCATGTCGCGCCGTATCTTCTGCGCGGCGATATCCACCTCGTTCACCGCGGTTATGAATCCCGGCGTTACATACCCCTGCTCCACCGCGAGCTTCCTCAATACCCGCATTATCTCCGGATACTTTACATCCTGGGGGCATCTCACGTGGCACCGGTAACAGCTCATGCAGTACCATATCGCCTCCGAACCGAGGACCTCTTCCTTCATCCCGAGCAGGATCATACGGATTATCCTGCGCGGGCTGTAATCGGCCGTCACCTCGCTGACGGGACAGGAGAGAACGCACGTCCCGCAGGCAAAACATCGCATGATGTGCTCGCCTCCCGGACACGCCGCTATTTCGCGTTTGAACTCCGTATCGATCGTTTTCATGGCTCCAACCCGTGTTATAGTTTCTGAAAAAACCGTTTGCATGCGTCCTATACGTCCTCGACCTCGGAGAGCTCCTCTTCCCTGAACGTCGTGAGCGGAAGCTCGTCGTCACGGCTTCTGCCCGGCACGTAGTCGAAAAGCGACTGAATCTTTTTCGAGAACACGTGCAGGATAGTGCCGAGCGGGATATCCATCGGACACGCCTGCTCGCAGATCCCGCAGGATACACACGAATACCCCATATGATTTATCCTCGTCAGATGATACAGCAGGGTATCGACGGGCATCCGTATCTGCTTTTTCCTTTCCGCACGGCTCAGGTATCGTTCCGAAGTGTAACCCATCTTCTCGGGTTCCAGCAGGCACTCCTTGCAGTAGCAGAGAGGGCATACCTCACGGCAGTTGTAGCACCGTATGCACGGCTGTATCAGGTCGAGCAGGTTATCGATTCCGCTTTTCTGTCTTTTTTCCCTCCGCGCCTCGATCTTTCCTATCGTCTCCTTTCGTACGGTCGGCGCATCTTTGTCTCCCGTATTCATGCCGCCGGTCATCCGCCTGCCCTTTTCCGACCGCGCCGCTACGATAATTCCCGGCGGCTCCACCCCGATCCACGCAATATCGACGTCCGCCGAGTCAGCCGTAAAATAGGTGCAGAACCTGCAGGACTCCCGTACGAGATCCCCGTCCCCGGACAGGAAATCATGTATATGTTCCTCGGTAAACGCCTCTTTATCCTCCCGGTTTTCGATACCGTGCATATACTCTTTCACGTTGTATACGCCCGGACAATCGTACCCTATGATGAGAAGGCTCTCGTCGGACAGCTGCTTCAGCTTTATGAGCTCTATCGTTGCCCTCACCTCACACGGCCTGAGAACGGCCGCGATTTTCTTGTCCACCGGCTCTTTTACGAGCTCCTTTACAATGGAAGCGGCGTTAACGGTCTGGACCGGCGCCAGCGGGTCCGTTCCCTTTATCTGAGAGGGTTCCGAGATGAGAACGGGCGAGACGATGTTCCCGCCCGGATGCCGTTTGGGAACGAGAACTGCATCGACTTTCCCCTCCTTCAGAAGCCGGTATAAGAACTGCTCGATCGATTCACGCCGGGTATTTTTTTCACTGCGGTTTTCCGTTGATGCCATCTTCCGACCTCGTGTTTTTAAATCGCCCACATCGAATTCAGCGGATTGGGTCCCAGCCGCTTCAGGTGCAAGACCATCTCCTCGACAGTTTTTGCAAAATAAGCGCCTTCGCTTGCGCTGATCCATCGAAGCCACACGCGCTCCGGCTCCAGGCCCGCCTCTTTCAGCGACGTTTTCAGGACCGCCACCCTCCTTCTCGCCTTGAAATTGCCGCTGATATAATGACAATCCCCCGGATGACACCCTCCGATCAGCACTCCGTCGGCGCCCTCAAGGAGACTTTTTATCACGTACGTCGGGTCGAGGGCGCCGCTGCACATGAGCCGTATGATCCGTATATTGGACGGATACTGAATCCTCGATACCCCTGCAAGATCAGCCCCGGCGTATGTACACCAGTTGCAGAGAAACGCGATGATCTTCGGTTCGAACGCTCGATTCTCTTTGTCCATGGATCCCTCTTTTTGTTCCAAGCCCTAAACCGCCTCTTCTATCATCCGGTATATCTGGCTCTTCGTAAAGCTCATCTGCTGCGTCGCCGCATTGGGACAGGCCGTCGCGCACAGCCCGCAGCCCTGACAGAGCACCTCGATTACCCGCGCTCTTCCCGTCTGCTCATCGATCTCCCTCGCATTGTAGGGGCATATCTCCACGCATACGCCGCACCCGGTGCAGATTCTGTCTTTCACAACGACGGTTCTTCCCGACGCCTGTACGGTCTCCTTCGCCAAAAGCGTCGCGGCGCGGGCCGCCGCACCCGCCGACTGCGATATCGATTCCGCGATGTTCTTCGGTGAATGAGCCGTCCCGCACAGATATACGCCCTCGACCGCAAAATCGAGGGGCCTGAGCTTCGCATGCGCTTCGAGGAAGAACCCCTTTTCGTCTAACGGCACCTTGAGTATGTTCGAGAGCGCCTTGTTGTCGGGAGGCTCCATCCCCGTGCCGAGCACGAGAAGATCGGTATGAAGCTTGAGACTTCTGCAAAGCAGTATGTCGTGATACTTTATAATCGGTTTCTTCTCTGCGTCCAGGCTTACCTCGGGCTTTCTCTCCGGCGAGTATCGTATGAAATCAACGCCCATCTCGCGCGCTTTCCGATAGTACTCTTCGTAAAAACCGTAGGACCTCATATCCCTGTAAAAGACGGTCACGGTGGAATCCGGCGCTTCTTCTTTGATTCTTATGGCGTTCTTGAGTGCGGTCTGACAGCACACGCGGCTGCAGTACGGCCTCTTTTGGTCCCTCGACCCCACGCACTGGACCATGGCGACGTTTTTGAACGTTTCTCCGCCGCCCGAGGAGGCGCCTGCCGTGATCATTTCTTCGAGCTCCGCCTGCGTAACGATAAAGCCGGATTTTCCGTACAGGTATTCCTCCGTTTGCACGCCGACGGCGCCGGTGGCGACGATGATCGCCCCGTGCTCTATCTTTGTTTCTTCCCCCGAGCGGCTGCTTCGTACGACCGTGGTATAATTACCGACATACCCCTCGATCTGCACGACTTCCGAATCAGTGAATACGGTTACCGCATCGTTCTTTGTCACTTCCCGGATCGTATCGTCGAGCAGCGCCTGTATATCCTCGCCCTCTATCGTGTAATAAAGGTTTTCCAAATACCCGCCGAGCTTTTTCTCTTTTTCCACGAGATACGTCGAAAACCCCTGCTCTGCGAGGCGCAGTGCGGCCGTCATACCGGAGATACCTCCGCCGATAACGAGGCCTTTTTTTATCACCGGGAAAGAAGACCTCTGAAACGGCTCGAGAAGCCTCGCCCGTGCGGCCCCCATGGCCACGAGCTGTTTCGCCTTCACTGTGGCATTTTTTTTCTGCCGCGTATGTACCCAGGAGCACTGCTCCCTGATCCCCACGAACTCGATAAGAAACGGATTGAGCCCGCTTTCTCTCAGGGTATCCTGGAAGAGCGGCTCGTGCGTCCTCGGCGTGCAGGATGCGATCAGAACCCTGTTGATACCGTGCTCTAGTATCACCTCTTTTATTCTCTGTTGCGTGTCCTCGGAGCAGGTGTACAGGTTTTCCTCCGCATACACGACGAACGGCAGTGTTTTCGCATATTCCGTCACTTGAGGAACGTCGACCACAGAGCCGATGTTGATGCCGCAGTGGCAGATGAAAACGCCTATCCTCGGCTCTTCGTCCGAAATATCACGTTCTTCGGGGTATCTCTTCCCGACGGTCAATGTGTTGCGCTCCTCTTTCAGGAGTGAGCCCGCGTACGAAGCCGAGGCGCTTGCCGTTGCAACCGTTTCCGGTATATCCCTCGGCGCCGAAGCCGCGCCGCATACGTATATTCCGTCTACGCTCGTTCTTTCCCTGAAGAGAGGATGCGTATCGATAAAACCGAACTCATTCAGGCCCGTGCCCGTAATCCTTGAAAGCTCTTCGTTGCACGGGTTCGATACGAGGCCTGCAGACAGGACGACCATGTCGTATCGCTCCTCTTTCACCTCGCCGGCGGTGATGTCGTCGAAGGCGTCGCAGTCTATGAAATATTTAACGGTGAGATCGTCCGTTTGGGGCACGCGCTCGACTGAAGAGATGCGCGCCCGCCTGAAATCCACGCCGTACTCGTCACGGGCCCGTTCGAAGTACTCATCGAAATTTTTACCGAACGCCCTGATATCGATATAGTAGATATGGCACTCCATACCGGGGGAATGCTCCTTGGCTATGACCGCCTCCTTTATAGAGTACATACAGCAGACGGACGAACAGTACGGGTTCCCCCCCTCCCCCATGCGGCGCGACCCCACGCACTGAATCCATGCGATCTTTTTCGGCTCTCTGTGATCCGAAGGGCGCACGATGTGTCCCCTGAACGGTCCGGATGCCGAGAGTATCCTCTCGAACTCGCCGCTGGTCACGACATTCGGATGGTTCCGGTAGCCGTATTCGTAGAGGCCCGCCGGATCGTACTTTTCATATCCGGCGGCAATGATGATCGCGCCGGTATCTATCACGATCTCTTCCTCTTCCATCGTATGAACGACTGCGTCACGGCCGCACGCTTCGACGCATATCATGCACTCACAGCATCCGCCGCAATTCAAACAGCGTCCCGCCTCCGCCTTTGCGTCTTCCTCGTCATATCCGAGCTCGATCTCGAAAAACCCCGACATCCTCTTCTGAATCGGGATCAGGGGCATCTTCTTTCTCGCTTCCCTGCCGACTGGCCGTGGGGGCGTCGGAGCTTTTTTTTGCACCACCGCCGTACGGCCTTCTCTCAAATCCCTCCCCTCCAAAAACCGCACGATCGATTCCGCGGCCTCATGTCCTGCTGAGACCGCTTCGACCATGGAGGACGGGCCGCTCACCGCATCGCCGCCTGAAAAGACCCACTCGACGTCCGTCTGCAGCGTGAGAGGGTCCGTCTTCACCCTGCCGCCCTTGACCGTCTCGATCCCTTCCACCCCGTCTGTGACCGTACGGTCCGGGACCTGTCCGGTCGCCGCGATGATACAGTCCGCTTCAAGAACCATCGATTCGTCCGTGGAGATATCCGTGCTGAACGCTCCCTCGATATCGAACACGCCGGCGCACTTGCAGAACCTGATCCCCGACACACGGCCGTTTTTCGAAACGACCTCTGCGGGTGTCCATGAGTCGAGGATCTCCACACCCTCCTGTTGCGCCTCCTCTATCTCCCACGGATAGGCCGGCATCTCCTTTTTTGTGCGGCGGTATACGATGACGGCTTTCTTCGCGCCCAGCCTGAGCGCGGACCTCGCGGAATCGACCGCAACGTTTCCGCCGCCCAGCACGATCACGACGCCCTGAAGGCTTTGCGTTTTTCCGGTATTCACGTCGCGTAAGAACTCGATCCCTCCCAGCACTCCGTTCGTATCCATACCGGGAAGATCGAGCGCCGCCGATTTAGTCGCGCCCGTCGCGACGAACACCGCGTCGTACCCCTCGTTCTTGATGTCTAAAAGTGACCTGTCGCGGCCTATGTCCGCCCCGTACGATATCTCGATATTCGCGTCGGAAAGGAGCGCGTCAGCCTCCCGGAAGAGGACCTGCTTGTCGAGCCGGTAGCCGGGGATACCGGTATACAGAGTTCCTCCCGGTTTGTCTTCGCGCTCGAACACCGTTACACCGTATCCCTTTTGGGCGAGGTCTCCCGCACAAGTGAGTCCCGCTGGGCCCGCTCCCACCACGGCCACCCGCTTGTCCCTGCGGGGGGCCGGCCTTGAGTCTTTTTCATCGACCAGCCCCTTTTTCAGCACATAATCGGCGGCGAACCGTTTCAGGTGGTTGACGGCCACCGGCTCATCGACCTCGTTCCTGTTGCATGCGGACTCGCACGGGTGGTGGCATATTCTTCCGCAGACTGCGGGGAACGGCTGCCGCTTCAGTATCAGATCGTACGCCTTCTTGTACTCGCCCGCCGCTATGAGCGCGATATACCCCTGAACGTTGACGCCGGCGGGGCACCGCTCCCTGCACGGGGGGATCCCGCGCTTATCGATGGAAAACAGGTTGGGAATCGCCTGTGGGTATCGCTTGTAGATCGCCTTTCTCTCGCCCAGGCCTTCATCGAATTCGGCGGGCAGGGTGACGGGACATTGCTCGGCGCAATCGCCGCACCCGTTGCATTTCGATTCGTCGACGAAGCTGGGCCGTTTTCTCAATGTCACCCTGAAGCTGCCCGCTTCTCCCTCCACTTTTTTGAGGTCGGAATTGGTAACGATCTCGATATTGGGGTGCCGCCCGATGTCGACGAGCTTCGGGGACATGATGCACATGGCGCAATCGTTCGTGGGAAACGTCTTGTCGAGCTGGGACATCGCCCCGCCTATGGCGGGCTTGTTGTCGACGAGATAGACCTTAAACCCCGTCTCCGCCAGGTCGAGCGCCGCCTGCATGCCGGCGATCCCGCCTCCGAATACCGTTACAGAACCGTTCTTCCCCAAGGAAACACACCTCACACGATTGACTCTATCATCGAATAGTACTGGCTGATCGAGAAATTCCTCTGATTCACCGCTGCCGACGGACAGGCGGCTACACACGCGCCGCACCCCTGGCACAGTATGTCGTTTACATGCGCCTTTTTCCTTCTTGTGTCGAGCTCTATTGCGCCGTACGCGCACTGGGCGACGCACTGACCGCAGCCCGCGCACAGCTCCTCGTCCACCCACGCGGTGGTGGGAGAATGCGTGAGCTCTTCGTTCGAAAGAAGCTCGAGCACCATGGAGGCCGCCGCGCCCGCCTGGGAAACCGTATCGGTGATGTCTTTCGGCGCCTGCGCGCATCCCGCGAGGAAAACGCCCCTGGTCAACGTCTCCACCGGCCGGAGCTTGGGGTGCGCTTCCGACAGGAATCCGTTTTGGTCCACCTGTATCTTGAGTTTCTTGGAAAGTTCTCCGATACCTCCCGACGGGCGCATCGCCATCGCGAGGACGACCATATCCGCCCTGATCTCGATCTTTTTCCCCGAGATCGTGTCCGCGCCGACTACGACGACCTTTTTTCCGTCCCGGTACAACCGCGCCACCCTGCCCCGTATGTACAACACCCGCTCCTCTTCGATCGTCCTCTGCACAAACTCCTCGTAGTTCTTACCGCCGGAGCGGATATCCATGTAGAAGACATACGGCTGGCCGTCCGGCACCCTGTGCTTGTAGAGCATGGCGTGCTTCGCCGTGTACATACAGCAGATACGGGAGCAGTAGGGGAGATGATGGTCGGGGTCGCGCGACCCCACGCACTGTATGAACACCACCTCCTTCGGCACGGTGCCGTCCGAAGGGCGCAGAACCCTCCCCTGCGTCGGTCCGGAGGACGAGAGCAGCCGCTCGAAGGCCAACCCGTCGATCACGTCCTCGCAGTATCCGATTCTGTACTCCTCGATCTTCTCCTTTTCGTAGAGGTCGTAGCCCGTTGCGACGACGATGGCGCCCACCTCGATCTCTTCGATCCTGTCTTCCTGCTCGAAATCGATCGCGCCGAGGGGGCAGGCCTCGACGCAGAGCCGGCATTTGCCCGTCTTGAAATAGAGGCAGCTCTCCCTGTCTATGACCGTCTTGTTCGGAACGGCCTGGGGAAACTGGCTGTAGATCGCCTTGCGGCGCCCGAGCGAGCGGTCGAACTCCGAAGGTACTTTCTTCGGGCACTTCTCCGAGCATAAGCCGCAGCCGGTGCATTTGTCCCAGTCTACATAGGCCGCCTTCCGCCGGACCTTCACCTTGAAGTTCCCGACATATCCCGACACCTCCTCCACCTCGGAGTAGGTCATGAGGGTGATCCGTTTGTTCTGCCCAACCTCGACCATGCGCGGCGTGAGGATGCACTGCGAGCAGTCGAGCGTCGGAAAGGTCTCCGAGAGCTGTGCCATACGCCCGCCGATGGATGGCTCTCTGTCTAGAAGATAGGTCTCGATCCCGCTGTTCGCGATATTCAGGGCCGCCTGCATCCCGCTGATGCCGGCCCCGACGACGAGCACCTTCTTGACGGTCTTTATGGAGACCGACGAAAGAGACTCGTTTCTTTTCGAACGCTCTATTACGCTCTTTATTATATCTACGGCCTTGATCGTCGCTTTCTCTTTCTCGTCGTGATGGACCCAGGAACACTGTTCCCGTATGTTCGCAATCTCCACACGGTACGGATTCATACCTGCCTCGGCCGCCGCCCTTCGGAACGTCGTTTCATGGAGCCTGGGAGAGCAGGACGCGACGACTACCCCTCCTACCGTTTCAGAACGGCACGCCTCCTTGAATAAAAGCTGTCCCGGCTCGGAGCACATGTACTGGTAATCCTTCACGAACTCCACTCCCGGGTAACCGGCAAGCTGCCGTTTTACCTCCTCGATGTCGACTGTGGAAGCGATGTTTATCCCGCAGTGGCAGACGAACACCCCGACGCTGTTCAGCCGCGCGCTTTTTATCATCCAATAAGTCCTTTTTCTTTCAAAACGGGCCTCGGATCGACCGAATGCAGGCGGTAATCGCCCGCATCGTCAGCCCCGACCAGCAGCGCCAAAAGCTGGCTTATATACATGACGGGAATCTTCCTAAAACCCCGCACCGTATCCGCTACCCGTTGTTGGGAAGAGTCGAGGTTGTGGCAGCAGAGCGGGCAGGAGACGACGATCATATCCGCGCCGTTCTTCGCTGCGGAGCCTACGATCCGTTCCGCCCGCGACAGGACCATGTCCCTTTGGTTCACCGTCTGATACGAGCCGCAGCACTCCGTCTTGAAGGGAAAATACACGGGCGTGACGCCGCATAATGAAAAAAGCTCTTCCATGATCGTGGGGTCTTCCGAAGACTCGTCGACCGAGACTTCATGCGGGCGGAGGAGCATACACCCGTAGTAGAGGGCGATTTTGAGATCCGACGGCTTCTTGACGACCCGCTTTGCCACCCGTTCGAATCCGACGCTGTCCTTCAGGTAGTTGAGAAGATGAACGACGCGTATTTCATCACCGTCGAACGTCGTTTTCTCCCGGTACATGAACTCGTTTATCTTGTCGCGCTTCTCTTTGTCGTGAAGGACGAGACTCTGCGCCCTTCTAAGCGTATTGTAGCACATGGAACAGAGAACCAGAAGCTCCCGCCTGCCGGTTTCTTTCGCGCGGAGCAGGGTCCGTACCGGCGCCAGCTGATTCATGATGTTGTCTGAGGAAAGGGAATAGGTCGTTCCGCAGCAGACCCAGCGATCGAGCTCCTCCATTGTAACGCCGAGGATATCGAAAAGCGTAATCGCCGATTTTTCGAAATTTCTACCTGACGTCTTCAACGTACAACCCGGCATGTATGACACGACTTCCATTGTGGTCCGCTATCCCCCGTACCGCATCCGCCCGTATCCCGTCTAGCCGGTGAGCTTGCGGAAATTCGCAATAAGCGCGATCTGCGGCAGTGTGCGCAACTCTTCTTTCGAAACACTGCTCGGATGAACGTAATTCACGTTCTTTCTCAGGACGATCTGCCGAAGGGCCTCCATTATCTTTGCGAGATCCACACCCTTCGGACACCTCACCGCGCAGGTAATGCACGAGGCACAGATCCAGATGCTGTTTTTTTCCAGTATTTCTTCGATCTGGCCGATCTGTAAAAGCCGTATGACCTCATGAGGCGGTATATCCATGAACTCGGAGGCCGGGCATCCCGCAGTGCACTTTCCGCACTGATAGCAGGAAAAAAAGTTCGCCCCGCTCAGCTGTGCAGTTTTTTCGATACCCTCTTTTTTCAGTTCACTCGAAGAAAGCGTTACGTTCATGGATCGATCCTCTCCCCCCGGCGGTGCCGAGGGTCTTGTCGTTGCCGTTTCCGAACCACGGTTACTCCCGCGCCCATCTGCGTCTTCCTTCGATGTACAGGTCGTTTCCCCAGCAGTCGTTTATAACCACGAGGGGCATCTCCTTCACCACGAGCCTCCGTATCGCCTCCGGCCCCAGATCGTCGAACGCGATCACCTCCGACTCCACGATGGAACCGGACAAAAGAGCCGCGGCGCCTCCGGTCGCACCGAAGTAAACGGCCGTATACTCCCGCATCGCCTCCTTTACCTCGTCGGACCGCTGCCCCTTTCCTATCATCCCCTTTACGCCGTGCATAAGAAGCCGAGGCGTGTAGCTGTCCATCCGGAAGCTCGTCGTCGGCCCGGCCGCGCCTATCACGCGTCCCGGAGGAGCGGGTGAGGGGCCTACGTAGTATATGACGCTCCCCGAAAGATCGAAGGGGAGCTTTTGTTTTTTCTCGATGAGGTCGAAAAGCCTCTTGTGCGCCGCATCGCGTGCGGTGTATACGACTCCGGAGAGGAGAACCCCGTCCCCTGCCTTCAGGTTTTCCACCGTCTTTTCCTCAAGCGGCGCTTCTACCTTTTTCTCCACCATCGTCTCTTTTCCCCCTCCGCCCTGATCGCCGTTTCTACAGTATCGCTGTCTTGCTTCGCGCCGCATGGCACTGGATGTTGACGGCCGCAGGGTAGGAAGCGATATGCCGTCCGAAAGTCTCTATAAAGAGGTCCAGCGCGGTAACGGTCCCTCCGAGCCCGGCCGGTCCGATACCGAGCTTGTTTATCTCTTTGAGCCACTCCGTCTCGTAGCGGGCGAGCTCGGGGTCGGGGTTCCTCTCCCCGATCCCCCGCAGAAGCGACTTCTTCGCAAGGTATGCCACGTAATCGAACGTCCCGCCAAGGCCGACGCCGACGAGAATCGGAGGGCACGGGTTCGCGCCCGCGTCCCGCACCGTCTCCACGACAAAGTCCCGCACGCCCTCCATTCCGTCTGCCGGCTTCATCATCCTCACCCTGCTCATGTTCTCCGACCCGCCCCCCTTGGGAAGCATCGTTATCTTCACCCTGTCGCCCGGGACTATCCGGGTATGTATGATCGGCGGCGTGTTGTCGCCCGTGTTCTCGGGGTTGGTATACGCGTTCTTAATGATCGACTTCCTCAAATACCCCTCTTTATACCCCTCGCTCACGCCCTCCGAGATCGCATCCTCCAAGTACCCCCCGCTGAAGGAAACGTCCTGCCCTATCTCCAAAAACAAAACGGCGAACCCCGTATCCTGGCATATGGGGATGGATTGCCGCCTGGCGATATCGGCGTTTTTCAGAAGCTGATCGAATATCGCCCTGCCGACCGGAGACTCTTCTTTCTCCCTCGCACGCACCAAGGCTTCTTCAACGTCTTTGTTCAGATCGGTACAGGCTTCGATGCTCAGACGCTTTACCGTCTTCTTCACCTCGTTCAGCGCTATGACTCGAGGGCTTTTCGCCATGGTCTCTTCCTCCGTCAATAAGCCGCATCAGTTTCCTGAGGGGGACGCCGTTATGTTGCGGCAAGCCCCGCCGGATTTTCAAAAGGAACCCCCTCTTCATCCCAGTTCCTCAGGCTGTAGTAGGCTCTAAGCTGCCGCTCGTACTCCTCTCTCGAAACGACCGCTCCCCCGGATTCGACGGCCTCGTCGTAGAACCGCCCCGGCAAGAGATCGTCTTTTTTCGTGAGCCCGCCTTCTATGTTCCAGAGCCTGTTGACGCTCACTATATCGTTCGCATCCCGGCAGAGCTCATCGCGCCCCTTTTTGATACCGGTCAGCAAATGGAGCATCTCGGAATAGTCCTCCCACGTGAGGAGGTCCCGGTTCAAAAACCTGCACACTATGATGCAGTCCGCGATGGCGTTGAAGTTTATCATGTTGTAGACCAGCTCCGCCTTCCGTTCGAGTGAGAACCGGTCGACGCTCTTGTCGTCCCCCGAAAGCTCGTGATCCCTCGCCCTACCCCCAATATCGCGCGCGTAGGCGTTGGATGTGAGGTGGCTTGCGCCGCGGTTGCCGACCCCATAGGTGACCGCCATGCTCTGCAATCCTCTCGGATCGAATCCCGCAGGCTCGAGCCCTTTCACGTGGATGGCGATGTCCCCCAGACCGAACCGCTTGGCGATCCTCCGGATTCCCTCGCCCATTATTTGCCAGCTTTCTTCCCGCTTTGCGATACGTTCGATACAGTCCAGCATCCGCTCCGTATCTCCGAACCGGACCCGGTACTCGTCCGGTATCCTTCCCTGCCCGGTCGCGTCCATCAAGAGCCCGAGCACGTTCCCCGTCGATATCGTATCGATACCGAGACGGTCGCAGACGTCGTTCAGCTTGATCACCTCCCGAATGTCGCCTACATCGCACAGCCCGCCGAATGCATAGATCGTCTCGTACTCCGGCCCGTCGATCTCTATGCCGGCATACGGTCCGTCATCGATCCTGTTGATGTGCGCGCATCCGATTGTGCATCCGTAGCATCGCGTCTGTTTTACGAGGGTGTTGTCCCGCATATATTCGAACGTAAGCCGCTCCCAGTGCTTCGCCCGCCCTCTATGCCAGTAGTGGCTTGGAAAAACCCCGAGCTCATTGCCCGCCTTGACAAAGCTAGGCGTTCCCGCTTTTGGGTACACGCCTCCCGTGCTCGGGTTCTCCCGTATTCTCCGGTTGAGATCGCGAACGTAGCGTTTCAGCCCGTCGGGATCGTACACCTCGACGTCGCCCGTTCCAATGACCGCGATTGCCTTGAGAAGTTTCGATCCCATCACCGCCCCGGAGCCCATTCTCCCGAAGTGCCGGTGATAGTCGTTCCCGATGCATGCGTACCGCACGAGGTTCTCGCCCGCCTTCCCTATCGAAAGAACCCTCGCATTCGTTCCGAGTCTCTCTTTCAGCAGGTCCTCGGTCTCGTATGTATCCTTTCCCCAGAGGTCTTCAGCGTTTTTTATGGAAACCCTGTCGTCTACGATCTCTATATAGCTCGGAACTGCCGCCCTCCCCTCCAGTATGAGGATATCGTACCCGGCCTTCTTCAAGAAATGCCCGACGCTTCCCCCCACGTATGAATCGATGCAGCGATCGTTGAGGGGGGATTTCGAGAAGAGACCGATTCTCGTCGCAGTGGGCAGTATCGTGCCCGCGCCCGGACCACAAGCGAATATGAGCCTGTTTTCAGGAGAAAGCGCGTTGGTTTCTGGCCGGTTCTCCCTGTAGTTCAGGTATCCGCCGAACCCCTTACCCCCGATCCATCGATGCGCGAACTCCTCGGAAAGCGGGGTTTTTCGCACCGACCCGGCCGACAGATCGATCCTCAGGATGGTCCCTCTGTATCCCTTCAATGTGCACCCCCTGTCGCGATTGTGGTCAGAACGTCTCGTCGTCCATGTACCGTAAAAACCTCGGCTTCGCCTTCTCTATATGATCCCGTACGAAGCTCTCGATATACTTCGAATCCGAATTTCTGTCCTTTATGAGGCTGAGCATCTTCTTGTGAAGCTCCAAGGCCCCCTTCAAGTCCTCCCTGTAGTACAAATCCGCCACCTTGTACATCAGCGACTGTATCCTGATCTTCTGCAGGGTATCTATCAGCGTTCTGTTTTGCGATACTTCGATGAGCTGATCATGAAAACGGTGATGGTGCCGCCAGTATCCCTTAACATCGTTCCCTGCGGCCGCCTTCTCCATCTTTCTCGAAGTCTTCTCTATCTCCTCGAGGTCCTCTTTTTTCATCCTCTCGAATGCGAGCTTTGCGGCAAGTCCCTCTAAGACCGCCCTCACCGGAAACTGTTCCTCGATGTCGTTTCGCGTCACCTTTTTTACGAACGCCCCTTTTCTCGGCACGATGATCACGAGCCCCTTCTTCTCGAGCTCCCTGAACGCCTCGCGTATAGGTGACCGGGATATGCCGAACTGTTCCTGGAGATTCGTCTCGACGAGCCTGTCCCCCTCCTTTATCGTACCGTCGAGGATCGCACCGGTAAGCCACTCCGTTATCTGGTCGACGAGCCCGACCGGCTTAAACCGCCCATTATCCTTCATACGATTTCCCGCACGCCAGAATGATCTCCCGCTATATAAGTCGATTGTCGAAAGTCGACAATACAATGATAATACGAATCGTTTGATTGTCAATAAAAACAATTCCTATAAAACGGTACACACATAGATAATGTTCCTACCACGAACCAAAAAATCTTTCATCCACTTCCAAAATGGATAGAAACGACAAGGTTGGGGTTGACAATTTAAGCCCGTTCAACATTCTAATCCTTTTCTATATAAGTAATTAAAAGGCCCTCTATGTAAAAGTAACTCAAAAATCACACTCAAAC
>JAFGTF010000132.1 GCA_016934265.1 Spirochaetota bacterium
ATGCCTAAAACCCTGCCGGGGCTGGACGGGTTTTACATGGCCGGCCAGTGGGTCGAACCGGGCGGCGGCCTGCCCCCCTCCGCACAGTCAGGCAAAAAGGTCATCGGGATGATCTGTAAACAAGACGGCAAACAGTTTACAGCTCCAAAGGCATAACGATCAAATCCCGCTACCGTTTCGTACCATAAGCCGATCCGGCGCACTGCCTGCGTTAACTTTTCATTTGACTTCATTCACACCTTTTATTACCTTACTAAATATTAGATATAGAATATTTAGATAACAAACTAAACGAAGGATACGACGTTGCAGCACGATAAGGGCGAGATCGGCAGTATCTTCAAAACGCTTCATATACTCAAGCGCAAGCTCATGAAGGAGTGCGGTCACGATCACGAACGATGCGACATCCACCACTCCTCGGCCAGGACCCTCCATTTCATCATCGCGCACGGCAGTGTGACGATGAGCGAGCTGCATGCCTTCACCGGATTCGAGCGGGGCAGTCTCACCACAATAGTGGACGGTCTTATCGAGCTCGGGCTGGTGGAACGAAAGCGGGGGGAGGACGACAGGCGCAAGGTCTTCGTCATCCCCACACCGAAGGGCATCTCCGCCGACAACGAGATACACCGGGATATCGAACGGTACGTGAAACGCACGCTGGAAAAGCTCTCCCAAAAAGACCGGGAACGCTTCTTCAATGCGATGAAGACACTCGAGGAAATCGCCGAAAAACTGTAGCCGGGAGCCGGTATACAGTACTAAACGGAACAGGTGAGGATTACAGTGAAAGAAAAAAACAACGCTGCTCCCAGGACGAGGAGTGAGATGCTCGGCAAGGAGAAGATAGTCAGGCTGCTCGTCAGGCTCTCCACTCCCGCCATCATCGGAATGATGGTACAGGCGCTCTACAACCTCGTGGACGCCGTATTCGTCGGACGGGGGGTAGGCACCCTCGGGATCGGCGGTATCACCGTCTCCTTCCCGATCATGATGATCATCATGGCGTTCGCACAGACGATCGGCATCGGGGGCGCGTCGATTATTTCCCGCCGTAAAGGTGAGGGGAACGAGGAAGGAGAAGCGTACACCTTCGGCAACATGGTATTGCTTTCTCTGATGATAAGTTTTACCATCCTTATCATCGGGCTGTTCTTAATGGTCCCGATACTGAAGCTCTTCGGCGCGACCGAGACCCTGCTTCCCAGCGCAATGGAATATTTCAGCGTCATCATCTTCGGCACCCCGCTTCTTTCCTTTACAATGTCCGCGAACAACGCGGCGCGAGCAGAGGGAAACGCCAAAGTCGCCATGGGTACGATGCTCGTCGGTGCGGTTCTCAACATCATACTCGACCCGGTGTTCATCTTCGGACTCGGCATGGGTGTGAAGGGCGCGGCTGTTGCAACAGTCATCTCGCAGGGAGCAAGCGCGCTGTTTCTCTTCATCTATTTCCGAAGCGGCAAGAGTGAGATACGTGTCGGGACCAAGTACCTCCGGCTGCGATGGCCGATCGTGAAAGAGATATTCGCGGTCGGCGCCTCGGCCTTCGCAAGGGCCGCAGCGGGCAGCATCATGGCGGCGCTCGTCAATAACACGCTCGCCCGCTACGGTGGAGACACCGCCATCGCGGCGTTCGGCATCATCTTCCGTATCGTCCATTTCGTATTCATGCCCATAATGGGAATCACGCAGGGACTGCAGCCGATCCTTGGATTCAACTACGGCGCGAAACAGTACGGCAGAGTGAAACAAAGCTTCAATCTCGCGATCATCAGCGCAACCGTATATGGACTGGTCTTTTTCATCATCATAATATCCATACCGAGAACCATCTTCGGCGCTTTCAGCCGCGACCCCGAGCTGCTCTCCGTCGGAACAACGGCGCTCCGGTATATGGTGCTGATGCTGCCCCTCATCGGATTCCAGGTGGTGGGAAGCGGGCTGTTCCAAGCCCTCGGAAAAGCGATCGAAGCGCTCGTGCTCTCGCTTTCACGGCAGGTGCTGATCCTCATACCGATGGTGATCGTGCTTCCGCTTTTATTCGGCATCACGGGCGTATGGCTTTCCTTTCCGTTCTCGGATGCACTGTCCTTTATCATCACACTGTTTCTCGTAATCGCCCAGATGCGGAAGCTGGCGCCCGCCGGTAAAGGCGACCTGACGACTATATACGAGGGAGATACTGCAGGAGCGGAAGTATAGGCCGTAATACGACAATAGTAATCGATGTCTCTAAAAACAGTTAAAAGTATACGCCTGTCCCCGAATGCCACACTCGAAGAGTGTGGCATTTCCGCAGAAAACGAAACCGCTTCGCTCCTTTCGCTTTCTGCATCTTGAAAAGTACTTTGAAAAGTGTACGCACGCCCCCTTGTAGATTTACACAGGGGCTTTCCTATCATACAGCTTGTTGATATAAAAATACCCCCTTGAAATCCTCATCATGATAGAAATATTTAGAATAAATATCATTGACATTATGAAGGCATAATGATAAAATAAGTTAAATAAATAATTATTAATATTTAGGTTCGTACTGTATTGCTACTGACCTGATACTTCACTAACCACGTTCTTGATTTTAGAGACATATAAAAGGCAATGCCGGAAGCGTGGTGAAGTATGAGAGTATCCAATAAGATTCTGCTATTAGCTCTTGTTATCCTCTTCTGTTACACCAACTGTCTCTCGAATGATACATCATCCAACTCTTCTTTATTCTTTCTCGCAGACGGAACGCTTTTTTCCATTGACGTACGTTCCTATTCTATTAAACAGTTGCTGTGTTTTCACAGTACCGCACCGGACGTACAGCAGGCACCGGATGGATACTTCTGGGGAAGAACAAGTTTGAACGAGCTCGGCGCCCAAGATCCGGAAACCGGTAATCGGATCGGTACCATTCTTCTCCCCGCGCGGCCGTACCACCTTGTAATCACCCCCTCAGAAAAAGCATACATCACCCACAATCTCCTCACCTCTCGAGGTTTCTTCGTTTCCGTAGCGGATACACGTGAAAAAAAGCTGGTGAAACGAATAGATGGAATCATGGGGCTGTACACGTCTTCAACTCTATATGGAAGCTCTATTTATCTGGCCGCCCTCGGTGTGAAGCGACCCGACTATATCTACATATACAGGATCGATACAGAAACGGACACGCTCCATGAAATTCATAAAGCGTTGAAAACGGACTATCGGTGGGAATTGTCGGTATATGGCGACAGGCTCTATATCAGCTATGTGTGCGGAAAGAACAGGGATGCACCGCCGCTGATAGAGGTAATGGACCTGGATACAGAAAAAATCGTATCGCGGATACGTTCCGATCAATTGAGGAACATTTCAAAAGTAAAAGACGGAATGATCTTTTCAGAGGGGGTTGGAGTATTTCCATGCGTACTGAAAGATTCCTTTTACGGTATCTGCCTGCTTGACGCTCGAAACGGACAGGTACTCGACACTATTCCCGTAAACGGTCCGATAGATCGCTTTATCGGCATCAAAGGCGAGACTCTCGTATTCTCCACTAAAGAGCTTTCTCGAGGGGGCGATACGATATCGATCCATTTCTTCGATATCAAAAAAAGGGAGGAGGTGAAAGCAGTCGAGATAAATCAATCCATGTAGAAAATATATAAAGGGAGGGAAAAAATGAAACGGAAGTATTTCATCTTCGGGATCCTGGCTGCTGCAGCGCTCGTATGGTCATGCACCGTGCAAGACACGCCGGAACAGGACCCCGAGGTACAGAAAGCGATCCGTGGGGCCGAACAGAAGAGCATGGAGGTGATCGATCTGCTCGTGGAAGCAAAGGCAACCGGCAATTTCGAAGTGATATCCCGGTTTCTTGGAGAGGAGGACCCTGACGGCGAGATATCGGCGCTGATCAAGCAGTACGGCAAAGGACCGGATGCTCAGGCCCCCGGTTATATCAAGGGAGACGGATGGACGCCTGCCGAACCGACGATCGACGATTTCAAGGACGGAAACGTGGTTCTCTTTATCGGAAACGGAACATCATGGCAGAACCAGATTATGTCGCTCATCTACAGGTGCGAATACCACCATGCGGGCGTGTTCGATGAAGAGCTCGCAGATCTTACAGGGGATACAGCCTTCATCTCGTCAACGATCGATACCGGGGTGAACGGCCTCTGTTATCAGACCCTGTCCGAGCTCAAATACACCAGCGGAGTGATCACCCGGCTCGCTTACTTCGAAGAGGAGCCCGCCGCCATCGGGTTGAGCGTCGACTACTATAGATCGTATACGGAATCCGTGCCTACCCTGTATGCGTTTCTCCACCTGAATCTCAATCCGGTATCAAGATGGAACCCGTTCCTCTGGTACTGCAGCAAGGTCCCGTGGAGGGTCTACTGGGACGGAATGAACTTTGACATCGAGAATAATAATTATTATGAGCTGAGCGACCCGAACGGCAGGTGGACGGAGAACAGGGACACTCCTTTCTATCAGCTTTACCTGGCGGTTCTAAAAAGGCTTCTTCCCCGATGGGCGAGGAGGTGGGCGGGTTATCTTGCCGACCAGAAGCTTTGCAGTATACTCTACGAGCTCATAACGCCCGACGAGCTTCGGTACGCGTCGGACATTATAATCGATGTGGGTGAGTGGAGAGCCCCGGGATTTTGATCATTATAGAAGGAAGGCAGTAAAAATATCAATTGATATGTAGAATAATCATCATGTTGTGTATATTTTCATGAAAGTATCATGTCCCCTTTTATCGTGTCCTGAAGTATTGTGTCCCCATTTTTTCCCATTTTTTCATTTCCTGCCGATGCTGATGAGGACACACTAAGAGCAAGGGAAGATGCAGGCTCAGATACTCCTGATGCAAACTGCCTGGTCTATCAGGATGCAGTTGATGCTTCGACCTTTTTCACTAACTCTGATGTGCCAAAAGCAGTAACTGATTTTCAGAACAGTTCGATCTTTCTCGATTTTTAACTGGCGTTGATTCCTGTACTCAATTACTCGCCGGATTGACAGGTTACATCTGCGGTCGGCTAATCTATCATAGTGGACACAATGATTGGTGACACAATGCCTACTTTTCTTTTATCACAATTCCTTCACCGAGTGGACGACCAGTATTTGCATGTTTCTTAAAAATATCTGTTAATAGAGGATCTTCATATTCTGATAAATAAGAAGCCCAATCCTTAATTTCTGAAATTAAAAAAGAATTCGACAATAAAATATCATGTGCGTGATAGACATGTGCCCTGGCACTCGACCATCTATAATCTTCTGCATTCTTCACCAATCCTGCCCTTACAGGATTCCGTTCCACATATCGTACTGCTGCATAGAGATACCTATTGTTAAGTGGATAAGACAGGAACCTACCTTGCCAGAGGTATCCGCTCCATCCCTCTCTTAAATTGATCATTCTGGTATATTTTCTGTGTGTTTCACCAATGCCACGAGCAAGACTATCTTCCTTAACTGGGACTACGATGAGATGCACATGGTTATCCATAAGGCAGTATGCCCAGACCTCAACTCCGCATCTTACTGTTTCTTTATGCAGCAGGTTGAAATAGATCTTCTTATCTCGTTCACAAAAGAATACCTTCTGTCGACGATTACCTCGCTGAATCACGTGATGTGGACAGCCTGAAATCACGATACGTGCAACTCGAGACATTTGTTTTTCCTTTATAGTTTATTCATAATTGATTAAACAACAGTGGTGAGGTTTTTCTTCTCGAATTAGTATCAATTTCAGAGGAAATTTAACAATTCTAACCGGGTGAATCGATTGTTAAGATTTTTTTCTGTTCATTTCGAAGAATAGAAGTTATTTGCAGACAGGCCTATTTCATGCTTGTATTTGAGATAATGCTTTTTGTATTGACCCTCTATATTTTTCACAGGGATTTTGATCTTATGGTGTCCCCTTTTATCGTGTCCTGAAGTATTGTGTCCCCATACTTGACATCATGTGCGAGCTGTAAGTATTATCATGTGACACAATAAACAAGGAATCGGAATGGATCTGCAAACGCTGTTCGACCGAATCGGCATAGACGAAAAAGAGTACGACGACCTCCACATCATCCGCCTCTTTTCTTCTTTCGCCGTTATATCGAACGCCCGCGTAATTAAAATCACAGACCCCGTGATGACCCACTGCCCCCTCGCGAGGCAGATGTACCGGCATATCCCCATCAGCGACGCTCCGGACAGAGATGAGATCAAGGCCCTTATCAAACAGGGCATCGAGGAGAAGATCGAAGCGTTCGGGTTCTTTACCCCGAAACGGACGCTCGAGCAGAAGAAGATCGCCATACCGTACGGCGCATCGGAGATCCTCATGTACGCGCTGAAAAAGCACGCGATCGACGCTGCGGTCGTGGCATGCGACGGCACCGGAAGCGTTATCACCTCCTCCCCCGATGTGGTGCAGGGTATCGGCGCGCGGATGAACGGCCTTTTCTACACCACACCGATCCCGGGTACGATACAGCGGCTCGAAGCGCTCGGCGCCCGCGTCCCGTTTTCCGACTCGTCGATTCACCAGGCAGGGGCCGTCGAACGGGCCATACGGCTTGGATATAACAAAATCGCGGTCACGGTCAACGGACACATGAACGAACCGCTCATGCAGTTCCGGGAGATCGAAAAAAGGCACGGCGTCCGTATCACCGTCTTCCTCGTGTGCTCGACCGGCGTTTCTCGGCAGCGCGCGAAAGAAATCCGGGATTTTACGGATGTAGTGTGGTCCTGTGCGTCGGACGAGATGCGCGAGGTCGTGGGCCCCGCGTCGATACTCCAGATCACCAGAAAGATCCCGGTATTCGTCCTTACGAAAAACGGGCTCGACACGGTGAGCGCGTATGCGAGCGATATGGACCTCATCAGAAACCTCGACCCCGAAAAACAGCACTTCATCGCGGGAGACAGGAAAGGGAGAAAGATCACGATGGGGAGGTTTCAGACCTACCTCAGCGAGGCACGCCTGCCGGTCCGCTCCGATGACGAGCCGCGCTGAACGCCTTAACGCTTAACAATCGCAGGACGCGTTATCGTTCTTACGATTGATCGTTCTTACGATTGATCGTTCTTAAGATTTATCGTTTTCCCTTGACTCCCCGCTACGTACAAATTAAGCTCAGGGAAATGAAACGAATGAGTGGAGACAAAAACGCCATGTGGTCGAAAGAATTCCTGACTAAAACGAGAGAGCTCATCCGGCGGCTCGAGGACTCGCAGATACAACCGCTCGAACGAGCCTCATGTGCATGCGCGGACTCGATCGCCGCGGGCAGGGCCGCGCTCGTGTTCGGCGCAGGGCACAGCGCCCTCCCCTGTATGGAGGCGTTTCCGCGGATAGGGTCCTTTGTCGGGTTCTACCAGATCGTGGAACCCGCGTTCGGATACAACAGCCTCGTGGTGGGAAAGGGCGGACAGCGACAGATGTCCTTCCTCGAGCGCACGAGAGGATATGCGAGCGTCATACTTTCCAACTACAGCCTGAAACCGGAAGACTCGATCGTCATCTTCACACACTCCGGCATCAACGCTCTTCCGGTGGAGATGGCGTCAGAATGCAAGAAGCTCGGTATGACGACCATCGGCGTCACCTCATTCGAGCACTCACGGGCGAACACGCCGGACGGGGCGACGGGAAAACGACTCTTCGAAATTGTGGATATCCCGATAGACACCGGCGCACCCGAGGGAGACTCCCTGCTCGAAGCCAAAGACGGCACGCGCTACGCCTCGATCTCTACCATCGCCTCCATGATAGTCATGGACGCCGTCGTCGCACGAACGGCACAGCTCCTCATCGAGCGGGGACACAAGCCGGTCGTGTATCCAAGCCACAACGTGACGAGCGATGTGGAAACGATGACGGCACAGGAAGAACGGATGTTCGACGCGTATTCGAAGCTGCAATCGAAACTCTTAAAATAAAACCACACGCAAAGGAGTGACGTATGGATTTCTGGCTTGCTTCCACTAACCTCAAGCTCGTCGAGAAGTACCTGAAACTCGGTATATTCAAAGGCGTTATCTCGAACCCGACGGTGGTCGCGGCCGAGAAGAAGAACGCGAAAAAGCTCTTCAAGGATATCTGCGAGATCGCAGAGATCGCCTACTACCAGATCGGTGACGGAACCTCGGACAGGATGCTCAGGGAGGCGCACGATTTCATAGCGATCAACCCGGACAAGATGCGGGTCAAGGTGCCGGCGACCCTGAACGGCCTCGAGGTCATCTCCACTCTCTCCCGCGGCGGGTCGTACGTCATGGCGACCTGCGTTCCCACGAGGGCGTGGATGCTCTACGCCGCGGCAGCGGGCGCTAAGGCTGTCGCGCCGTACAGCGGGATGATCCAGAGGGCGGGTATTACGGCGAAGACAGAGGAAGTGATCAAGATGCAGTATATCATCGACGCACAGAAGCTCGACGTCAAGATATGCACGGGCATCTACGACGCGACCGAGATCCCGCTCTACGCCTCGCACGGAGTCATGTCCTGCTTCATCTGGGGGAAGGACGTGGAAAAATACCTCGACCAGCCGCTCGTACAGGAGGCGGTCGACGGGTTCAAGAAAGACTGGGATACGATCCAGAAGAACTACTGACCGCCCGCCGCCGCAGGTTACTGTCAGCCTGCGGGGAGCATATCGCCGAGAGACTCCATCGGCACGCCGGCTGCGTTTGCCTCGTCCGTGTCGATGTGCATCTCCAAAGCGGAGGCGTCCGTGACCCGCACGAGCACGCTCTCGCATACGGCGGTGCGGTCGCCTTTCAGGCGGACGTTCACCGAGTCGCCGTTCTTGAGACCGAATGAACCGCCGTCGTTAGGCGTCATGTGGATATGACGTCGCGCGCGTATCACCCCCTGTTCGAGGGACACGGTTCCATGCGGTCCCGTCATATCTATTCCCGGGGTGCCGTCGAGCTTCCCCGACTCACGTACCGGGGCCTTGAGCCCGAGCTTGAACTGATCGGTTCCCGATATCTCGACCTGCGACGCGCTCCTCGGCGGGCCGAGCACCCTCACGCGCTCGATGGCTCCTTTGGGGCCTTCTAAGACCACGGTCTCGCGCGCCGCGTACTGCCCCGGCTGCATCAAGTCCTTCCACTTCACGAGCCCGTATCCCGGGCCGAACAGCTTTTCCACGTGCTCCTGCGTGAGGTGCACATGGCGGTTGGAGATGTGGACGACTACCCTGCCGAGTAACTCCCCGGCGGGTTCCTTGACCTTTTTCCTGCACCCGAGCTTCGGGCTTTCCTTCACCTGTTCGACGGCCTTTATCACCCTCTCTCTCACGAGGTCGCCGTACTCCTCCCTGTAGCGGTCGAGCTGGCCTAAGAGCGCCTCCATGTCGCTCATGTACCGTGCGGCGAGCTTGTTGAGCGAGATCGCGACGACGTTGGCCCTGCACTGGTCGCAGGTGCAGCCTTCGTTCTCCTCGATGACGCCGTCCACCGTCTCCTCCACGAGGAGCTCCATAACGTTTAAGGGGTCGAAGTGCGAAGAGAGCGGGCGCCTGAGCGCAGTGACCCTCCGTATCAGCTGCAGCTTGTAGGCAGTATCCACCTGCTCTTGGGTACAGATCCCCTGATCCACCAGAACCTCTCCCAGGGGGGCGAGTATATCGAGGTGAGCCTCCATCGCTTCCTCGAGCTGCGCTTTTGTAACGTATTCGAGCTCTGTGAGGACCTGGCCGATCGTGCTTGACCGCAGATACCCGTCACGCTGACGGTGCAACGCGCCCGACACCTTCGTCGCGGAACCGACCCCCGAATCGACGATCACCTCTCCGAGACGCAACGGGACGTTCGCCTTCCTGTATTCCGCCTGGCGCTCGAGCGCTATATCCAGCTGCTCCTTCGAGACCCCGCCCTGTTCCGAAAGCAAGCTCCCGATCTTTTCACCCGAGCCCTCGTTCATACGCTTCCCCCTTTTTCCCGGCAACCAGATAGATACACCCTAAATCATCCCAGGGAATTAGTCAAGCGCATGCGAACAATGGTCTTGTGGATTCCTGTAACTATGATACGCTAACAGAGGGAAATCCGTATGAAATTCGGGATACGAAAGAAAATATTTTTCATCACGCTCGGGGTGAGTATCGTAATCTCGTTCGTCATAGGCTTCTTCATATACAGACAGGCGTACAGGCTCTTCTTAGAGAACTTCTTGAACGAAAAACTCGCCCTCGCCCGCTGTATAGCCGACGCGCTCGACGGCGACGAACTGGCATCCTTCACCACGCCGGAAGCGCTTAGTGACGAGACATACAGGTACTACCAGCGGTACCTGCACGACATCAAGAATGACAACGAAGACGTCTCGTATCTCTACGCGATCGTCTACGACCGGCGCAGAGGCCATCATGTGTATACGCTCGATGCCAATATAAACGAAACACATACCCTGTGGGTCGAGACCGATCTCTTCGCACTCATCTGCAGGTTCAACGACGGTTCGTTCCTGATAGAGCACGAGCAGAAAACATATACCGATGATTTCACCCTGGAGATAGAGGATAACACGGTACAGGTTCGCTTTGAAAGGGAGGCAGGGGCCGGGCGGGTGTACCTCGACGATACGATCCTTTTTGCGGTCACGAACACGAGCCCGCTCACGCTCGATACGCCGTTCGGCATCATGAGCGAGTCGGATGGCCCGGCCGACCTGTCGAGAAAAGGCACCGTCCGTATCGATAACGAAGCAATTCCCCTCTACCTTACACTGAGCCTGAAGGGAATGCCCGAGTCGATTCCCGGCGAATCGTACAACGAGCACGATCCGGAGAGCATCGAGTTCATTAACGAGCTGCTGGCGAACGACGACGACTACATAACAGAGGAGTTCGAGAAAACGGAGTTCGGGGAAAGCCTTTTCATATACAGCATCATCCACGGCGGAGACCGGCCGACGGGCGTGCTCGGTCTCGAGGTATGGGCGAGGGAGGTAACGGAGTACAGGCGATCGATCCTTCTCGTCGCCGGCATCGTATCGGTCATCGCGTTCGTCCTCTCGGTGACCGTGTACCTGCTCGTCACGGAAAACATGGTGATAAAGGCCATCAAGAAGTTCTCGAAGGGCGTTATCGAGATCGCCAGGGGCAACTTCTCATTCCACGTGAACATTACGCGTAACGATGAGATCGGGGACCTGGCGACGACCTTCAACAGCATGGCGGACGGCCTGAAAGAAAGAGACCTCGTCAAGGACCTGTTCGGAAAATACGTGCAGAAGGAGGTCGCGGAGCGGGCGCTCAAGTCGGAGATCAAGCTGGGAGGGGAAAAGCAGGAAGGAACGGTGCTATTCAGCGACATCCGCAGCTTCACGACCATTTCGGAGGGGCTCGACCCCGAGACGCTCGTCTCAATGCTGAACCGCTACTTTACCGTGATGGTGGACAATATCATTCTCTGCAAAGGCGTTTTGGATAAGTACATAGGCGATGCGCTCATGGTGCATTTCGGCATTCTGGGAGATGCCGACAGCTCCGCGGACAACGCGGTACGGGCGGCGATAGGAATGATGGAGTCTCTACATGAATTCAACAGCGGGCAGGAATCACTCGGCAGGCCTGAAATCAGCATCGGCGTAGGCATACACACGGGCGACCTCGTCGCCGGCAACATCGGCTCCCCCAACAGGATGGAGTACACCGTGATCGGCGATACGGTTAACCTCGCCTCGCGAGCCGAGGGGCTTACCAAGCTGTTCGGTGCCAGTATCGTCATCACACAGGCCACGTACGCGGCGCTGAAGAAGCCGGACAGCTACCTCATACGGCCGCTCGATCTCATTGTGGTAAAGGGCAAAACCAAACCGGTACAGATGTACGAAGTCTTCGACGCGGACGACGAGGAAAAAAGAAACCTGAAACGAAAGACCGGTGACACGCTTCAGCGCGCGGTCGCCCTCTATAGAAAAATGAACTTCAACGAGGCGAAAAAAATCTTCGGCGAATTGACGGCGATTAACCCTGAAGACAGACTGTTATCCTACTTCTCGGACCTCTGCGACTATTTCACAGAAAACCCGCCGCCCGAGGGGTGGGACGGCAGCACGGCGATGCATGAAAAATAAGACTCCCTACTCGAAGTACTCGAACGCGTCGATGATGTCGAGATATACCCCATTGAAGCCGGCGGCGATGATCCTGTCGAGATACGCGTCACGGCTCCCGAATATGACCGCCCGCCACTCCGGGTCCCAGTATTTCACCTTGTAGTTACCGGGCCAGTCCGGATTTTCGCCGGCGAGCCACGAAGGGGGGTTCCGTTTCCAGCTCGTACGCCAGTAATAGCGGTACTCCTCCGCTTCCCCTATGCTCATATAGGATATGACAAGCCGCCTGCCGCCGTTTCTTTTTCTCTTGAGGGCCAGAACGTCTTCTGAGGCAAGCATCCGCTGGTCGCCGTTTTCATCTTCGAAGAACGCGTCCATTATGATCACATCGTAATTGGTCGCGGAAAGATCGCGTATGTAGTCTTTCTTGCCGCTCCAGCCGCCCGGGTCGAGCAGGTATAGAAAGTTCTTCGCCTCCTTAAGGGCGGTGACGTCGTTCGCGTTTTCGTTCCGTATAGGTCGCGGGTAATCCGGGATCACATCGAGGTCGCGCTCAGGGGCCTGAAACGAAACATAGCCTTTTTTCGAGTTCAGCTCGAACGCGTCGTCCATCTTACGACGGTCCCAACAGTAGTCGGTGACCAGCACGGCGACTCCCCCGCTTTTTGTGGCATCGAGGAAAAAGATGAGATATTCGGTGTCCTGTATCGGAGTCGGCGCGTTGTCTCTCACATATCCGTAGAAAAGATCCTCCTGCCCCGCTCCGTCAACCGCTTCGATATATTCCGGCACCGGCATTCCCTCGGAGTCTCCCCCTTCCCTCATGAGCTCGTGACCGTTCTGCGGGACGATACAGAAACCCGGATCCTTCTTCTTTGCGTACCTGCTTATATCCTGAACGAAATCGCGCATTCGCTGCTTGTAATCGACCTCCCCGGCCGCGTACGAATACTGCAATACGATGATACCGATTATCGCAACAGCCCTTACACCACGTGCCACCCACATGGTCCGAATCCTCCTTTAGTACACGGGTTTCGACCGCAACGCTCGAACGTTTATCCCTTCTCGTTCAGCCACAGGTCTATCGGCCTCTTTACTCCAGCCGGCCTGAACGGCAGCTGCACCCTCTCCGGCCGGACGAAGCCGAGCTGTACCCGGCGTAGAGGGCCTCCTGCACGACCCGCCCGTCCTCACCGGTCGCGATCGGCTCCTCTTTGCCCCGCACGCACCGCGCGAAGTGGCGCATCTCCTGCGGAAATCCGTAATTGTAGAGCTCTTCGAACACCGGGTAGGTCCAGCCCATGGTGGAGGGCGCCTTCTCAACCGCGTATCCGTACCCGCGCTCGCTGTAGGTGGGGAGCGCGTTCCCCATATGGAGATCGGCGTAGGTCAAACCGTCCGAGCCGTACACCTCTATCCTGTCCTCCATGCCGCCCCGGCGGGCCCAGGAATCCTCGACGAGGCCGACCGCGCCGTTTTCGAACTCGAGGATGCAGATCGAATCGTCCTCCCCCTTCGTTTTGTCCCCGTGCACGTGCGTGTTCATATGGCAGAAAACCGACTTGATGGCCGGTCTCCCTAAAAACCAGTAGCAGAACGCAATGCCGTGGCACCCCATGTCCATGAACACCCCGCCGCCGGATCGCTCGACATCCCAGAACCAGGGCTCATGCGGCCCGAAATGCTTCTCCGACTGCTTTACCATGTACAGCGTTCCGAACGCTCCCTGGTCCGCCATCTCCTTGGCCTTCACGTATTTCGGCGTAAAGAAGAGTTCCTCCGCATACATGAGGAGCACTCCTTTCTTCCTGCAGGTATCGATCATCTCGTCCGCTTCCTCGAGCGTAATGCAGAGCGGCTTCTCGCATACCACGTGCTTGCCGGCCCGGGCGCAGTCGATCGTCATCTGCGCGTGAAGATAGTTCGGCGCCGCGACCGTGATCATCTCGATCTCCGGTGACTCGAGCATCTCTCTGTAGTCGGTAAAGGCCGACGGTATACGGTACTTCTTTGCAAACGCCTCGACATGCTTTTTCGTCGGCGAGGCGCACGCGACGACCTCCGCCTCGTCCGGCATGATCCTGAACGATTCCGCATGTATGTCCGCTTCAAACCCGGACCCGATGATACCGACCTTCACTCTGCCCTTGCTCGCCATAAAAACTCCTCCTTCTGATATCCCCCGCAGCCAATGGTGTCGATAACGTCTTCAATCAAAACTCAAAGAGGTCCACGGCGGTTACATTGCACCGATAAACCGCCCTGCAATATATGTAACAGTTTGACGCACACGGCTGTATATGTCAAGTAGTTGAAGCCGGTCATACAAGAATGCGGCACAGCATGCCACCCGCGCCCTGTAAAGCCAGAGCGCCGCACCCCGAGCAAACTGAAATAGTGATTACTTTCCCATGATATTATTGTATATTTTAGGGTGTTTGTTATGTTCGTCCCTGCACCCGGTACCCAAAAATGATTGATCGACCGTGAGTTCGTATATCACCGTTTTACTATCAGCGCGGAAGATATTATCTTAGATTTTTTGCGGAGTCGGGACGGATAAAACTGAGATGAACAAGGAGCTTTAGGGATGGCCCTGAATAAACGGGATATCGATCTGAACAATGTCAACTGCGACGACTATACTACCGCGGATTTCTACGAATTCGAAAGCGACGATCTCTTCGAGGTCTCGGAATACTTCTATGAAATGTACCAGGACGGAGTGAGAAAGAAATACATGGTATACGGCCAGCCGGTCATGAGCGCACCGCTTGACGAGTTCGAAGTGTACGATATCACAAGCGGCTCCGTTCGGCGGTTTTTGAACTTCTGCTCGTACAACTATCTCGGCTATTCCTATCACCCGGAAGTCAAAAAGGCCGTCAAGGACACGATCGACAAGTATGGGACCGGGGCGGTCTCTGCGCCCCTTTTAAGCGGGTACTTCGACATAACCCAGAAGCTCGAATCGACCCTCGCGGAGTTCAAGGGGCATGAGGCCGCGATCGTCTTCCCGACTGGATACAGCGCCAACCTCGGCACCCTTTCCGGTATTCTTCGGCCCGGCGACGTCGCAGTGCTCGATATGCTTTCGCACGCTTCTATTTACGACGGCGTACGTCTTTCCGGCGCGGATATCAAGGTCTTCGTCCACAACAATCCCAGGCACCTGGAAAAGGTTCTGAAAGGGCTGAAAACGAAGCGGGTCATGGTCTGTATCGAGGGGGTGTACTCGATGGACGGCGATCTCGCCAACCTCCCGGAGATCGTTCCGATATGCAAGAAATACGGCGCCAAGATCCTGCTGGACGAGGCGCACGCGAGCCTCGTCTTCGGTGAACGGGGCGCGGGCGTTGCGGAGCATTTCGGGATTGAGGACGAGATCGACATATCCATCGGAACGTTCAGCAAGTCCTTCGGCGCCATCGGAGGGTTCGCATCCGGCGGACTAAAGCTCATGACCTATCTCCGGATGTATGCAAGGGCCTATGTCTTCTCCTGTGCGGTGGCACCGCATACCGCGGCGGGAATTCTGAAGATTCTCGAGATCTACCAGAAGGACAAGTCCTACAGGGACAAGCTCTGGGAGAATACCCGTTACATGCACGAGAAGCTGAAATCAGCAGGACTGGACATCGGCAACTCGAAATCACACGTCATTCCGGTGATGGCGGGTAACGATCTCAGGCTGCGGGAAATATCGAAGCGGCTCCAGGAGAAGGGGCTCTACACCGGTGTCGTCACCTACCCTGCAGTGTCGAAAAACAAGACGAGGCTCAGGCTCTCCATCTCGTCCTACCATACGAAAGAGGAGATGGACCGCTGCGTCGAAATACTGAAATCGGTCTTCGATGAGACGAAGGACTGGACTCCCCGGCGCTGACGGTAAACAATAAAGCCCTACCGCTCATCATTCTCCTCAAGCTGAATATCCGGGTACAGTTCTTTCGCGCATTCGGGGCACAGGCCGTGACTGAACTGGGCGCCGGAGCGCTGGCTCACGTAGGTCTCGACATGTATCCAATTTCCCTTCTCGTCACGTATCTTCTTGCAGCGAGCGCATATGGAGAGTATGCCTCTGATGGTCTGGGTCTTCGAGATCGCCGCTTTCAGGCTCTGTATCAGTTTCTCTCTTGCCGCCTGCGCCATCTTCCTTTCCGTTATATCCTGACCGGAGCTCAGGGTTCCCACAACGGCACCGTTTTTGTCCCACACTACGACATTGTGCCACGCGATGATCCGCTGTTCCCCTCCCTTCGTTCTTAAACGGTTCTCGACGTATTCGTACTGTTCCTGCCCCTGCTCCTGCGCCATTATCCTCGTAAATACCGACTCGGCCTTCGGACGGAATTTCACGGGCAAAAATTCCTCGAACCAGTTCTTCCCGATTACCTCCTTCCCGCAGTATCCCAGTATGCTGCACCCTTTCCTGTTGATCATCGTGACCCGGCCCTCCACATCGAGCGCAAGTAGCATCACCTCCGATATGAAGCATGTCGAGGGTGCTTAAAAAAGGTACGCGGCCCCGAGCACATGAAAGTAGCCGTTTTCGAAGAACCTCCTCGAGTTCCAGGAGAGGATGAATATACATCCCGCGATGACAATGCTGAAGAGCTCCGCCGCTGTGTGAAAGAGAAGGTATTGATAAAGACTGAGGAGGTAGAGCAGGCCGAACGCCAAGATCCAAAGCAGCACCAGCAGCGGGTATCTTTTTTTCGACCCCGAAAAATCCATTTCGAATCAACAGTATATAAATATATTTCTATATACTTATTATAGCAACATCGGATGGTAAAACAAGTACAATTCTGAGCTGCCGGCTAACCGTCTCTCTCTTCAGAAAAACTCCGGCGGGCCGGTTTCGAGGTTCTAACCGGTATGCCGGGGCATCCTCCCCATTGTACGGCACTGTCTTATCGGGTGAGAACACTCCTGCCCGTGTATAACGGTTGACCGTACCCCCTTTCGCCGAAAAAGCCGCTATTTATCTCCTCCGACGATCTTCAGCACCGCTTCGTCGAAATTATACTCGTTCACCAGGTTATTGTTGAACCAGATGCATCGTACCCACCGGATCGTGTTCATGGGACCCGGTTTCGTGTCTCCCACGCCCTGGACCGTCATCTTCGGACCGCCGCTCTTGAGCGTCACAATATCGCCCTTCTTTATAAGTTTCTCTTTCCCCATATCTTTCTCCCGTGCGTACCGATACGAGACATCGCAATGCCGGCGTCTCACCGCATCGTACACATACCGTATATCGCTTTAATGATATCTTTCGTGTAGTTGTCGAGTCCCCATATCGCAGCAAGCCGAACCGCCTGTTCCGTGATCCTGTCGATATCGGAAGCCGGTATTCCGGCATCCTCGAACGATACGGGGCTTTTAATCTTTAAATACCAGGATTTTAAAGCCTCTATTCCACTCTCGGCCGCAGCCTGAATTTCTTCCGCCGACTCACCCGAGGGTATTCCAAACACCGCATTAGCGAAACGGGCGAACTTGGGGGCGTTCTCCCGCTTTGTGTACCTCATCCATGCCGGAATAACGATGGAGAGTCCCGCGCCGTGCGCGACGTCGTACAGCGCGCTCAAGGGATGCTCCAGCAGATGGTTCGGCACCTGAATGGGGCCGATACCGGCGACGTACAGCCCGCTCCAGGCCAGCGATCCCGCCCACATCATGGTGGCCCTCGCCTGATAATCGGAGGGGTTATCGAGGCAGCGTTCGGTACACTCGATCACCGCCCTCGCGAGCACCTCTGCGAACCCCTCCTGGATCGGCACATAGGGATCCTTGTGCGTGAAGTAGCCTTCGATGAGATGCGAAATAATATCGACTCCGGAGTAGACCGTGTACTCCGGGGGGATGGTATACGTAATTTCGGGATCGAGCACGGAGACCGCCGGATACAGCTTATTCGAGGAAAAGCCGACCTTGTCGCCTGTGGCCTCGTTCGTCATTACCGAAGTACAGTTCATCTCCGAGCTCGTCGCCGGTATGGTGAGGACGGATACGACCGGAAGTGCCGCCTCCACCGAGCGTTTCCGGGTATAGAAGTCCCAGATGGGGCCGCCCGTTCTGACCCCCGCGCCGATCGCTTTGGCCTCGTCTATCACGCTCCCCCCGCCGACCGCGAGGATGAAATCCACATTCTCGCGTTTCGCAATACCGATACCCTTTTCAGCATGCGAGAGAACGGGGTTGGACTTCACGCCGCCGTGCTCGACGAAGGCGATCTTTGACTTCTTCAGGGATCCGGTCACGTTATCGTATACACCGGTACGCTTGATGCTCGACTTACCGTATAAGAAAAGGGCCTTTTTCCCGAATTCCCCCGCAAGCTCACCGATACGCGAAACAGCCCCCTTCCCGAATACGATTCTTGTGGGTATCTGATAGATAAAATCCTGCATGCGCAGTTCCTCTTGCATTATGGAATTAAATCAATAGTAGTGCCCTGAAGCCGGGAGGGCAAGGGTTTTACCCTTTCGTCTCACGACCGATACCGGAGGGTTCCATGTTTCACTGAGAGTACGGTATCGAAACCCGGTAGAATGAGAGGATCGTGGATAATCATTCCTCCCACAGTATCTTCTCATACATGCCCCCCGCTTGCGCGGCGCGTCCCGTCTCCTCCGCCGTCTCCAGATAGGAATACGCATCGGCAAGCTCCCTGTCCACCGACTTCAGCCTTGCAAACATCTTGCCCGAAAGCTCGTAATCCCCGAGCTCCCTGTATACCCGGGAGAGCGCAAGGAGAATCCGCGGGTTGTCCGGGGTACGGTCAAAGGCACGCCTGTAATACTCCAGAGCACGGTCCATATCCTTTCGAAGATAGTAAATGTTACCGAGGTTTACCAGCGCAGGGGTATACTCTTCACGTGCAAGGACCGCTTCGAGCGTATCCACGGCCTTGAGCTCGAGCCCGTACCTGGCGTACAGCACGCCGAGCCTGTTGAGAAGGATCGGCCCGTTTTTCTTCCTCTCGATCTCCGATTTCAGTTTCTGCTCCCGCCGGAAGATCTCCTTGGAGATCACGCCGTTTACCGCTTTGATGTATTCTTCCACAACGAGGTCACGCGGCGGGACGGACACATCCGCTTCACCGAAAAGACCGACCGGCTCGTATACCGACCATGCCTCGCGGGTTTTGTGAAACCCTGCGGCGTTTCTCCTCTTGTTCTCCCTCCACTCCTTCGCGCCGAGCTGCCACGCCTTGAGATAGCCGTCTTCCAGTATCGTAATCTCCACCGGCACCCACGCCACGCCGTCGACTATGATGAAGTCGTCACCGCTCTCGAACAGCTCCCGCGCCTCCTCGGCCGATATTCCCAGCGAAAACGCCGGCAGGATATGCCCGGGTATGGTGATGAACGCGGTTTCGATACCGATGGATTCCAAGAGCGCGTTGTACAGTATGGAGAGATCGTCGCAGTCCCCCGCCCTGTACTCGAGCGTCTGTTTCGGAAACTGCAGGAAGTCGACCGAGAGACTGTTTTTAGAGAATTCGTTGTACGGGGTCGTCGGGTCGACCACGTAACTCATGCCGTACAGATCGAGCGCCCTGTGAAGGGCTATCGCGAGCAGAAGGTTGGGGTTCAAAGCCCTGCTGACACTGTCTTTTATCATTCCCGCGATATTCTTCGAAAACTTGAGAACCGCAGGCTCTTTAGCCGTGACGAATGCGGCCACCTTGCGATCGTCGTCCCAGGTGATCGCATTCCGGTTGTGTATTCTGATCGTGTCGATGATCTCGGCGCTTTGCTGCGACCCGCCCGCAGTATAGTCGAGGGTGAGCTTCACCGAGACCTTGTTTCCCTCGGAGATCTCCAGCACTTTGTTGGTGAACAGGCCGTACAGCGTGACCTCTCCCTCCTGACCGCTTTCCAGGGTTTCAGGCCCACTGCACAGCTTCGGATTGTCCATATACTGTTTGATGTAGAGCCGCACCCGTATATCACGTGCGGGCAGCGTGCCCCGGTTTCTCAGGACCGCCCTTCCGATCGGATTCTCGTCGTAGTACTTGTAGAATACGGGAAATATTGCATCGAGCTCGACCTTCTCTAAGACCATGTCCGGGCCCTCGGCGCCGCCTGATACGATATCCCGCTCCTTTATCCCGGACGTCTTCAAAAGCTCTCCTCTGAAGGGGTTCTCCTTCATCATGATGCGATAGGATTCTCCGCTCTTCGGGTGAACGAGGCTGAACTCCCCGTAATCGTATGAAATTCCGTCGTCGCTCAACCGCTTTTCGGCGACTACTACCGCCTCATCCCCCCGCTTCTTCAGAACCCTCGCGTCGAGGGGGGCGATCCGTATCATACCGGCGGTTCCGAGCAGCGAGACGGTGTAAGTCTGGGTATCGGCATCGTAGGGCCCGAGATTCTCGATCGGTATGGTGACCCGATACTTCCCCTCTCCCGTCCCCGCCTGTAAGACCCCGAACTTCTTCTCCGTCATCTCCTGCAGTTTCAGAAGCACGTGAGAGCTGAACTTCTCCTTTCTCATGGAGTACTGATCCGTGGTTTCGAACTCGTCCTTCTCGGCCGAGAGATGGGGATCGATCTCCTCTATGACCTTTTTTGACGTGATTCTGTCGACGACGAGCTTCTGCGCGGCGGTAAACGGCAGGCCGAGAGAATCCCGAAGCGACATGACCGGGTCCGGCCGCACCCCCTCGAGCGACCAGAAGATCGCGGTCGCATCGCTCGACGCCGTCGCAAACAGCTTCCCGTCGGACCTGAACGAAGCGTCGAACACGTTGTCGTTATGTCGGTACACGTTGAGTGTTTCCCTCCAGCCCCCGGCGGTGTCCGCCCAGACCTTTACGATACCGCTCGAAATCGCCCCTGCAAGGTATCTTCCGTCCGGGCTGAATTCGAGGCTCCATACTCCCCCGGCCGCATGCTTGATCTCCTGCGCGACGGAAAACACCCCTTTTTCCAGCCGCCAGAAGGTGAGCTTCGATGAGGACCCCGAGACCAGCAGCCGGCCGTCCGGCGAGAATGCGAGGCTGTCGATCCAGTACGTGTCGTTGACAAGAGTCTGGTCCCGTACGAATCCGTCCTGCTCACGTTTCCATACGATAACCTGTTTGTCGTCTCCGCCCGATGCGATGTACAAGCCGTCCGGGCTGAACACCACCTCGTCTATCGTTTTCTCGTGTCCGGAAAGCACTTGAACTTTTTCGAATTCGCTTCCGTTCCATTTCCAGATGATGACCGTCTTATCGTTGCCTGCGGAAGCGAGTATGTGTCCGTCGGGACTGTACGATATGCTGTTCACATAATCCGGATGTGCGTCGATAGACTGCACCACCCGCATCTCGTCGAGATTGAGGATACCGATATCACCCTTGGTCTTGTACCGGGTAAACGCAAGGTACGTCTCGTCCGGGGAGAATGCCGCCTTCCCTCCCACGCTCCGACGCTCGCCCTGGCTGCTCCACAGAAGGGTGTAATTCCTGTCGTAGAGAAAGATTTTGTTGTCGCCGGAGGTGACCGCGATATACGTGCCAAAGGGGGAAAACCGAACTTCCCGCACATAGTCTTCGAAGGTTTCGATGACCCTCACTTCTCTGATCTTGAATTCGTCGAGCTGGGCGTAACAGACCAAGGGGATAATAGCCGTCACGATAATCAGAAGCAGTATGATTGCGGTCGTTTTCTGCATAATGATACTAAATATATCATACCCGGCCGGGAGGTACAATAGTTAAGAAGGCGAAGCATAGGTACGAGAAAAAAACACGCAGTGGAAACCGGCATAAGATAGGCCCACTCTCTTATTTATGAAAAAGGAAGGACACGAACCTTAATAATCAACAACTTATCCACAGGGGACAGGCGTAAACTTTGTAAACTTTTATCCGTCCGTTTCATGTCTTTAACGAACCGAATTGGACCTACCGCAGCCGGCGATCGTGCCGGAACGAACGGTCTTTTCCGGATTCGATCCGATCACCCTCGTGGCGTTCATGAGCCCCGGAAAAGGCGGTATATTCTCACCGATAGAGCCTAACTGAGGCAACTCGAGACGGCAGACTTCTCAAATCGCACCACGTAATTTTTTACATATAGACACCGTACTCCTTGGTGAAATCGATCATTACGTGAATGGTCTCCGCCTTTCCTTCATCCATACCGGTGCCGGTGGACATAATATAGCCGCCGCCCTTTCCTGCGACATCGATAAGGTCCTTGCAATACGCCCGGACATCATCCGCAGTGCCGGTAAGGAGCAGCCCCGCCGGAACATTCCCGCCTATGCAGAGCCTGTTCCCTATCAGCTTCTTTGCCTCGGCCATGTCCGTGCGGTCGAATATCCAGAAGCAGGAGGCTTTCGGCAGTTCCCTGATATATTTGAGCCGCGTATTGAAGCTTCCCTCGCAGAAAAGAAAGGGCATACACCCTTCATCGGCCAGCCCGAGGATGACCTCCTTAAGAAAAGGCCAGTAGAACTCCCTGAATTGTTCGTCCGACATGAATCCGTCGGCCCCCTTGTGCATGGGGATAAACACCATCGGGTTTCCAGCCATTGTCGCCATGCCCACACCCTGATTTATCTGTAGGGGAACAATCCGTTCCATTGCTTTCAGAACCATCTCGGGCTGTCTGTAGAGGTCGATCATGATTCCCCGGCTGCCTCTGAGGGTATCCGCGAGTATATCGTAGGGTGCTTTGGCCGCACCGCCTATTACCGTCGGGAATCCCATACCCTTTACCTCCAGCTCAAATGCGGTAATCTGCTGTATCCAGGCCATCGCCTCATTTCCCGCCTCCATCAGGGCCTTCAGTGCATTCTGGACCGGCGGAATGCCGTACGGGATCATGGATCCGGAAACCGCAACGACCTCCCACAAAAAGGGAAAGGGCGAGAGATTCGCCAGAGGTTGCAGTGCGCCGAAGACCCGCGGCATCCAGGTCCTGAGCCAGAAATCAGAGGGGTCGTTGATCAGGGCCGGATAGTCCTCCGCTTTCATGTATTCCCCTTCGATGCATTGATACCCCGATTCCTTTGAGATGCCGTGGCCGGGCCACTTGTACTGCTTGAAGTCGAGTATGTCGAGGATCTTTCCGGAGCCGACAAAAGCGGGGGAGCCATAGTAGTCCGGTTCATAGTCGACAAGAAATTTCTTGTGGGCGTCGAGCAGCTTCTTATAATCATACATGCTCTCGTACGGTGTGACGCCGGTCAGGTCCGTCTGCATGAACGTGCCGCTGGGATATATCGGAATCCGGTCCGGGAGCTTTTCCATCAGCACGGCGTCTTTGAACCGGGTCACACGCGCCCTATAGGAGGCCTCAGCTTCGGCACTCCGGAATTTGAGATTGTTTCCCTCGGGATCTTTCGGCGAAAGCCACTGCGCAAACCTCGCCTCTCTTTTTTCTCCTGACGACATTTCTTCCCATTTCTTATCCATAATATTATCCCCCTATCCAGCGTTTCGCCAGAGCAACAGCCTCCATTGCGTCCTTTCCGTAGGCGTCCGCCCCGGTATAATTCTTGATGTAGTCGTCGATCTGTCCGCCGCCGATCATGATTTTCACGCTGTCCCTGATCCCCGCCTCCTTAAAGGCTTCGACTGTCTTTTTCATGGAATCAAATGCCAGAGTCAAGAATCCGCTCAGCCCTATTACCGTGCTTCCCTTATCGGACGCAGTCTTTACGAATTGCTGCGCCGCTACGTCGACGCCGAGGTCCACCACCTCAAATCCGTTCACGTCGAGCATGAAGACGACAAGATCCTTGCCGATGTCGTGTATGTCGCCTGCGACGGTACCGATAACAACTCTACCCAGCCGTTTTTCATCTTCCCTACTCGAAAGATGGGGCTCGAGAACCCTGATAACCCCTTTCAGAATCTCACCGGAGAAAATAAGGTCCGGAATGAAATATTCCTCGCGTGCGAATTTCGTACCGACAATATTCATGCCCTCTTTCGCATCCCCCAAGAGCTCAACAGGATCTATTCCCTTTTCTATCGCCTTCTGTACGAATTCAACCGCCTCCTGTTCTCTCAATTCGGAAAGCAGTTTCACCAATTTCGTCGCCATGACCCCAGCCTCCTTGACAGAATACATTCACTGAACATATTCACTTTATCATATCCGTCAGGCTTGTCAAGAAAAACAATATACCGTCATATTCGACGAAACGCCTCCGGCTGCTCGAAGTACGCATATGATTGTTTGTCGTAGTAAATCCTCTGTACTATGGGGAACGTGGTTTTCAATCCGGGCTTTACACTATATGATTTTTCTATTATTTTTGTTTTCTTACAAATAATTTCCAGAAAAATGGGAAGAGACGGCCATAAACAGGGTATCGCTCGGGGAGAATAAATACGAGAAGCGCGGTCTGTTATTCCCCTGTCAGACTCCGGGCAAATACCTGCGGTATATCGATGATATCCGATAGATTGGAAAAGTCATGGCGAAAAGAAATATGACGACACGGCAGGAAAAAGCGATAGCGACGAAGAACAGGATCTATACCGCCGCAATAGATCTCATGGACAGAAAGGGATTCGAGAACATTACAATCGTCGATATCAGTAAGAAGGCCGGAGTTTCGGTTGGAGCCTTCTATCATTACTTCAAATCGAAAAACGACATACTCGCGGAGATCTTTCGAAAGGCGGATGAGTACTTCTCCACACTGATGGCCTCCGGGATGAAAAAGAAAAGCGTTCCGGAACGGATTATCGAGTACTTCGACCACTATGCGAAATTCAACAAGGCAACGGGCGTCGAAACGACTCAGCAGCTCTTCAACCCGAAAATAAAATTCTTCATAAAAAAAAGCAGGCCCATGCTGGTCCTGCTGAAAGACCTTATCACTCAGGGTCAGGAAAAAAAAGAGATCAAGAATGACGACGACCCGGAAGAGCTCGTAAGGCTCCTCTTCATAATGGCCCGTGGTATTGTGTTCGAATGGAGCCTCTACGACGGCCGCTATGATCTCGAAACGGTGATGCATAAAAATATCGAGACCCTCGTTTCAACCTTCAGGACATGAGTCGATCCAATAAAGGCCGCTGGTACCCGTATCGCACCCTCGGGAACGTTATCCGTATCAATAATCGGACATTTCTATGTATCATCCAGTGTCTCGTAGTACGCATCACCGAGATCGTTCGGGTTGAAGGCTTCGCGTACCCTGTGCTGATACCGGAAAACGGAAGGCTGCGGTGAACCGAGATGTATTGTGTCCCGCTTTTTTTTGGAAGTCGTTTTACCGTCCGGCCCACGCGCTACCGCGTTCCACTTCTCCATACCGACCCCCCACCCTTTTTCGAGCCCGAATCTAGTGCAGGCGTCGAAAAATTCAAAAGTCCCCTCGGTTGATTCTCTGTCCGCGGAATCGAAGCAGGTGAAGTTCTCCCAGAGACACGTACCCCCTCCCCCCTGCCCGCCTATGGGCCCCATCATGCAGTCTCCTCCCGCGTCCACTATGGCCCCCCGCTTCTCCCACTTCTTTTTGAATAAAGCCGCCTCCTCCGCATTGGAAGCTCCGTAGTCAGCGGCCCCGAGCAGGCCGAAGCAGCCGTCATATCCCCCGCCGAATACGAGATTCAGGTTTTTGTGACCGAGCCGTATCATATAGAGAAGCACCCAATCGTGTATATGCGGCTCGTCCATGGCTTCGACCTTCCAGCCCCCCGTTCGTTCGAGAATTTCGTCGAAGGCCTTTTTTTGCCACTCGATATCGCGTTTCGTCATACCGACGAGGATGATCTGGAACTCCCGCTTCGACTGCTCGGTTATTTCTTGTACCTCGGGATCCGCGAGAAGCTCCTCGAGGTCGGAGAGTGTTTTCGTCGGGTCGGTGAGTATCTTAACCATGGCAAACTTCAGGTCCCTCCCGAACATATTGAATTGCCGGTGTGCCAGATAACCGATGCCGGCGTCCCATATCGCGTATGCCGCATCCGCCCACGCTTTCCAGGATGGGAATGCGACGGTATAGGCCTTGAAATTGTCCGGAAGGGGCGTCCGGTAAGCCGGTATTGTACCCTCGACAGGAAGGCACTCGGGTCCCGGCCAGGCGAAGAGCTTTATCGCGCACTTCGTATACACCCCCATAGACCCTTTTGAGCCGAGAAATCCCCTGGCTACTCCTTTCATGCTCGGTCCCGGACCCTCGCCGCAGAACCAGCCGCAGCCTTGGCCGAGCGACCCGGTCCGTAAGATTTCACCGGTGGGCATGACCCATTCCAACCCGAGCAGGTTGTCGTAGTGCCAGCCCCCGTACAGATTGCTGGGGCCCGACCCGAAGTACGAGGTCGCGCTAGCCAGAGTGGAGCAGCTGCAGCCGGAGCCGGGAATGTGGGTGTTAAGGCCGACCTTCATGACCTCGGCCTGCAGTGTAGCGCCGATGACCCCCGGCTCGATTACGGCGAACATGTTCTTTTTGTCGATATCGAGAATCCGGTCCATCCGTCTCATATCCAGCTGTATGGTATCGTCCTCCGAAGGGAACCCCTGCGCGGACCAGAAAGTGCTGGAGGCCTTGAATTTGATTTTGTGCTTATTGCACAGTTCGACTATAGCCCGTACCTCCTCCGTGCTCCCCGGCAGCAGGACGCAGGCTCCCCGCGGAGTAAAGGTATCGAAAAACGGCCCTAGATGAATCGCCGTATGGGCCAGCGAATACCTGTATGAATCGAGCACGGCCGGATCGCCGGATATATTACGGGAGCCCACGATATCCTCCAGATCCTTATACACGTTCGCAGGTAGCGCCATCTTTTTCTTCCCCCTTGCCTTTACATAGCCAGCTTTACGAGATCGATGATATCGAAGACTTTCATCGAGTCGTCTCCCACGGCATCCATGAAATTCCTTTCGCACCACGGACATGCGCTGACCAGAGCCTCTGCGCCGGTTGCCTTCGCTTCCGCGATTCTCTCGGCAGCCGTCCAGCCGGAGTACTCCGGGTATGCTTCCCGCACTCCCCCGCCGGCTCCGCAGCACCAGCTGTACTCCCGTATACGCTCCATCTCCAAAAACCGGACGCCGGGAATGCGTTCCAGGATCTCTCTCGGAGGGTCATACACACCAAAGGCCCCGTTATACCTCGGTCGTTCGGGCTCGTAGACGATGATCTGATTCTTGATCTTCTTCTCGACGCCGTTCCAGGGCACATACGGCTCTCCCTGCCGGCCGAGGTGGCATGGATCGTGGTAGGTCACGGTCATAGGGACTTCCGAATGGAATTCGAGCTTTTTTGCCATGATAAGACGGTGAAGGAGCTCCACCGTATGGAGTACCTCTACCCGGGAGCCGAACTCTGGGTAGAGGCGCTTGAACGCATGATAGCCGTCGGCGCACGAAGTTACCACCGTCTTCACTCCGGCCTTTTCCCATGCCGCGATGTTCTCCCCGGCAAAACGGGCGAACTCGTCCCTGTAGCCCATCGAGTAGATCCTCCCGCCGCAGCAAATCTCCCGTTCACCCATGATACCCACATCGAGACCCGCTTTCTGGAGAATCTGCACGGCGGCGACCGCGGAACTCTGTATCTCCGTGTCGTAGCTGAGCCTGCATCCTGCATGAAAAAGGATTTCCGCTTTTTGTGAAAACAGACGCGGCACATCCAGATCTTCCGCCCATTTCCCGCGTACGGCTTTCGGCTGCATCATGGTGTTTTGTTCCTTCTTTAGGCTCTCAATCACCGCTCTATGCTCATCGAGATCCTGGCCGTCTTCTACCAGCTTGAACTTGAGCTCTCTTACCATCTCAAGGGGATAGAGATTGTAGCGGCAGATTTTGCAGCTTACGTCGCACGACCCGCAGGTCATGCATGAAAACACGATATGCCTGACCGTATCGGTATAGGGGATCTGCTTTTTGATAAGGGAGCGGGAAACGGCGTATCTGCCTCGCGCGGAGTAGCTGTTAAAATTGTTATAGGAAACGCTTGGGCAGTTTTTCGCGAACCTCCAGCTCTTCATCTGGTCAAACGGGATCCATTTACAGTAGGAGCACTGACTGCACCGGTCCGTTTCCAAGGCAAAATCTTCAAGAGCCATATTGCATACTCCTTTTTCCCGCTGCTGTTAAAAGCAGAGTTTTCCGGGGTTCATCACATTGTTGGGATCGAATATTTCCTTAATTTTTTTTGTTGCGGTTTTTGTCCCCGCATCCCGATCGTAGACCATATCGGCCCATATTCCGTAGGGCCTCGAAAAGAACGCCCCCTGATCGGAAAGCCTGAGGCTGCTTTTACGAATCAGTTCTTCGGTTTTCCTTGTATCCATCCTGCTGTCCGGATCGAACGGGATAATAAATTCACAGTGGCAGCCGACACCCTGATGGACCGGCTGCAGGTAGACACCGATCCTTTCGGCGGGATATTCCAGCCCGTCTGCCTCTTCATTCATCGCTGCGACGAACCCGGGCGTCCTGTCGAGTGTGGTCAGAAAGAACACCTCCTGAACTTCCCCACTGTATCTCGATTTCCAGTACGGTTCTTCGCAGGGACGCATAATGCGCTCGCCGAACTCTTTCCCCGAAAGACTCCGAAGCTGTGGTATGAACTTCAATCCGAACCCGCGGGCAATGTCCCGGATATCCTTCTCACGGGCTTCGACCCTGTCCTTCGACAGTATGTGCCCGCCCGTAATGCCGACGACCACTGCCCAGGAGGGGAGAGTATCCTTGACGGACTCGAGCTCGTCCGCATTCCGTGCATGTACATACGCAAGGCAGCTTTTGTTCATTAAAAACAGCTCGTCGCCGAACCTGTACCTAAGAAGCAGATACACGAATTCGATCGCCTCCTCCAGCCGGTCCGCCGGGACAAAGAACAGCTTCCGGCACTCCGGATATACCTCGCATTTCACCGACGCCCACGTGACGATACCCATGCTCCCCTGCGCCGCCGATACGAACTTGTAGAAATCGAGCTGCCCCGGCCCCGGTCCCCATACAGGCACCAGCCCCCTTTTCCAGTCTTCTTCCTTTTCTCCGCGGAACACACCTCCGCCGCTGTAGAATTTGTCCCCGTTGCCCCATATGATTTCAAGGGCCCGAAGCGGCTCCATCATATTCCACTGATATCTCGGCGAAACGACGGGCTCCCGTTCCAGCAGGCTCGTGAGTACCGATTTGTTTTTCCTTGGAAGAAGCGGCATGGCGATCCGCAATCCGTGTCTTTTAAGCTCAGGCCCGAGCGTCGTGTACGTCACCCCCGGCTCTATCAGGGCAAGCCTGTTTCTCCGATCGACTTTTACAATCCGATCCATCCCGCTCAGGTCTACGATAACCGATCCGGGGGCTGTCGGAACCGTACCGCCGCGGAGGTGAGGAGCACCGGAACTTACAGGGACAAGCGGTGTACACGTCTCGTTCGCCCAGCGCACAATCTTCTGCACCTCGTCTGTGTTTTTCGGCTTTACCATGAACATGGGCCTCATGGGAACGTCCCCCCGGTATCCGTGTGCAAACGACTCGATTACCGCGGGATCGTCGATAATTTCCGCTTCTTTGACGATATTCATCAGATCCGTCATTTTCCCATTCATGTACGACCCCCGTACAAAACGGCCAACCTCTCAAACAGAACGCATTCACTGAACAGATTCAGTTTAACACATGTCCTCTTTTTTTGTCAACCATAACAATTTGACAAAACCGGAATCCGATGGTAAAATTCGAACATATTCAGTGAATACGTTCGGTATATACGACGGCCAGAGGTCGACCACGGGCGGGCGGTCGTCCCCGTCACACGGCGCCGTTTTTCTTTGTTCTTGTGTAAAGAAACCGTGCGATACACGGTCGGCACGTTTGCACGGCATGCCGGAAGCCATTGACGAATGTCGAAATTTCGAAGAAACGGATTGTTTAATAAAACCATCGGAGTAATTATAAAAAAAAAAAGCGGGATAGTATCGGGCGTCGGTAAGATTCCGTGAAAAGATGCAAAGAGTACGGCGGTTAAAATATTGGACACATACACCCGCCTCGCTGTCACGGATACGGTTCGCCACAGGCGGAGGCGGTAAAACTATGAATTCAGGAGAAGAAGATGAAGGTGAAAGCGGCAGTTGTCTTCGAGACATCGGGTGTTTTCAGGATCGAGGAGCTCGAGCTCGATGAACCGAACGATGATGAAGTACTGGTCCGGATCGTTGCAACCGGAATATGCCATACAGATCTGGAAGCCCGGGACGGTCACCTGCCGATCCCGCCGCCGCCGAGCGTCTTCGGTCATGAAGGGGCGGGAGTCGTGGAAAAGACTGGAAGCCGGGTTACCAAAGTCAAGAAAGGCGATCATGTGATACTAACCTGGGATTGCTGCGGGGTGTGTACATCCTGCAGATCAGGCAAAGACCCCTACTGTCTTAATTTCTTCCTTCATAACTTCAACGGAGCCCGTCCTGACGGAACCGCTACTCTCAAAAAGGGCGATCAGGTCGTTCACGGATCCTTTTTCAACCAGTCTTCTTTTGCCGACTATGCGCTTGCAAGTGAAAAAAACGTCGTCAAGGTACCGAAAGACGTTCCTCTCGAAATTCTCGGACCCCTCGGATGCGGCGTTCAGACCGGAGTCGGTGCCGTCGTGAACACGCTTCATCCCGCTCCCGGATCTTCCATCGCTATTTTCGGTGTCGGTAACGTCGGATTGAACGCCGTTCTCGGGGCTGTCGTATGCGGCTGCTCCACCATAATCGCCGTTGCCAGACGCCCCGAGCCTCTGAAAACAGCTGAAGCGTTCGGGGCCACCCATACCATAAACGTAACCGAGACCGATCCGGTTGAGGCGATACGTGATATCACGGGCGGGGGTGCGGACTTCAGCCTTGAATGCGCAGGTAATCCAAAGGTGCTCCGCCAGGCGGTGGACTGCCTTCCCCGCTGCGGTGTCTGCGGCCTCCTTGGTGTCGTCGCGCCGGGAACAGAGGTCAGCCTGGACATGGACCTCCTCATGAACGGAAGGACGGTCAAGGGGATCATCGAAGGCGATGCGGTACCGGACATCTTCATTCCAAAACTGATCGAACTGTATAAACGGGGGAAACTGCCGTTCGACAAGCTGATCGAATTCTATCCGTTCGAAGGGATAAACAAGGCGGTTGAAGATATGGAAAAAAGAAAGGTTATCAAACCGGTTTTACGGCAGTAACGAAACGCTATGCACCGTATGAGGGAGACATCCATGAAATTCATCAGGGTAAACATGAACGATAAAAAAATCACCGTCGAAGAAGTGCCGCAGGAGTACAGGAAGCTTGGCGGCAGGGGGCTGACATCGATCATGATCAACAAGGAGGTACCGCCGAAGTGTAATCCCCTGGGACCCGAAAACAAGCTCATATTCGCCCCCGGCATTTTAAGCGGCACGCTGCTGCCGAACACAAGCAGATTGTCCGTGGGTGCCAAGAGCCCGCTGACAGGAGGAATCAAAGAGAGCAATGCGGGGGGGACCGCAGCCGACGCCTTGGGCCGGCTCGGGATTACCGCGATCATCATAGACGGGCAGGCCCCTGAAACAGAACGGTACTTGCTATTGGTCGATGCGAAGGGAGACGCACGCCTCATTCCGGCAGAGGAATACGGAGGAATGCGTACCTACGAACTCACCGGGAAGATCCACGAGTCCCACGGAGCCGGCAACTCGGTTCTCTGTACGGGACCGGCCGGCGATTCCATGCTCAAAACGGCGTCCATTCAGTCCACGGATGTCGACGGGCGTCCCTGCCGGGCGGCGGCCCGGGGTGGACTCGGTGCGGTTATGGGCTCAAAAGGACTGAAGGCCGTTATTGTAGACCAGCGCGGGAACAGCGCTGATCCCGTCGCCGATCCGGAGGCTTTCAAGGAAGCAGTTAAAACCGTCGTCAAAATCGTACGTTCCGATCATATGAACAGTAAAGTGATGCCCGAATTCGGCACGGCCAGCCTCGTCGCTCCCGTCAATGCCATGGGAGCTTTTCCATGCTATAATGCCAGAAGGGGCATGTTCGACGAGTGGGAGAAGATCAGCGGTGAAACCATGGCCGATCTTATCAAAGAACGAGGCGGCAAGACGACCCATAGGGGTTGCTCAGGCTGCATTATACACTGTTCCAACGAATTCGTGGATACGAAGGGAGAATATGTCACGAGCTCCCTGGAGTACGAGACGATCTGGTCCATGGGCGGTATGACTGGTATTACCGATCTCGATACGATAGCACGGCTCGACCGCCTGTGCGATGATATCGGGGTCGATACGATGAGCACGGGGGTGGCTCTGGCCGTCGCAATGGATGCGGGATACAGGTCTTTCGGGGACGGGAAAGCGGCGCTGGAAATGGTGGAGGAGATTGCAAGGGGCACGGAATTCGGCAGGATCCTCGGAAACGGGCCCTCCGCCGTCGGCACCCACTTCGATCATCCCCGTGTCCCTGCGGTGAAGGGACAGGGTGTTGCCGCATACGACCCAAGGTCGATGCTTGGTCAGGGAGTTACCTTCGCCACTTCCCCCATGGGAGCGGATCATACTGCGGGAAACCTCGTCGGCGCATACCTGGAGGGGATGCTCGATCCATTGAAGGTCGAAGGGCAGATCGAAACCTCCAGGTTCCTGCAGATCTCCATGGCCGCGTTCGACTGCGCGGGCCAGTGCTTCATGGCGAGTGTGGCCCTGTTGAGCCCGGAAGGCGGCGAGTCGTTTCGAAAGGTACTGAGCGCCAAGTCCGGCACGAAGTACGGACCGGACGATTTCCCCATCGGCATGGGCGTACGAATACTGAAAGCGGAGAGGGATTTCAACCGCAGGGCGGGTTTTACCTCCAAAGACGACCGGCTGCCGGACTTCTACTACAAGGAGCCTCTCCCCCCTCATAACACGGTTTTCGCCATCAGCGACGAGGAGCTGGACGGTACGTTCGATTTTTAAAAGCGACCCGAAATGAAGGGAACGGTCTGAATCTACGGGAAGCCAGGAGAGCCGTTTCAATGGTACGGCACGGGATGGATATGGAGATTCGGGGGCGGCCCACGGGCGGGGAGTTGCCCGGTCTTCCGGGCGTTCCCTATTTTTACGGTGGCGAGGTCATCATGGACGGCCGTATGATGAAAGAAAAGGATACGATACCGCCTGCGGAATCCGTACCCATAATCCAAGCCGTTCACGGCGGGTGACAGTGCTACGCATGTACGTCCATGTGAAGACCTTTGTAAAGATAAAAAGGGGAGCAAAACCGGTAGATAGATATAAGACCCGGTATAAGGGGGTGCGGTATCGCGCCCTGCGGTCATCAGCAGCCGATTTTACCAAACTCAGTAACTAAAAGGGAGCAGCATATGCCGGACTCTACAGCGCTGAAGAAACGGGTGGAGGAACTTTCGAAGAGACGCTGGGATGTGGACGCCATTGAAGCTCGGCTTCTCAACCTCGTCTCAAAGGGAATTCCTAAAAAGGTCTTGAATCGTGAGGATATTCTTGCCGATAGAAAGAAGATCACCGACCGCGTTCAACGGCGCGGGGAGGAGTATAATTTTCTGGCACGAAACTGCGCACAGAGCACGGCGCTCGCCGTGATGGAAGAGTTCGGCCTCGGCAATATGGAGATCGTGAAGGCGTTGTCCCCGTTTCCCGGCTTCGGCGGGACCGGCTGGATGTGCGGAGGCGTCACGGGAGCCCTCATCGCTATCGGCCTCTACTTCGGAAGTGACGATCCGCTGGATCATGAGGCAGTCGGCAGGACCATCGATGCCGCCCGAATCTTTATGCCGCGCTTCGAAGCGACTGTAGGCTCTGTCGTATGCCCGAAGATTCAGGAAGAGGTGATATTCGGCCGCTACATGGACCCCGCGGCCTGTCCGGAAAATATGGAAGCGTTCGCGAAGGATAAGGGATTCGAAAAATGCAGTCTCCTGCCGGGAATAGGAGCTTCGCTCGCCGCCCGGATCATCATCGACAGCATGGTATGAAGCGCACTCCACCGGATTTCGTAAGTCCCACCGGTCCCTGGAGGTATTACAATACCCGAGGCGGTCCGAACCGCCCGCCATAGAACAGGAAAAGATGCCGAAATATATGCGTCAGCTAAAAGAAGCGTTTACAATCCGAGATAGGCCTTTTTGATGTGATCGTCTTTCAGAAGCTCGCTGCTCTTTCCTTCGGAGACTATCCTGCCGTTTTCGAGCACATACGCCCGGTCGGCGATCTGGAGGGTATGCTGTACGTTCTGTTCTATCAAAAGAACGGTAATCCCCTGCTCGCGCAGCGACTTCACGACTTTGAATACCTCGAGCACCAGTTTCGGCGCGAGCCCGGATGAGGGCTCGTCGATCATGCACAGCTTCGGTCTCGACATCATGCCCCGCCCCATGGCAAGCATCTGCTGTTCGCCGCCGCTCAACGTTCTCGCCAGCTGCCCCGCCCTCTCCTTCAATTGCGGAAAAACCGCGAAAACATGCTCGAGGGTCTTTTCTTTCTTTTTCCATGCCTCATTGGGATACGCCCCCATCTCCAGGTTTTCACGGACGGACATGATCGGAAAAAGTCTTCTTCCCTCAGGTATGTGCGCGATCCCGAGCTCGGCGATGGCATGAGGCGTCAAGCCGTCTATTCTCTCCCCTAAGAACCTGATGCGGCCCGATGCAGGACGGAGCAAACCGGAAATGGTATTGAGCAGGGTCGTTTTGCCGGCGCCGTTGGCCCCGACGAGTGCGATGATCTCAGCCTCCTCGATTCTCAGGGAAACATCCCATAATGCCTGAACCCTGCCGTGATACGCATTGATATTACTGATTTCCAGCATAGACCTGCTCCCCCAAATACACGTCGATAACGGTTTTGCTCGCGGCGATCTCCTGCGGTGTTCCTTCGGCGATCTTCTCGCCGTGATGGAGCACTATAATTCGGCCGCATATGCACATCATTGCCCTCATGACATGCTCAACCATGAAAACTGTTACCCCCCTGTCCCGGATTTTCGATATAAGCTCCATGGCCCCGGCTATCTCTGTGGGATTCAAACCGGCCATGAGCTCGTCGAGCAGCAGCAGCTCGGGCCGAGTCGCCAGCGCCCGTGCCACTTCGAGCCGTTTCTGGCTGGCAAGAGTCAGGTCGCCGGCGGGGACCGTCTTCATCTCGGAGAGTCCGGCAAACTCCAGCAACGAAGAAGCCTCTGCGCGTGCATCGGCTCGTGACAGCTTCGCAGGCGCCCCGAATAACGACCCCAGAAGAACATTTTCCAGAACCGACATACCGGGAAAAACCTTTACCGATTGAAATGTCCGCGCTATCCCCTTTTTGCAGATCCTACACGGCCTCAATCCGCTGATCTTTTCCCCCTTGAACCGTATGACCCCCGACTTGAGCGTAATCGCAGCGGATATCAAATTGAACAGCGTCGTCTTCCCCGCCCCGTTCGGACCGATAAGGCCGACGATCTCACCGCGGTCGACGTAAAAATCAACATTGGAAACCGCCGCCAAACCGCCGAAATACCTCGTTACCCTTTCTCCCTCGAGCACGTGCATATTACACAACCCCACCTCCTTTTCTCCACTTCTGTATAAGTCCGACGAGTCCTTTCGGCATGTACAATATTGCAATCACCAGAATGATACCGAAAATGAGCATGTAATAGTACGGAAACCTCGTTATGAGGAACTCTTCGAGATAGGCAAAGATGGCGGCGCCTATGATGGGACCCCAGAGCTGCCCCGTACCGCCGAAGATTGCCATGAGAACAGGCATAAAAGAAAAAAGCGGATTAAACGCGATGAACGGATCGATATAGGTCCATCTCGTCGCCATGACCGCCCCGGCCGTCCCTATGAAGAAAGCGCTGATTGCAAAGGTGACGATCTTGACCAGCGTCACATTAACACCGGTGTGGGCTGCGGCGTCCTCGTTTTCCCCGATACTCCGAAGGGCGAGCCCGAATTTGGAGCGCCTAACGAATACTGCGACGATAAGCAGTATCACGAGATTTCCGTACATGATATAGTAGACGGTGTTGTGCCCAACCGCGATAACGAACCTTCCGCGCGTTCCCGTTACATGGAGCTCCCAGAACAGCAGCAGGTACGCGATGAGCATCACGAGTCCGAATGTGAATATGGCGAAATAAATACCTCTCAGCCGAAGCGTCAAAGCGCCGACGAGAAGGGCGAGAAAGAAGCTGAAAAAACCGCCGCAGACGATGACGACGATCAGGGGAAGCTTCATCCCCAGTATAGCGGCGGTATAGATGCCGACCCCGAAGAATGCCGCCGGTGCAAGAGACATGTACCCGGTAGGGCCGGAAAAAAGGGCCCAGCTCACGGTAAGAACGATATACATGAAGATGGCGGTAAGTAGTATCACGGTATATGCAGGGGCGTAAAGAGGCAGCGTGATAAAAATGATAAGGAGAATCAGGATTACCAGTCCCCCTACCACTGACCTCTTGGTGAGTACGGTGCTGATATTCATTTCTCTACTTCCCCATAATACCCGTCGGCTTCACAAGAAGCAGGAGTATGAAAATTATGTAGTAGGCGGCAAGAGACAAGCTCGGCTCGATGTAGCTCACTATGCTTCCGATGATACCAAGGATAAAACCCCCTATGAAACTGCCGGGAATGCTACCCAAACCCCCAAGGACGACCACGATGATGGCGATTATGGTATACTCGAGACCCATGGTGGCCTTGACCGGGTAGCACATGCTTAAAAGCACTCCGGCGAAACCCGCCATGAGAGCGCCGAAACCGAAGCACAGCGCCAGCACATGGTTAATATTGACTCCCATAAGCCCGGCTGCAGCCGGGTCCTGGGCTGCCGCCCTGATGGCTTTTCCCAGACGGGTTCTAGCCAAAAAGAGATAGAAGGTTATCCCTATACCGACTGCAAACGCAAGGGTCACGAGACGATTGGCCGCGAATATCGCCCCACCGAGATTGACCGGAACCGAGAGGTAGGAATACCCTTTTATATCGGCCCCCCATGAAGTAATGGCAATATTCTGAATTATGAAAAGCAGGCCGAAACATGCGAGGAGAGAGCTTCCTTCGAACGCACCGATGGATCCGGATGACTTTAAAAGACTCTTGAACAGCGTTTTATGAAGCGCAAACCCCGCCAGAAACAGAACAGGACCGCAAATAACGAGAGAAATCAGAGGATTGATATCGAAAAAGGTGTACAGCGACCATGTGCCGAACGCCCCGAGCATGATGAGCTCTCCGTGAGATATGTTCAGGACTCTGGCGACGCCGTACTGCAAACTCAAACCCACTGCGATCAGGGCATAGATACCGCCGAGCAGTAATCCACAGATAAGTACATCGACGATTTTCATAATCATAATGATGGCCTGTCGGTTCCGGTAGCATAAAGCACAGGCTGCCTTGAAAGGCATATGACAGTTTATAAGATTGTATACCTATACGGATAGCTTTTCAAGACAGCCTATATGTTACTTCCGGCCTGGTTTTACTTCGTCGGCCACGGCGGCTTGGGATATATGGCCTTCGCCGTTGCCTTTTCCTTCGGCCCGACAACCTCGAATACACCATTCTGCCACTGGCCGATCTGGCCTGCGTAACACTCGACCGCAAGAAGTCCGCCGCCGTCACCGAACATGTCGAACCAGGTTTCTCCCAGCACGGTATCGAACTTTTCCGTCGCCAGTACGTCCCGTACCTTCTTCTGGTTCAGTGTCCCGGCCTTTTCGATGGCCTGCTCGAGGCACTGCAGTCCCGCATAATACGGCAGATGGCCCCACCAGTCCAGTATATCCTCGGGGTAGCGTGAGATGAACTTCTCATAGAACTCCTTGGCTGCGGGAGAGCTTTTATAGTTCCAGGCGCCGTACGCAAGGACGCCTTCCACCACATCCTTGCCGAAAATCTTCTTGTACACGGCAAAGTTACCGCCGGGGCCGAATACAATGGCCTTCGGGTTGAATCCGAGCTCGATCGACTGCCCTGTAACGAGGAAACCGGTGTCAGGATACGTAAAGGAGCAGAACGCATCGACATTGAGCGCCTTGGCTTCCTTCAATATCGGTGATACGTCCTTGATGTCGGGCGGGGTGCTCTTGACCAGCGCTATTTCGATTCCCCTCTTACCGAACTCTCTCGTCGCCACACCGGAATACTCTATGCCATGGAGGTCCTCGATAAAGATTATCGCGACTTTCTTCACTCCCCATTCCTCATAGAGGTCGGCCAGAGCGGGCATCTGGTTGTGGTCGGAGTAATTGAGGACTCCGAAGAAATAGGGCATCGCGGGAAGCATATCAGTGATTGTCGTCGCTCCACCCTCGGCGCCCATCAGGATATAGCCGTGCCTGTTTGCCACTGCGCCGGCGGCGAATAGAAACGCGGTGCTCGCCGGGGGGAACACGAAATCGACTTTGTCTTCAAGCATCAGCTTTTCCAGCAGTCTCGTCATCGTACCCATATCGCTCTTATCATCATAGATAATCGTCTCGATGGGTAACTTTTTCCCGTATTCCTCGACATAGATCCCGCCCTTCTCATTGATCTCATCGATCCACATCTTGTAGATCGGCCCGAACGCGGTCTCTTCATAGATAGCCAACGGACCCGAGAGGGGCCTCGCGGCACCGAACACAATCGAGTTTTTTTCTTTCTTTGATTCCGCCAGACAGGCGATCGGAAAGAGAGCGAAGGCAACCAGTACGATGATACAGATAACGTATTTCGTATATTTCATCTTCTTTTCTCCTTTTTTATTTTTTATTCGTCGTCTTCGAATAACGCCCTGCTGGGCCTGGATGAACACCCCCTTTCTTCGCCCGAATCTTCATTGATTCGAGGCTCTTGAAGAAGTTTGTTCTTTCCTCATGCGCCGTAAAAAAAGGAAGGCGTGTATATATTCATACTTTTAGAGGCCGTCTTCTTTTCGCAGGAAAAAGACACGAAAAGACGCCTGCCCCCGATACGCCGCTTCCCGGAAAAACTGTGTATCGCGTTCCTGCCGGCATACCCCTCCTTCCGTGCACTAAACAGAATACGTTCACTGAACACATTCAGTTTACCCGATACAAGACAAATGTCAATAAAAAAATCAGGAAAAAGAAATTTTTGAAGGATCAGCCTGGAAACGGAATGTTATATATTCGATAACCGCGGGAACCCGGATAATGACAAATGTGGACCAAGACCGCATCTCTTCAGTATCATGCCTCAAACGTATCGTAACCCCGAAAAAAAGGAGGCCCCGATGGAGCCTCCTTGATTACTACCGAACACTCATAAAACCAACGGTACCCTACTGTCCTGTTTCGATATCCCGCGACTTCACACTCGGGAAAAAGCGGAATAAACCGTCATGCGAACATTACCCGCCGTTTGCCCTACTGAATATTCAGCAACTCCTTTACTTTGGCGACAAGCACCTCCGGCTGAACAGGTTTATCAAAGAAATAATCAACCGGTAAATACTCCTCGTGAGGAGCAAAGCGGTACGGTACCTTCTTCTCCACGTGTACCGCAGTGAGAAGAATAATAGGAAGCTCCCTCAGTTTCAGTTGCTCCCGTATGGTTCTCGCGACATCAAACCCCTCGAAGTTATCGGGCATGAGTACATCGAGAATTATCAGATCGGGCTTCTCGGACCTGACCATTCCGAGCCCTTCCTCAGGACCGTAGGCAGATACTACGGAAAAGCCTTTCTCTTCGAGTACCAGGCGTATCATGTCCTGCAGGTCCTTGTCATCATCTATTATCAATATCTTCGACATGTAATCCCTCCGTTCTATGAAAGCTTGAGCAGGGCCGACTCGGCGGCATTGACATACTGGTAGGATACTGGAGAGGCTGTCAACGCCGGATGCGTCCCCATCTGGAAACAGGCGATATCATCTATCGTCATCTTATGCTGAATGCATGCACTGGCGACATTAACGAGCTCACCAACCGCTTTATCACCCATCATCTGCGTCCCGATCAGCACCTTTGTCCTTTTTTCGAAAATCAGCTTTACCAGCTGCGGCATCATGCCCGGCATACTGCCCGGATGGCGGTTCGGGCCCGAAGCGACTCCAGTGATGACGTCATACCCCTGCTCCTTAGCGAACTTTTCGGAGAGGCCTGCAACGGCAAAGCTGTGATCGCCGATGGCGGAAGAGAATACACCGATCGTACCGACGCTCTCGCGCTGTACCCCGTACAGGTTGGCGCCTGCGATTCGAGCTTCGGAACTGGCGATCGACGCAAGCTTCAGCTTCGACGGCTTGCCTCCGAAAAACGAGAACTTCTCCGCACAGTCGCCGCAAGAGAAGACGTTCTCATCGCTGGTGCGCATGGTCCGGTCGACCCAGATGGATCCGGTCGGCCCAAGCCGAAGGCCCGCGTTTTTGGCAAGGTCTATATTGGCGACCGTGCCGATTCCTACGATAACCATATCGGCTTCAAGGACGGATCCGTCGCCTATCTTCACGCCCTCCGCCTTGGTTTTTCCCTCGATCGAGACGACCTTGCTGCCGGACACGATATTGACGCCGCGTTCCTTCAGCAGTTTTTCCGCTTCTTCACAGAACTCTTCGTCAAAGGCAAGCTGCAGACAGTGCGGCAGGAGCTCGCAGATGGTGACATCCTTGCCTTCCAATTTGTTTATTTCGTCTGAGACTTCTACGCCGATGAAACCGCCGCCGATTACTACGATTTTCTTTGCGTTCTCCATGACCTTCTGCATCTTTGTTAGATGTTCGACGTCCTTGTATACCGGAAAGACGTTCTCTTTCTCGAACCCCGGTATGGGCGGCATCATGGGGTGAGAACCTGTCGCTATAATCAGCTTTCCGTACTGAATCGTTTCATTCGACTTGGTGCTCAAGCTCAAACTCCCGCAGTCTATTGCTGTCACTTCGTCGAGCATTATTTCGACGTTGTTCTTCTCGAGCGGGGTATCCGGAATGAGGTTCTTCTCGGGGGTTCCCACCGTGCCGAATATGTACGGAATTCCACACGGGATGGGAACAAGCTTTTCCTTTCGCACAAGCAATATCTTCTTATCAGGATAGTGCCTTCTTGCCGTAATGGCGGCCGTCAGACCCGCCGCGCTGCCACCGATAATGACAACATCTGCCTTTTTCATACTTTACTCCTCCGTTTATGTAATATTATGGTCACCTCCTGAGGCAGGATTCACTCTTTTGATTTGATCCAGCCTGGAAGAAAAACGTCCGGGAAATAAAAACGAAACGACCACTATGTTCCATATTTCTTCCTTAATCAAAACTGTATTGGGAAGGGATAAATAATTATTGCAATTGTCATTCGTTATTATTATGTCATAAATTTGTCGATAATTCAATCATTTATTTTTCATAATAATAATTAATAGCATCATTCATGTTACAAATACAGCCAAAAAAAACGGTTTTTAACAAATTACCGGGTATCCGTGATATATACACTCTACGGGATATAGCGAACGGATATATGGTGTGCCTTTTTTCGGTATACCGGTGTGATATAAATGTATGGCAGTAGTAAAGAAGCCGGCTTAATACTCCTTTCCAAGCTAACAAACGGCACCTCGTAATCATACGAATACTGATCGAAACATTCATTCTACAGAAAAATTATTAAAACAGGAATCCGCTTCACACGTAGCGTTTGGATTACTATCATTGAGTAAAAACACGAAGGGGAGGCTGAATGGAAACCCAGCTGGAATTGAATGAAGAACGTATCAGACTGTTTGAGAGGTTTAAACAGGTACTTCCGGAAGTCGGTTTCGCAGTACTCGGTATGCTCGACACGATCTATAAGGACGGTGCTCTCGATGCAAAGACAAAATACCTCATCGCCCTGGCCGTTGCGCTCAAGGCCGGCTGTACCAATTGCATCCTCGCTCAGACTACGAGAGCACTGGAGACCGGCGCAACAAAAGAAGAAATACTAGAAACCGTTTCCGTGGTGGTGGCGATGAGCGGTACGACAGGCACGGCGGAATCGCTTCGCGTAATAAAACTGCTCGACGAAATGGGAAAGCTCGACTGAGTTGATTGTAAAAACTCCGGCATATACCGTACTGCAAGCAGTATATTATTTTGCATGAGAAAAAAAAGGGAGTACCGCTTTACAAATACTCATTACAAGGGCTGAGATCGGATTTGCTTTCTTTCTTCAAGTGAAAGGGCAGATCTGTTTCATTTTTGTTCGGATTACATTATGAGGGGTTACATATGGAGTTTAATCGTACGGAAGCGGAGGTTCGCGTGGAGATACAGCGTCTTCAAGCCGGTATCACCGGCTTACGCACGCATGGTTCGTTCCAGGCCACAAGCACCGGCCCGCTCGTTCCCGGCTGTAAGATATGCACGCATATGGCGCATATGTCCTTTCAGCTCGGGTTCCGCTGCAACGCCGACTGCCCTTTTTGTTTTCTCCATACCTATCAGGCCGACCATCCCGACGATGATGAAACGTACTATCGGCGGGCGCTTCTGAAAGAGTTTCACCGGCGCAGGGACGAGCTGGAGGGGGTCTCTCTGACCGGCGGCGAGCCCCTCTTACACCTGCCCGAGCTGGAGGCTGCCGTATGCGAAATGAGGGAAGCAAAACCGGGTCTGCACTTCTGGGTCTATACCAACGGTATCCTCGCCGATGAAGAGCGACTCGGTGTTCTTCAGTCTCTCGGAATCGGAGAAATACGGTTCAACCTCGCGGCGGGGAATTACGGCGGGATAATGCTGAAAAATCTCGAACAGGCGAGAAGAATGTTCGAGTACGTTGTCGTAGAAGTACCGTCATATCCGAAGCAGAAAGACCTTTTGATGGAGAGCCTTGGAGAGCTGGACCGTATAGGAATAGATCAATTGAATCTCCAGGAGCTTCTGGTGACCGACGCCAACGCGAACAAGCTCGAGGGAGAGGGATACCAATCGGGTATCCTGTTCCTTAAAAAGTATTTTCTCTACGGAAGCAGAAGAATGACATACGAGGTGATGCAGCACTGCATTGACGAGAAATATTCATTTACAGTCAACGATTGTTCGGCAAGCAGATTTGGCAGGGAATAATGAAGGAAACCCAAGTATGGCACGGCAGAAAACGGATCGAAACCAAGATAACGGTCGAGTGATTGACAAAAGAGGAACTGGAACCAAGGGTCATAGGCAGATTTGACCCCTTTGACTTCCGTAGTCAATCGCAGTTTCATACATTGCAACAATGTTTTCCGGCGGTACGTCGGGTTGAATATTATGAACGGAACTCAAAATATAGCCTCCGCCGGGAGCCAAATCATCAATTCTTCGCTTGACCTCCAGCTCGACCTCCTGCGTGCTGCCGTATGGCAGCACATGCTGGGTATCGATTCCTCCCCAAAAACACAAATCTTTTCCATACTCGGTTTTCAATCTCTTAGTATCCATATCCCGCGCACTGACCTGTACGGGGTTCAATATTTCCACACCAAGGTCGATAAGGTCCGGTATAAAGTGAACTGCCGCTCCACAACAATGCCAGGCGATACGGGCATCTGTTTTTGATTTTATAAACTTGATCTGTTCAAAATCCAGAGGCTTCATATATTCACGGTAGAATGCAGGTGAGTACAACGGTCCGTTTTGGCCGGTCATATCACCCCATATCTGTATTACGTCGAGATATTCACCGGCTTCATCCAGAAATGCCCCATATATTTCCATCATGGATTCCAACACCTTTTCATAGAGCGTTACAAAATATTTCTTATTGATAACCATATCCATTAAAAAATTATCCAATCCTCTCAAGTACCATGCCGTTTCGTTTACACTCGAGATCGAGGTAAAAACCGCAAACCCGCTGTCCCTGAAAGCCCTCGCAGTGTCTTTTATACCCTTCATCCTCGCCCCGTCGATATTCGTTGGAAAAGGATATTTCTTGAGCGACTCGACATCATCGATCTCTGAAAGCGGGTGTTCGACCATTTCAAAGTAAAACACACCGTCTTTTTTCTCCTATACGATACCCCACTCGTTACGAAAAGCATTTTCTTCCGGAATTTCTTCAACAGCCGCATCACCAGGAAAAACATATCTCGTATCAACGTGAAATTTTTGCAGTATATCAACCGGTATAACGGCAAGCTGTTGTACCCTTTCGAGAATTCGGACGGGAAATTCAAGTCCAAGATGCGTACCAAGGTTTTCCAGTGCTATGGCGCATATTCCTGACTGGAATCCGCCTAAATCGATCGGAACACGGTCAGCTTCTTTATGCGCAAGAATAGTCAAGACCCTCTCTCTCGACGTCATTCTTCCTCCATTCCTTTTTATCAATATCTGCTTTACAACCGGCCTGCAGTTGTTGATAGATCCGAACCCGTCTGTTTTATCTTTATTCACTAAAAAAACTTAATACGCTCGACCTGTCTGCAGACTCCGTACTACTACGAGAGTTATGCAGGCGCATGATGGAGCGAGGCCGCATACCCGCGCTCCAATCGGGTCGACGGCCTCGAAAACGGGAGGCCGGCACCACAAGGAGCCATACCGGCCGTAAATGATTATAGTATCACCGCCGATGATCCACAAGCACTTTCACCTCGAGTGCTATGACGGACACCTCCCGGTTCAACACCGTACCCCGAAGTACAGCATGCCTAAGCCGCGACAAGGAAGAGACGTCAAAGCGGTGATACGATCGTTACAAAAACCAATGGCAGATTCGATCCCTTTTATTCTTTTTTAAAAAACATGTCGTCACGGGCCGACATAAAAAAAATATTTCCATCGAAATACGATATTGTGTATTATTGGTAATTATGTCTTATACTCTGTGACACCTGCTGTAACGGCTTTTCCGGTATCATGTTAGGCGAATTGGCATTACATAATAAAGGGGCGCCTGTCGTGGATAAACGGACCGATAGTAATGATATGGAAAAGGGTATACGGTATCGGCGGATCAGGAAAGCCTGGATGTGGCTTACAGAGCCTCCCCAGAGCCTTGAACTGCCGGCATTACGACGAAGATCGCGCCTTCTTTTAATTATTATACTTGCGATCCTGCTGATCGATGTACTGATGGCGGCATCCACGCCGCTGCAGCTTTTATACACCGAATCTCAACAAATGCGAGTCATGCTCGCGGTCACGTTCCCGATAATGTACGCGGTACTTGCCGCCTTCTTCTTAGGCGCGTATGTGCTCTGCCGCATGGGCCGCTACAAGGCATCCGCAATTATGGTAGTCTTTATCGCGACATGCATAGGCTATTCAACCCTTTTCGTCGTCAAAGAGTCGAGCCATATCGTGTACCCGATAGCCGGAGTCCTGCTGAGCAGCATTCTCCTATCGAGGTTTACGACGATAGCGCTCTTTTCGGCAATACTGGTGGGAACAAGTCTGTTGCCGGTTTTCTCCAAAGGGTTCACCATCGATGATGTCACCAGCGCATTGATCATTATGGTTGGAATCGGGATTCTCAGCTCAATAGCGGCGGTGATCCATGACCGGGATCTCGATCAGATTGAAAAACAAACCGATACTATCCGGCAGAATCAGGAGAAGCTCCTTGAAGCGAAAAAGATGGAGGCGGTCGCCAGGCTGTCTGCGGGAATCGCCCACGAATTCAATAATATCATCACCGGCATTATCGGGTACTCCGAGATAATCTCCAAACAGTCCGATGAATCCATTAAAACGAATGCGAGGATAATTAAAGATGCAGGTATGCGGGCGGGCCGGCTCACCGAACATTTGCTTTCATTCAGCCGCCAGCAGCTTCTTCGCCCCCGGGAAACGGACCTCAATGCGATCATCACACATCTCGAGCATATGCTGCGGAATACAATGAACGACAGTATTACCCTCACACTCATGCTGGATCCCGAGCTGAGCAGCGTTTACGTCGATCCATCGCAAATCGAAGAGATGATCCATAGTCTCGTTACCAAGGCCCGGAATAACGTATCAACGGGAGGCAACATCACCATTAAAACCCAGAACATCGCAATCAGCGGTCGAACCCTCGATACGGATTTACACCCAGGCAGGTACTGCCTGCTTACTATAACCGATTCCGGCCCGGCCCTGGATAAAGAGCTAATATCGAGAGTATTCGAGCCGTTTTTCACAACGGGAGATTTCGGAACGGGAGATCTCGAATTGGCGGCCGCATACGGCTTTATACGCCAGAGCGACGGCCACATAGAAATTGAAAGCAATCCTGAAAAAGGCAACGTGTTCTGTGTGTATCTACCTCAGTTCGAAGATAAAACGGCATAGCATACGCGTCTCAGGCCTAAAAACCCTGTAAACCGGAGCATTGGTACGCTACAACTCTTTATATACTATCGAATTATGTTTCCCGCTATTTTCCGGCGATCACTGTAATTACTCACTAATTTCGATATAGCGGGTCGATACCTCCAGATTTTGGTCTTTCACGATTGTATATTATCGCCGAGTTTCCACAATATCATCGAAATTCAGGAAACCGAATAATGACCGTATCTGAACGGCGAAAAGAAGCGGTAATGACGAAGAAGGGGTATTGATCGTATAATTTCAGTGTCTCTTCATGCCGTCACAATAACCTTTAAGGATTCCTTTGCTGTTTTTACGAGCTCGAGCGCCTCCCCGATCCGCTCGAGCGGATATCGATGGGTTATGAGTTTTTTCGTATCAATCCGTTTACCCGATATCAGGGTGAGTGCTTCACGCGTTTCTATAGGTGATGCGGAATAGCTGGTATAGACGGTAAACTCCGAAAAGAAAAACCGATTGAGATCGATGGGAAAAAAAACGTCCGGAGTAAAAGGGGCGAAGATATATACGGTCGATCCCTTTTCCGCGGTTGCCATCGCTTCCTGTAGTGCGTTGATCTGCCCTGTACACAATATGACCACGTCGGCACCCCTGCCCTCGTTCAGATCTTTAAATTTCCCCGCTACCTCTTCCTCCTTGAAATTGATGGTATGGTCCGAACCGAGCTCCTTCGCTTTTTCGAGCCTGTAGGGCACCGAATCGACTACAATGACCTTTCCCGCACCGAACATGCGGGCAAGCTGTACATGGACCAGGCCCATGAAACCCGCCCCGATAACGGCAATAGCATCACCGATGTGTATATTCGCTCTTTTTATACCCTTGATGCAGCATGCCACGGGCTCTATGAGAGTGCCTTCATCATGTGACATCCCTTCCGGCAGCAGGAGCGTATCCCGCTCTACATTCAGCTTCGGTACGACGATATGGTCGGCAAAACCGCCGGGGAAAAAAGCGGACTCCTTGAAGGTCCGGCAGAGGGTGTAATATCCGCGCCTGCAGTAATGGCAGACGAAGCAGGGAACATGGTGGTGGGCAAAGACCCGGTCGCCTTCCTTCAACCCCTTCACATTCTTACCGACCTCGACTACATCTCCTGAAGGCTCATGGCCGAAATATGTCGGGACTCTGGGTTCCATGTACCAGTCGGATATATCGCTTCCGCAGATTCCGCACGCTTTTACTCTTACCTTTATCTCTCCCTCTTTTATCTCCGGAAGCTCCACGGTTTCGATCCTGATATCACTGCCGCCGTAATACCTGGCTGCCTTCGCGGTGTGCATCGGTTGACTATCTCCTGTTTCTGGTATTCCCTGTCGACCGTTTCCGGCCGCTTTTGCTCTCTTTTCGAACATAGGGATGAGCTGTTAATCTCGGTGCCATTCAAAGAACCGTCTTTCCGCTTTCCTTGTCATAAATACGTATCTTGCCCGCGGGAAAAAGGACCCATACCTCGCTCCCGGACTTGATGTCGGGGAACGTCCCGACGGCCTTCAACTCGTTTCGCTTCTCTTTCGATGTGAGGTATAAAATCCGTAACCCCTCGCCCTTCTCCTGTATATCCATGCAGTAAAACGGTATGAAATCCCTCTTCTTGCGCGTGCTTACGGTAAAATTTTCCGGCCGTATCCCCATTTCGAACTCTTCATGCCTCCCAATATACTCTTCATAATCGGGAGGAACGGGAAGCGTAAAGTCGACGAAGTCCATCATTCCCTTTTTTGCCTTCCCCTCGAGCATGTTCATTCCCGGCGACCCCATGAAATATCCGACGAACAGATACGCCGGATGCTCGTAGATATGCTCTTTCGTATCGAACTGAAGAATTCTGCCCTCGTTCATGACGGCGATTCTGTCCGACAGGGTCAATGCTTCCGATTGGTCATGGGTGACATAGATAAAAACCTTGTGCTGCTCCTCCTGTATCCTCTTGATCTTCGTACGCAGGACGAGACGCTTTTCGGCCTCAATACTGGTAAGCGGCTCGTCAAGCAGGATTATTTTCGCCTCTTTGATGAGCGCGCGTCCAAGTGCCACAGTCTGACGGTCTGCCGGTCCGAGTTTATGCGCGGGTGCATCGAGTATCGGATCGAGCTCGAGTATGCTTGAAATCTCACGCACCCTGCGCTCTCTTTCCTGCGATGCAAGCTTCTCCCTTCTTATCGGAAACAGCAAATTCTCATACACGGACATCGGATATACCACAGGCGACTGGAAGACCATTGCGATGCTGCGATCTTCGATGGGGACTTCCCTCATGTTCTGACCGTCGAAATACACGTCACCCGTATATTCCAAAAGCCCCGCAATGATCTTCAGCAAAGTCGTTTTCCCGCATCCCGACGGTCCGAGCAGCGAGTACCGCCCCTCCTGCTCCATGGTCATATCGACATTCCTCAGCGCATACGTCATCCCGCCGTCATAAGAACAGCTGACATCTTTCATCTCGACACGTGCCATTCCGTCTAACTCCTGTATCTCGTGATTAAAAGTCCGCTTTTCTTCATGAAAATGAAGAAGTCTTCCGGGTCGACAAAGAGCTGCAGCGATCCTCTCGGAAAATCCTTCGGATAGGGAAGGTACCCGTTGATTCGTTTGCCCTCGAACTCCATGTGCAGAACGGTACCCGCCGGGGTTACGTCCGCCAGCGTGAGGGAAAAGGTTACTGCCATCATATTTTTTGTCCGTTCAAAATGGAACGCGTGGGTCGGAAGCCCCAAAACGTATTCCTCCTCGGGGAGCTTGTCTTTGAGATGGGTGACGGGCAGGCTGACCTCCTTAGATGCTACCAGAAACAGGGTTTGGTTCTTCCTTTTCAATGAGCAGTCGAAAAGATTCATGGACGGTGAATAGAAGTATTTTGCGAAATCGAGGCTCGGCGGGCTCTTGTAGCCTTCCAGCGTATCGCCGTACCAAAGCACCTTTCCACTGTTCATGAGTATGGTGTTCTTGCTCATGGAAAGCGCCTCTTCGTAATTGGGCGTGGCGTACAGAAGCACGGCGCCTTTTATGTTCTCCGCCTTTAATATTTCCTTCAATTCATATGTCATTCCCTCCCGCAGCTTATAATCGAGGCCCGTAAGCGGCTCGTCGAGAAGAAAGATATCGGCATCCCTCACCAATGCCCGCCCCAGCGCAACGCGCTGGGCCTCACCGCCGCTCAGCTCATGTGGCTGCTTTCTCAAGAGATGCCGTATTCGCAGAATGTCCGCCTGTTTCGTTACCCTCTTATCCACCTCCGAGTCGGGATACCTCTCCGCCCTGAGCGGGGAAGCGATATTTTCATATACGGTCAGATTCGGATACAGGTTGTACCCCTGAGATATCATGGCAATCCTTCTGAACCTCGGGCGCACTGCGGTGATTTCTTTTTCACCGAGATGGATTTTTCCTTTCTCGGGCTTCAGGGTACCCGCGATTATTTTCATCAGGGTGGTCTTTCCCGCACCCGCCGGTCCGAGTATCGTCGTAAACGTGCCCTCCCGTACTTCCAGCGATATGTTGTCGAGAACCTTCTCTCCGGAGAACGACTTGTCGACTCCTTGAATTCTCAATGTTGGCATCCGTTTATCCCCATATCAATATTGCGAAGAGTACGACTACCGACGCGGCAAAGGGCACCGAGATCGGAAAGGCCGGTATGACAAGCAAAGAAAGGATGTTTATGTAAATGAGTACTATCATTCCGATGAAAAACCGCAATCCCAGCGTGGTGGACATTTGTAAAAATCCTTTTCTGGGTACGAGCTTCCACTTCACATTGATGACGGCGATAATCGGAATGAACGCCAGAAACAATCCCAATCCGAAAAACACCTGCCACTGCGCATGAATCCAGTCGAACATCGATCCTTTCCTCCCCTCTCTGCGCTACAACCTTCTCAGCGGCACGAACCCGCGAGTGAGGTATTTCTTTGTGAAAATGACCAGCACTATACCCGGTATGATGGAGATGGTGCCGCCCGCAGCCGCCATTCCCCAGTCGACCCCGTATCCGAGCCTCATCACCGTAACCGTCAGCTGCGCGGGAAGCGTCTTGGACGCCACGGCAGTGAGGTTTACCGCAAACATCATCTCGGTCCATGAAAACATCCAGATGAACACGGCAACGGTAATCAGCCCCGGCTTCAGAACGGGCAAAAACACCCGAAGGAAGTAGCGCCACACGCTGAAGCCGTCCAAGAATGCGGCGTCGTCTATCTCCTTCGGGACCGCCTCCATAAAGCTCATCCAGATCCATATGGCCAGGGGCAGGTTGAACAGGGTATATGAAAACAAAAGCCCAAGCTTCGTGTCGAAAAGCCCTATGTTCGTGTAAATCGCGAAAAAGGGAAGCACGAAGCTCGCCGCAGGCGCCATCCTGTTTGTGATAAGCCAGAAGTAGAGATGGATATCCCCCATGAACGGCCGCCTGGAAAAGGCATACGCAGCCAGAAACGACACAGGAAGACAGAGCGCGACGCTCGATACGCAGACCACGATCGAGTTTATGATCGCCCGTTTCCACGGCCCCCTGGTCATCTCACGAAAATTCTTCATATTGAGCTCATGGGGATAAATCGTGGTCCTTGTCTCGATCTCCGACCTGGTCTTCAGCGCGGTGATTGTCATGAAATAGATGGGAAACAGGAACACCACGAGAACGAGCAGGAAGAAGATTACCTTCGCCGTTCTTCCCAGCAGTTGTTTTGACGATCTCTTGTTCATATAAGACCCCTGTATAGTAATGCTCATGCAGCTTTCGGCCCCGGCGTGAAAACCCTCCGTCAAACCGGTAAAGAGTCAACAAGAACCAAGCGGCATATTATCTCTCGAGCATCCCTTTCCCTTTCGTCAAGAACGAGATGAGGAGGTAGCAGAGGAGAATGACGATAACGAGATAGATGATCGAAGCAGCCGCGGAAAACCCCCCTACCCATTCCCGTATTCCCTTTTTAATTATGAAAAAGCTCAAAAGCTCCGTCGATCTTCCGGGCCCTCCGCCAGTAAGAATGAAGTTTTCATCAAAGAGCTTGAACGAATCGATTATCCTCAGCAAAAGGACCGTAATCAAAGAGAGCTTGATACCCGGAAATGTAATGTAGCGAAAGGTCTGCCACTTAGTCGAACCGTCTATCCTGGCAGCGGTATAATACACTTCCGGGATTGTAACGAGACTGGCGGAAAGGAGCAGAAAAACCAGTGAAATCCAGTGCCACGCATCCATAATTATCAATGTCCAGAACGCCGACTTCGGGGTCATCAGCGTGTAAGCGACGCCGAAGAAACCCATAAACAACGGGATAGGGCCCCCTGTTCTCGTCATCAGCCTCCATAGAATTCCCACCGAGACAAAGGGTATGAGGCTTGGAATGATAACCACGGTCGATACAATATCGATCAGCTTCCCCTTCCCCCGTATGAGAAGCGCAAATAAAAGCCCAACAGGTACTTCTATCGCCAGCGCAATGCCCGTAAAGAGCGCGTTCCTCTTAAAGGCGTCCCACCACTCACTCGAATGCAGAACGTCAACATAATTGTCTACTCCTTCGAAAACCGGATTGTCCGAGAACGGCTTTGTGAAGGAGTAGTTTAGCACCACCACCAAAGGAAATATCGAGTTAAAAATAAGAAGGATGATTGCAGGAAAAATAAGCAGGTATCTTTTATCTGACATTAACGGTACCCCTTTCCACCATGTCGGTACTATTTCGTCAACTGAATGAAATGTTCCTCTGCTGAAATACCATCGGATAAAATTACCTGCGGGCGACGGTGCGCACCGCCCCCGTCACCCACAGTAATCGGCCTGCCGTTCGTGCTACTTCTTGATGAATCCCTTCTCCAGCAGAAATGCATCGAGTCTCTTGGCGACAAGATCCGCCATCTGCTGCTTGTTCATGTTTTTTCCCAACGCTTCCGCGACCGCGGTGGCGACAGGTTCATTGGTATCGGGAAAACCGGGCCAAAGCTCATCCGTCCCGGCGCAGTAATCGACGAAATCCCGATTCTGGAGGAGGCTCATGATTCCCCCCCACTCTTTGTCATGCGCGCCCATCTGTTTCGAGTTGATTGTCGAGTAACGAATGGGCATGATGCCTGCGAGGTTCTTGTACACGTCCGTGGATTTCGATGTGAAAAACTGCGCAAAGAGCCACGAGGCTTCCTTGTGCTTGCTCCCTTCCGTGATCGCCCATCCCTCGGCGTCCCAGTATCCTCTCACCATTCCGTATTCGAAATACTTTTCGGAGACGGGAGCTGGAGCGCATGCCCACTTGCCCTTAATCTTCGAATCGGCCCCTTCATAGGTCGGTACGAAGCAAAGATGCTGTAAATTGAACGCATAGTTCCCCTCGATCCCGAACGCGACGTACGCTTCGACGGAATCTATCTCCTTGATCTTGTCGGAAGGCGCGTATTTCGGAAGATTATAGTGGAGATAGTTGAGCGCCTCGACGCCCTGCACATCATTCAGGCGACCGCCCCGGCTCTTGGAAGCACCGAGTATGGTCCTTCCGTCCGGCCCGTATTTCACCCCGTACACCTGGCTCCAGGGCCTGCAGTGCGGAGGCAGGGTGGTGAGCGGAGGACCTGTTGCTTTCGACCCTATTCCCGCGCACTGATCAAGCACGTCGTTGAAAAACCATGCAAGGTGCCATCCCGGTTTCTGCCCGACTATGGTTCCCCACATGTTTTTCTCAGGACGGGTGAAAAACTCGGCCACGTCGAGGCTCTTCGCGAAGGTCCAGTCGTCCTTTATGTTCTTCGTTTTCATAGCCTGCTGGAACCACTCCATCGGCGTCTTAAGCTCGTAGCCGTACTTTTTTTTGAAATCCGCCCTCTCCTTGGGATCGGTGAACCAGTCCTTTCGATATGCGGTACCGGTCGGCTTCTGATAGTCACATAGAATGAAGAGGTGCCCGTTCAACGCGCTCCTGCATATCTTGTCGCTTGTGAAATCATCCATGTCGAGATACGGGCTGTTCAGCTCGGGATGCTCCTCCTGGAGGGCGGTCAGGTCCGTGGCACCGCCTACAAAGGTGAAAAAGCCGACCATGTCCTGGTCGATATTGACGAGGTCGTAGGCACCTGCCTTTGTCTCAGCCTCAAACCTCATCTTCCTCATTGTCTCGTCGCCGGAGATACCTTCGATGGCAACCTTTATGCCCGTGAGCTTCTCGAACATGGGAGTAAGGTTCTCGTCCTCCCACATGGTGAGAGGCATCGCTTCATAACATGCCCGTATCTCCTGGCCCCTGTACGGCGCGGCGGCTTTCGCAAACCACTCGAGCTCCTCCAATAGCTGCGCCTGGGTGAGAACGGTATCCGTACCTATCTGCGCCGCTATCTCTTTGGCAGCGGCGAGGTACTGCTCCTCCTCTGTTTTTTTATCGCCCATTGCGACGCCGCCCAAGAAGCAGACTGTCAGAACGACGGAAATCATCACCAACATTCTGTTTCTCTTCATTATAATTCTCCTCCCTTCAATTTTATTGCTCTCTTACCTTACTATAGTCGATTACCCAAACCACCTCCTCTCCCGGGCTGATACTTACCCCCTTTACACACCGGTGTCTAATGCGGTGTGAGCGGAATTACCGAAATACAAGTACCGTTTGGGAAGAAGCTGTTCGTCCGACCGGCTTATTACAAAGCGGCAAGGAGGACAGCCCAAATAACGTTGCATAATCCCGAGACATAGACATCCACATTTTTTTCAAGGATCTGCGATGCGCCGAGCTCTGTGTGACGCTGGGCGCATGAAGTCTTCAAATATCCATCATGAAGTAGTAAGTTTCGTGAATTCGTCCACCAGTTCCCGTATCTTAGGGAAGAGGCGTTTGTACACCTTTTCATAAATCTTCATATAAAAATTCCTGTTTTGCATGTCGGGAGAGTACGTTTCCCGTATCATGCTCATATGTTCCGCCGCATCCGCAACATTCTTGTAAAGACCCACGGCATACGCTGCAAGCATGGCTGCGCCGAGACATGTGGCCTCGAACGTATGGGGAATATGAACGGGAATACCGCAGATATCGGCGACTATCCGCCGCCACAGCGGGCTCTTGGCCCCTCCTCCAAGGAGCACGATGTCCTCGAGCTCGCAGCCCGAAACCCTCTTGGTTTCTTCGTACAGGTATCTCTGCTCGAAGGTAATCCCTTCGAGGACGGCCCGGTACAGATGGGCTCTCGACATGTTCTCGCTCCAGCCGATAACTATCCCCTTTGCAAACTGGTCCCAGGAGGGAGCGGCAGCCCCCTTCCAATACGGCACAAGCAGAAGTCTCGGATCTCCCGGCTTCACTGCGGATGCCATAACCTCCAGCACCTGTTCTGCCGTGATCGAGCTCATATCACTGAGGTGTTTGATATCCTGGCCGAATGCATCTATAAACCAGCTGACCGTGAGCGTCCCGCCTGCTATCAGCGTCTCGTTGATATAGGTATCGGGCATACAACCGCACATGGAGCGGTACGCCTTGCCCGGCTTGTACTTGTTTGAACAGAGTTGTGAAACAACTGCGGTTCCCAGGTTTAAAGAAGCCCTACCCTCGCCTACAACGCCGGCTCCTATGGAAGCGCATTGGCCGTCCCCTCCGCCGGCGACTACCGGGATTCCCTCGGGCAGGCCGACCGCGGCCGCGGCTTCCGCTGTCAGGCCGCCCGCCACCGTACCGGGACTGACTAGGTCGAAAAACTGCTCTCTTTGTACCCCCAGAAGCAGCATGATCTCCTCGCTCCAGCGGTGTTCCTTGATATCGACGATTCCCATAGGACACGCCGATGGAAAGCTCGTCACACCGTTCCCGGTAAACCTGTAAAGCAGATAGCCTCCCACATCCACGTACTTATAGGTTCTTTTGAACAGGGAAGGTTCATGCTCACGCAACCACATGATCTTGGAATTCGACGCGTAGAGGTTTGGATACCTTCCTGATATATTGTTAATTTTGTCTCCACACGTCTTCTTCATCATTTCAACCTCTGTCTTCGACCGCGTGTCCACCCATGTTATACCGTTTCTCAGGGGTTTCATATCGCCGTCCAGAGGTACGAACGTTTCTCTCTGATGAGTGATTCCGATGGCCGCGATTCTCGAACGATCGATTTCGCGGACAACGCTTTTAAGCGCATCTGCCGTTGAGTCCCACCAGCACTCGGCCGGCTGTTCCGCCCATTCGGGGTATGGGCTGATGAGCGGTATCTTCTGCCTTTTTTCAGCAATGTATGTACCTCTTTTATCCCATACGATTGCTTTTGATGCCGTTGTACTGCAGTCGATCCCTATCAGCAGGTCTTTTTTCATCTCGATTCATTTGTTATGAAACGTTCTATTTAAAACTGCTAGGCTTGTATGTGTGAAATTATTTCTATTTGACCATATTGAACCGTAATTGTCAACATTATTTTTTTATAATAATCCATTATTTATCATTATTAACCACGTATATAGATAAATATGTGTACCGTACTCAAATTAAAATCAATTACTATGCATTTATTATAATTAATATAAATAATAATGTTTCTATTTATATACTGACGACAATTTTGCCAATAAATAGTCGTAACAGCCATTCCATTATTATGGTATGCATGTATTTTAAAATGGTTCTAAATGAATTAATTCATTGACAAAATGGCTTTTTCTGGTTTAAAATACTGAACGAGGCTATTACTCATACGGTTACCTATGAACATGAATCGTACCGACGCAACACTCCATAAGTACGCGGTACGTACTATCGTACGCACCATGGAATCGTATCGGGCCGTATACGCTTCAAATCAACGATGCGGGAACCGGGCCGACGCAGTACGAAAAAACCGGCATGCACTACCATACGGCGCACCGACTGCAAGGCTTCCTTGAAGAATGCTGTTGATCCTGTAGGTCATGGCAGGATACGGGGGAAAGAAGCACGTCATGAAAGATGAGCGGCAATGGCTTTTACCGGGCCTGGCCGGAAAAACCGCAGTGGTAACGGGCGGCGCAAACGGTATCGGAAAACAAATATGCCGTACCCTGGGCCGTATGGGAATGAATGTCGGCATCATCGACATCGATGAGGACAAAGGACAAAAAACGCTAGATGAATTCGAAACGGCCTCGCTCTCAGCGGCCTTCTGCCGTGGAGACGTCACGAATGAAAAATCGATGGAGCGTTGTTTTGAACGAATCCATTCCCATTTCGGAGGTCTCGACGTCCTTGTCAACAATGCAGGGACATCGCGGAATATCCCCTTCGAAGAACTTGACTTGACTGACTGGAACGCGGTACTCAGCGTCAACCTCAAAGGCGCATTTATCTGTTCGAAAACGGCGGTCCCCTACATGATGAAACAAAAAAAAGGCTCGATCATCATGATATCGTCAGGTTCCGCGCTCACCGGATCGGGCGGGTCGGCGTGCTATGCTGCATCCAAGGGGGGACTGAACAGCCTGGTTCGCGCGCTTTCCCGCGAGCTTGCTCCTAAAGGGATCAGGGTCAACGGAGTTGCGCCGAGGTCCATCGAGGGCGACCTGCTCAATAAGGTGTACACGGCCGAGCAGCTTAAGAGAATGCAAAAGAAGATCCCTCTCGGCAGGATGGGAACATACGAGGATGTCGCAAACGTCGTCTCGTTTCTCGCGAGCGAATTATCGGCCTTTCTCACCGGTGAAACGATCCTGCTCGACGGCGGCCGGACTTTTGGTGCGTAAGACGCCGATCTATATTTCAATAACGACGAACCGGCAGCAGATCCTGCGAGAAAATAATTGTAAATGAATGCTCCACGGAGTAAATTCATGTAACCGAAGACAGATACGGATTATTGTATCTACTGAAGGATAACATGAGTGAAGGCGAGTGGCGATGATACCTGCCGAGCGATACGAATTGATACTCAACGCGGTAAAACGGAAACAGTTCATCGGTATTGACGAGCTGTGCTATATCACCAAGAGCTCTCGCACCACCCTCAGGAGAGACATCAACTACCTTACTGAAGCGGGAAAGATAAAGAAGATCACCGGCGGTATCTCGATCGTCGAAACCGACGATAAAAAACTTCCCGAGTTTCCATACGACAGGCGGATGAATATCAACAAGCAGGAGAAGGTCGCAATCGGTAAAGCCGCACAGCAGCTGATTGAGGACGGCGACGTGATACTCATTCTGAACGGCACGACCACATTCCAGGTCGCGCATGAGATAGATCCCCCGAAACATCTCACCATCATTACGAACGGTATCGACATCGTCTCCGCGTTGAGCGTAAAGCCGAATGTCGAGGTCATACTGCTCGGAGGACTCGTGAAGTATAACCACAGCATGACGATAGGTCCGAGCCTATACAACATGTTCAACGAGCTTCATCCCTCCAAGTTCATTACCGGCGCGGGGGGGGTCACGGAGGAAAAAGGGATCACCATGTACGATTACATCGGCGCGAACTATGTGGGCAAGATAACGGACATGATAGAGGGGCTGATCCTTGTCGCCGATCACTCGAAGTTCGGCAGAAACGTGCTCGTGCAGGCCTTTCCTTTCAACAGCATCCGAAAAGTGGTGACGGACGAAAAGGTTCCACAAGAGTATGCGAGCCTCTTTAAGAAATATGAGATAGAGTGTTTTATTGCGTGACCGGTGTAGAAGGGGTCAAATCTGCTCTTGACCCTTATTATCCCGTCATAAGACCGTACTAATAAAATACGCCCCCAGCACTTAAGCGCAGTATTGCGTTTCCTAAGAACGGAGATCCGCACCACATATTTCAACAATGACGCCTCATCCCGTAATGCTTCACCCGCTATCCAAAGAGCCGGGGAAATCTACAGTGCCGTGATGATAGTAAGCGACTAGACATGGCCCCCCTATACATGTTTTCATTCCTTCATAGGCGAAATCTTTCATGTCATTCAATACGGATCCATCGACGATACATTGACCCTCTTTGGGGATGGAAAAAGGCCACTACAACCTTTCGGAACAGACCACTAAGAGTCAAGAGCAGATTTGACCCCTTTGACTTTCCTTGAGATAGACGGGGGCCGCGATACGCTCAGTGCCCGATTTCATACTGCATAGTGCGGGTCACACCTCCATCTCAGGCCGCATATTAATAAGATTCAGGGCCTCTTGAATACGGCATATCACAGAGGCCTACCGACCACCGGCTGTTTTAATAAGACACCAGGTACCCGTGCGCTAAGACCGGGGCCTCCCCTACTAGTAGGTGAGCGTCACGACCGTGTCGCCGGAGACCGTCACCGTCTTGGACGCCATGAGGTCACCGTCGTCCGCCATGTGAAAGTCATCGCCGTTTCCGTTCACATCGATGAATCCGCCGACAATGAGCTCCAAACCTCCGGTGAATATCACAGAACCCTCACTTTGTATGGGCCAGCTATCATCGGGAGAAGCTATAACTTGCTGACCCCCGAACGGAGTGCCCGTCGATATAGTCCCGAAATAGAAATTTGTTCCTTCAAAATCGCCGGCACCGACCAGATTCACGGTCACGGTCCCGCTGCCGGTTACAGGTTCGCTGAAGTCGTCGGGATAGTTCAAGGTAACAGTAGTGTTTCCGCTGACCGTCACCGTCTTGGACGCCATGAGATCGCCGTCTTCCGGCATGTAGAAGCCTGGACCGCTATAGTCGGCATCGATGAACCCGCCGACGATGAGCTCCGTTCCTCCGGTGAATACAATATCGTCGTCCCCGCTTTTTAAGGGTAAACTCATGTTATCACTACTAATGGTCGTTTCACCTCCGATCGGTTCACCGACCGAGGAGGTCCCAAAATAGAAGGTTGCCCCGCCTTGAGCGCCATTGGCACCGACGAGATTCACCGTCACCGTCCCGCTGCCCGTCACAAGCGTGAAGACGCCCCCGCCGCTCCCGGCTCCACCCGCGCAGGTTGTCAACAAAACCGCGAGCGCGACGATTAAAAGAGCAGTGAGCACTATCGCCGCTTTGCGCTGTATTGCCGAGGCTCGAAATCCGTTGAAAAGATTTTTCTTTTTCATATTATCCTTCCCCTTTTATTCCATTCAATAATGATATTCATATAGATATTATACAATAAGAACCGGCCTGCCGCCTGTGTCGTGCCCGCGAGTAACAGCTGAAAAACCACAATGATTATACAGCTATCTTACCCAGCGCAGGACATATATGTCAATAACTATTCAACTTAATAACCGATATAATTGCTATTTAAGAGTTGAAGCGCGCTTTATGTTTCATTGTTCCACCGAGACCACACGTTTGAACGAGACTCACGACGAACCCACGTTCATATCCCGCACATACGCCATAGGACAAGATCCCACTTCGCATTCAGACGATACAGCCGGTGAAATCCTACCGTGAATGCTGCGGGAAGAAAGTGACGATCTCAGTTTAATTAAACGGCAGACCTATCGTTCCCGTGAAATGTATATTGGTTTTTCAATCGAAAAAAAACGATCACACAGAGAAGCAACCCTCCCAGAGATATCAACAGCGGGATTTTATACGTGCCTGTTATGTCCTTGAGAAACCCCGCGATAAAGGTACTGATGACCTGCCCGGCGCCATGCAACAGGGTGGACGCGCCGAAGGCTTTCCCCATGCCGTTGTTCTGAACGATCTCACCGATAATAAGATAGATAACGGTGAGAAACCCCATGAAAGAAAACCCGAAAAGAAAGGTGGAGATATAGAATAAAAATTCCAATCGAAAAGGTATTATTATGAACAGTGACAACGCCAAAAGAAGGTTTACTATAATCGAGACGGTAATTTTGTTAAACCGGTCGGCGAGCGAACCCCAGAATATACCGGAGTAGATAAGGTTGATACCGAAAAGCGACCACATGATTCCCGTTGATTTCGGGGAAAACCCGATCTCTTCCATGGCATACGCGCCGAAATACGTTGCGTAGATAATGTAGGAGAAACCGAGAAGAAAGTATATTATCGAAATGAGCCGAAGAGGTTTTGTTTCCCTGAATATCCGGATGATACTCTTTTCCGGTATTGGATTGGAAAAGGTCGGGTCCGGCGGTGTTTCTTTTTTAAGGAAGAAGAGCGAGGGTAAAAATACGATTGCATTGATAACGGCAAGCGCGTACCACGCCGCTTGATACCCGTTTCCATTCGGCCGGGAGAGAATGAATGGGATGAGGTACCCGCATACCATGATACCGGCCCCTGCACCGCCCGTTACGATACCGAATGCCTTGCCCCTTTCATGAAATGTCGTATTGATCAACGCGGCCAGCGGTATATAACTCCCGGACGCTCCTGCGCCGAGCAGAATACTTGCGGCAAGAAGCACGATAAAGTTTGAAAAATATCCAAGACAAAAAAGGGCGAATGAAAGCGAGATCATAGATACCTTTACCACTGTATCTTCACCGAATCCGTTGGAAAGGGTGCCGCTAAAGAGGGAATTGACGAGATATCCCGTAACGATGCCCATACCGAGAATACCCATCCGTGTAACGGAAAAACCGAGTGACTTCATCATATCGGGAAGAATGAGAGTATAGGCGAACCTTCCGAATGCCATTGTTGTGAGCTGTATGAAAAACCCGATGAGGATCAGATCGATGCGGTTTTTTCTTGCCATGTAGCCGACGGAAACGATGGTATCAACTTACAGTTATGATGATGGCCGTACCATTTTTCAGGAATCACGCACTACCATTGATGAAAATTACAAAGAAAGATACCGAAGGGACAAATGAAAAACAACTGAAATTCTCTCTATCGTACGGCCGTGCGCGCCTGAAAAGCCGCATCCCGCGGCGTGTTCGGGTGCTTGAGTAGGCGTCAAACAGCGTTAAAGTTACTGCATTCTATTATCCAATATCATCATTAGATGAATTTTCAAAAATGCATATAATTGTATATTTAAGGTAAATCATGCGAATAAAAATTATACCGGTTATCTTATGGGGCCTCGCCCTTCTTCTGCCCGGGTGCCTCTCCGATCAGGGCACAAACGGCTTTATAGAAAACGGCATACCGTCGGTATACCTCGATACATACAACAGATTGATCGTACACGGCGAGCCCTTTTTCCCGATCGGCCTCTACTGGGTTCCTACTTCGCGATAGACCGTGACCCCCTCTTTGGGCTCGGAAATCCCGACTGCGACTACGCGGTTGTAACCTTCACGATCGATAAAAGGTAATAGCGGCGAGCGGTACTCCTGCTTATCGCCTCGAATTGAAGCTGTAAGCGGTTTATACCCACTCCGAATATATTTTCCCGGTTCTTATGTACTCCGCATCGAACTCTGAAATATGCTTGAATTTCTCAATCAAGGAATCTGAAGAAGGTTTGTTTAAACATTCTGGAGAACGTTGGATTTTGGAAAAGTGAAGTTGTAGAATCAATTATACGTCCGAACCGGCCTTAAGATCAAATGTTAGAAAAATAACCCTTGACAAAAACCGTCTATGGTATATTCTGCTGAAGTATACCAATTTCTATAATAGTATTTTTAATATAACTATTAATACTATTTATGTTTTTGGTATACAATAAACCATGAACGGAGGAACGGTATGAAGAAAGCAAAAATCTGTATATTTGTGCTTGCCTTCCTGTTTGTTGTGGCGTTACCGGTAATGACCTTTGCAAAAGGTCAAAAAGAATCGAGTACCGAGGCCGGTGGGCCGAAATACAGAATCGGAATGGCGGTATGTACCCTGGGAGAAGCGTTTTGGGAAGCAACGGTAACGGGCGCTCGCAATGCTGCGAAAGATCTCGGGGTCGAACTGATCGTTCAGAGCGCTCAGAACAACATGAATGAGCAGATACAACAAATCGAAAACTTTATCGCGCAGGAGGTGGATGCGATCATCTGCGCTCCGGTGGACGTATTTGCGATACTGGAATCCGCGAAGAAATGCAACGAAGCGGGCATTCCGTTTATTTTCAACACAAGAGTAACCTTGAGCACGGATGATGCAAAAGTCGATTACGGCGTCGGATGGAATATGCAAGAGCTTGCAGGAATAGGCGCGCAAAAGCTGGTTGACAATGCAAAAGCAACTAATACCAAGGTAAAAGTCATAGAGGTGCTCGGGGCACTGACCGACAGCCATACGCTCTATTGTCGGGACGGGTTTGCCAGTGTAGTAAAAAAGAATCCTGAATATATCGAAGTCGTTACACAGGTTCCCGGCGACTGGGTTCCCGATAAAGCCCTGTCAGGAACGACAAATGCCTTGAAAGCCCACCCGGAGGCAAACTGCATCTATTTCCATTCGGATTTCTATTTTCCCGCAATCGAATCTTCTCTGAGACAGGTCAACAGATGGAAGAAAATTGGAGAAAAAGGTCACGTGCAAATAATATGCCCCGGCGGTGAAAAACAAACACTTGACGCTATGAAAGAGGGGTATGTAGACTATATACTGGTATTTCCCAACTTGGAAACAGGTGACTTGAGTGTGCGTAAAACAGTCGAGCTGCTGGATGGAAAGAAATTCTCCGATGAGTATTATCTAATGACCAGTTATGTGTTGACCCCCGAAAATTTTAGCGAGAAATCCAAATCAGTATATGGTTATGTGTGGTCCCCTAAATAATGGATTGTATGCCAAATGGAAGCATAGATATTATATCTATGCTTCCAACCCTATTTTCGATCAATTAAAGCGATGAAAGAAAAGCTCAAGTCTTTTACTAATGTCGTATACAGAAATCCGATACTGGTGATATTAGTGGTATATTTTATAATAACCTCCGTCACCATACCGTATTTTTTTACACAAAGAAACCTTACCAATATCCTGATTCAATCCACGGACTTGATAATCATAAGCTGCGGTTTGATGTTTGTCCTCTTAAATGGAGGCATAGACTTTTCCATAATAGCGACTATGGGACTGGGAAGTATTATAGGCGCTTTGATCATGAATACAAAAACAGGGCTACTGGCGAATAGTGCCTTCGGCGCCTACGCAGCAATTGCGGTCATGCTGCTGATAGGGCTCGTTATCGGCGGCATTAACGGATTAGCCGTCGTATTTTTAAAAATGCCTTCGTTTATGGCGACAATGGCCAATTATCTCATTTTCAGCGGTTTCGCGTTATTTTTAGCTCAATCAAAATCTATTGCCAATCTACCGAAAGCATTTCTGTTTATCGGCAACGGAAAACTCTTTACCGTGATCCCGTTTCCGGTAGTTATAACGATCTTTGTTTGTATTATTATGAGCATCATACTATCGAGGACCGTTTTCGGAAGAAGCATTTACGCGGTCGGAACAAATCATGCAACCTCTTTTATCTCAGGAATCCCCGTCAAGAGAACGATATTTACACTTTTCTTAATATGCGGTCTTCTCGCGGCAATCGGCGGCATGATCACAACCTCGAGACTGGGCGCGGGAAGACCATTACTAAACTCCGAGCGGCTGATGGATTTCGTGGCGGCAATTATTCTCGGGGGAACGAGTATCTTCGGAGGAAAAGGTACCGTTTCGGGAACAATTCTCGGCGCTCTTTTCATCGCAGTCCTGAGCAACAGTTTAGGAATGCTTGGCTTGCAATGGTATACGATAATGATAATCAAAGGCGCATTCGTCTTATTCGGAGCATGGTTGGACGCCTATAAAACATTACGGGATTACTAATATGGGAAACGGCATGTCCAGTAATGAGGATTATATTCTAAGACTTGAAAATATAAACAAAAGTTTTTCGTCTATCAAAGTCTTAATCGACATCAACTTGAAATTGAGAAAAGGATCCATTCTGGGATTATGCGGCGAAAACGGCGCAGGAAAATCGACCTTAATGAATGTGCTCGGCGGAGTATATAAACGCGACAGTGGAAAAATTTTTCTGAACAATAAAGAGTTCAACCCCGAAAGCCCCCGGGATGCGCAGAAAGCGGGAATCGCGTTTATCCATCAGGAATTGAACTTATTTTCCAACCTGACTGTTGTGCAAAATTTCATGATAGAGAACCTTCCCGTTAAAAAACCCATAAGATTGATAGACGAACAAAGTATCAGAAACAGTACGAAAAAGGCACTGGAAGAGTTCGGAGAAGATATCAGTATCACCTCGCTTATCTCCGACTTGGATATGGGGCATAGACAGCTGGTCGAAATCGCCAAGGAAACATCGAAAAACGCGCGGATAATAATTTTTGACGAACCGACTACCTCTCTATCCAATAAAGAAAAGGTCACATTATTCAATATTATACGACGTTTGTCAAAGAAAGGTGTCTCAATCATCTACATCTCACATATACTGGACGACATTTTCGAGCTCTGTGAAGACATCGTGGTTCTTCGGGACGGCAGGACCGTAGGAACCGATAAAAAAGAAAATTTATCAAAACACCAAGTAATTCGAATGATGGTCAACACCGAGATAAACGATATGTATCCTCGAGTTACAAAGACATTAGGAGAGAATGTTTTTTCAGCCAAGAATATATTTCGAAAAGACGTATTGCACGATATCGCTCTCGATTTACGGCGGGGGGAAATTGTCGGACTGTTCGGCTTGATGGGAGCGGGTAGAAGCGAGCTGGTCCGTGCGCTTTTTGGAGTAGATAAATTTGAATCTGGCACCATAACCGTGAACGGCAACGATGTAAAAAAGATTTCACCAATTACCATGAAAAAATTGGGAGTCGCATATATTACGGAGGACCGCAGAAACGAAGGACTCTTGATTGACAAGACAATAAAAGCGAATATCGTGCTGTCGATATTGAAAAAACTTCAAGGAAGAAACAGGCTGATCGATAAAACGAAAGAAGATAGCAAAAGCTCGGGAATGATCAAGAAGCTTACGATAAAAACATATGATCAAAACAGGCAAAAGGCAGGGCAGCTGAGCGGAGGTAACCAGCAAAAAGTCGTCATAGCAAAGTGGCTCCTCACCGAATCAAAAATACTGTTTCTCGACGAGCCTACCCGCGGTGTGGACGTAGGTGCCAAATACGAGATATACAATTATATCAATCAACTTGCATCCGAAGGTTCATCGATACTGTTTGTCTCGTCTGAAATGGAAGAACTTATGGGTGTCTGCGACCGCATTCTTATAATGAAAAAGGGCAAAATTACAGGCGAGCTGAAACAAAACGAATACAGCCAAGAGAAGATATTGGAAATGGCGATCGAATGGTAAGAATATGAAGGCAAGCGAATCTAATCTATCTAATATTATTAATATTAATTTTTTCTATAAATACGGGTTATATTTCCTCTTCATATTCCTCATAATTATTTTTACGATCTTATCTAAAGATTTTTTAACCTTCGATAATATAATCTATATCCTACTCTTGACCGCCCCGTACGGGATAACGGTCGTTGGAATGACATTTGTCATCCTTACCGCAGGAATCGATCTGTCAGTCGGCTCTATAGTCTTTGCCAGCGGCGTTACGGCGATCATCTGTGGGAATGCAGGATTCGGGGTGCTCATCTCGATCTTTGCAGCGATAGTGACGGGAATGATAGTTGGTTTTATAAACGGACTGTTAATATCAAAATGGAAAATAGTACCTTTCTTGAATACGCTTGCCACAATGATGCTGGTGAGGGGTGCGGCGCTGCTCTACTCATCCGAGGGATTCGTGGTTATCGACGATCCAAGATTCATGGAAGTCGTAACTCAATGGAAGTTACTCGGCATCCCTATTATTGTATTTGTATTTATTATCATAGCGGCTTTAGGACAAATAATACTTAGAAAAACACCAATAGGCTGGCATCTATACGCCATCGGGAATAATCCGATGGCCGCCCAGAAAATCGGTATTAATGTAAACAGGCTGACACTCCTGGTATATATGATATGCGGTACCCTCGCGGGTTTGAGCGGATTCATACAGGTATCGCTCGTCGGTGCGGTCACTTCGAACTTCGGAACCGGTCAGGAGTTCACGATAATAAGCGCAACGGTTCTCGGAGGGGTGAGCCTCTTCGGCGGAAAAGGAAAGATATTACCTGGAGCGGTAATCGGCATCCTCATATTCACTATAATTGAAAACGCTCTGGTTCTGATCAGCGCAAATCCATACTTCTATACAATTATACGGGGATTTGTCATATTCTTGGCGGTTATGCTGGATAGTATCACAAATAGAGGAGAATTGCGATAAGTATGGCCTTTAGAACACCGGGATTGTAGTTTATCTCGGAGTATTCGTACGGCATAGATTAACGCTCGATAGAGAGGGACCGGTTAAATCGTATGAATGGTGAAAAAAAGATGCAGACCGAACATAGAAGCCTCAGCGACACGGTTTACGAGCACATTAAGGAAATGATCATTTCCCTGGAGATCAAAGGTGGAGATAAGATACCCGAGGCGGTTATCGCGAAGAAATTCGGGGTGAGCAGAACGCCGATCAGGGAAGCCATCAGGAAGTTGGATAAAGAGGGCCTTGTCAGGCTGTACCCGAGAAGGTATGCAGAGGTAATAACAATCAGCAAGAAAGATATCGTAAATATAGGATTGGTAAGAATCAGCCTGGACACCTTGGCGGCCCAGCTTGTAATTCAAAACGGAAGCAATGCCGATTGTGATGAGCTTGAGAAAATCGCACGACAGTGCCTCGAGTGTGCCCTCGCGCAGAATAAACGTGACACTATCAAGTATGATACACTTTTTCATAAAACCATGGTGGAAATCAGCGATAATCCTTTTCTGCTGCGAATGATGGAAGACCTTCATTTAAAAGTGCAGCTTCTGCAAAACAGGATGTGGGAAATATCCCAGCTGAAAGAGGGAGTGAAATTACATCTGCCGTTGATAGAGAAGCTTCGGGAACGGGATTCTGAAGGCGCTATCAAAATCTGTCAGGATCATCTAATCAATTTCTATGGATTGCAAGATCATCCGGTCATAAAGCGAATGAGGTGCCTGCAAGGCTGACCCCCCTGCGGTATGGTGATAAAAGCATCTCGGAAATCGGATCATTATCTAAAACGCATAAAACAACCGGTTTATTCAGCACTACTTTATGCATTCGAAGTCGGTTTATTTTATGCACGCGGGCATTCGAACGAAAGGCTTTTCTGGTTCCTCTCATCTTGACAGGCAGTATGGTATCGCCGGTTGTTCTTTCTTCCTATCTTATCCGTTTCAACGCCTCTTTACAGGCGGCGCAGATCGACTCGGCGTTCATCCCGTAGGCGTTCTTTAGATATTCCACACTGCCCACCTGGCCGAACTCACCGTCCACCCCGATACGCTTCAGCGGAGTCGGGAGCTTTTCGCTCAAGACTTCGGCAACCGCAGACCCCAAGCCCCCGATGATCTGGTGATTTTCGCATGTGACTATCATTCCCGTTTTCGCGGCATATTGTAATATCGTCTCGATATCGACCGGCTTGATCGTATGCATATCCAACACGGCCGCGGATATACCTTCTCGCTGCAGTAGTTCCGCCGCCCGTATCGCCTCAGGAACGAGCACTATTCCGCAGGCGATAATCGTCAGATCGTCCCCTTCTTTTACGACGTGTATCTTTCCCAGCGTAACGCTCTCGTCTCCCGCATAGAGAACCTGGGTAGACCTCCTGTCAATCCTGATATAGGCACACCCTTCTCGGTAGGCAATCTGCGGCAGGAGCGCGGCAAGAGAGACATTGTCCGACGGTTCGACGATGGTAATGTCCGGTATGACCCTCATGAGCGCGAGGTCTTCGAAAGCCATATGGGTCCCGCCGTTGCTCGCCGCGGTGATACCTGGATCCGTTCCCGTCAGCTTGACATTCAGCCTCGCGTAGTTACAGGAGAGAAAAAATTGATCGAACACCCTCCGGCTCGCAAAACAGGCAAAGGTGCTGGCAAAGGGGATTTTTCCAAGGGTGGAAAGCCCCGCAGCTATTCCCATCATGTTTGCCTCCGCGGCACCGATCTCGAACGCCCTGTTCGGAAATTCCTCGTAAAAGACCCCCGTCCCGTTTGCCACCATGAGGTCGGCGTCAAGGACGACGATATTTGCATCCTTTTTCGCAAGCTCTACGAGCGTGCTCCCATATACTTTCCGCATTTCCTGGTGTAGTTCCTGTTTGACCGTTTTCCGCTCCATTATTTTCCCCCTTTTCGGGACAGCTGCGCGATCGCTTCTTCGGCATCGCGATACGAAAAGGGCATCTTATGGCTTGTGATCTTGCCCTCCGCAAAAAAGCACCCTTTCCCCTTGACCGTATCCATGACTATCATGGAGGGCCTGAGAGGTTCCTTCAACGCCTTGTCGATGGCCCCTTCCAGCTGATTGAAGTCGTGTCCGTCGACACGTTGGGTATACCAGCCGAAGGCCACCCATTTAGAAGTGAGATCCTCTACATTCATGACCTCGTCGATATACCCGTCCAAAGCCATCTTGTTGTAGTCGACAAACGCCACCAGATTATGAAGCTTGAAATGAGCGGCCGCCATGGCTGCTTCCCATATCTGTCCCTCATGGCACTCGCCGTCCCCGATTATCGAGTAGACGACACTGTCGATTCCGTCCGTGCGCAGCCCCAAGGCCATTCCAACCGCGGCGGACAACCCCTGCCCGAGGGATCCGGTGCTCATGTCGATGCCGGGGGTCTTGTTCATATCGCAGTGGCTCGGAAGTCTCGTCCCGCCTTCATTCAACGTGTGCAGCCAATCCTTCGGGAAAAACCCCACGTCCGATAGAATCGCATACAGTGTCGGTCCCGCGTGCCCTTTGGACAGCACCATGCGGTCACGGTCACGTCTTCGGGGATCTTTCGGGTCTATTCGGAGGTATCTATAATAGAGTATGACTAAGACCTCCACTATGGACATGGAGCCGCCGATATGCCCTCCCCCGGACCTTCCTATGGCGTCTATTGTAGCTATCCGGATCTCACGCGCTTTTTCAGTTAGTGCCATGATATCTTTCTCTTGCATTTGCGTATCCTATGAAATTGATGTCAAACTATATGTGTTACTTCTTCTGGTATTCTTTGAGCAATATCGGTGACGCAGGTGTAGAAAGCATCGTGTATTGTATACCAATAGCAGAAATAGTATTATAAATTTTTATTAAAATACTATTGTAAAAATCGGTATACCTTTATAGGGTAAACGAAACCTTCAATATGTCAAGTGATTTTCTAAAATAGGGCATTCACACTGCCATATCCGAGACGGTACTCGGGCAACATATGTCCATCGTTTTACCGTCTAGACATTTCGGCATTCCTTTCTCAACTTCCATTTCATGTTCAGTCATTGTTGAAGTCTGCGGATTTCTTCATCGAGGATCCCGACTGACAGTACCCGGTAGCAATCGATATATTGGTACGGAGGATCGAGGATTCTTTACTGCTCCACTGCGGTGATGACCTCGATTCGAGGAAGATTGCCTCGACGAACATTCAAAAAACTAAGGAGATCCGAGGTCGCTCTCGTGTGGCAGGTATTTTCCAAAGTGAAGAACCGTATATACGACTTGTGACATATCGAATCTCAGATCTCAAGGAAAGATAGACTTAGAGTAGCTACATGCAATCCGAGCCCCTAGAGAGTCGCCTGACTTCACATATCTTTGACCGCACTAGAAAAATAATAATATTTTACAATGATATCGATAATTATCGTTTTAATAAATAAATTAGATAAGTAATATTTAATAATTATAATTACAATGATTTTAGTATATTTTTTGTTATTATACGATATTATCTTTTTTATTAAATACTGAATCGATTCAAGGTATGGTCTCTTGAAAGCGGAAAAGTGCCCGGATCGTGCAAAGGCACTACTACACATCTATATCATCCTGCTGCGTGCCGCAATTCAGGAAAAAGGCCTGAAGAACGAGATAACTATGTCGATTATAGCCGTCCGTCGCCTCGGAGTCGGCTGTTACCGGCAAAAAACGTTGAGACAGCAATAGCTTTTCGTATTGAACACGAATCTTTCTATGATCTTTTCTTTACAAAGAAAATTACGCCGGGCAAATGTCTATTAGTGAATAAGTGAGGTTATGGCAACTCAATCTCGGTCCAACATTATCGCTAGCATACGAAGTGACTATGGAAAGGATAAATAGCTGTCTAAGATACTGATACTATAGGAGGTCGCAGATGAAAAAAGGAAGCCTTCTGCTCGCTTTTACATCGATAGTAATAGCAGTTATTGTTACAGCCGCTGTAATAATAAGCTGTGCGGCCGGAGGGGAGGATACCGAGATTACCGGCCTGGTTCTTTTTTCAGGACACGTGTTGGCGTGGCTTTCGAGCGGCGGGAGTATCAATCACGACGATTTTCAGAATCCTATTTCCGGGGGCACTGATATCACGGACGCGGCGATCGTCATCACCAACGAAGATCAAGATCATTCCATTCCCTTAACATATGTAGCCGGCGGTTTCGGTGACGGTATAGGAGTCTATATCGAATTACAGGAATTCCCTTATACAGCAGGGGAAAAAGTATCCGCCTCCATCACGAGTGGGGATACACATTACACCGGCGCAAGCACGCAAATCCCGGACAGCTCGACTACGACAATCTATCCGGAGGAGAATGACAATGAACAGCCGTTTTTCCTTACGTGGGAGGTAACTGCCGGAGATTTCCCCGCTACCCATACTATCGTACAGATTATGCACGATGACCCATATTTTAATAAATGGTATGTACTCCCAATTACCCAAACCTCGTACGAGATAAGCGGCTTTCCCGTAGGCGATAGTTATCTTATGGGTGCATTCCAATGCAACATGATGCAATTCTCCGGAGATGCACAGATTACCGGTTATGTACCGGCCGATGCGTGGTTTCACTGCATTATTGTGAATATTATAAAGTAAGGATAACCGCTCGAAAAAAGGCTGTTCTTGTATTTCGCTATTTCCAATTTAAAAAAGAATAAATGTTTTCTTATTGTTATTAGAATTGTGGTGACAATATACTCGAGACCGAAAACGACAGCTATTTTTTTAACCTGTATCTCAACCCGAGCATCTTTCATATGCTTAATATTCCCCTCCCTTTTATAGGTAAAAATACCAGGTGGACTTTTTTCCTCAAGTCCAAAGCAGCTTATGAACATCGGTTCGGTACCGATCGATGCATAGGGCTCTATACCAAAATTGGTACTTGTGTACCAGTGGCAGGAGGATTCGACGGTAATTTCAGCTGGGGGCCACAAAAAAATGCAGTTTTAATGGACGGCAGTGTCGGCTTTCAGGAGCTCCTTTCCAAAGAGTTTTCCATCGTACTGGAATCATGGATAATTTGCTTATTCGAACAAGGTGCCACCCTGCAATATGGGGGTAAGGGAGCGCCCGCCTGGCAATTACAGGATAATTAAAAGTGTCTGCCCGGGAACATCGGATGACGCCAAAAACCGCGGTACTATCTACATACGGCCATACTACTATTGGTCACACAAAGACTTGCCCCCAATACTAACATCCACTGTTTACCGTAAAAATAAGAAAATATCACAATCTTTCTTGAAATAGTTTTAAACCATGGTATGGTGTAGATGATTAACAGCATTTATTTGCTGTTCTTCCTAAAAATCGTGGCTGCGGGGGTATTTCCAGCGGGCTTAAGATATGATTTTTCCTATCAATTAGCCAAAGGAGATGACATTGTGGAAACACCAGAGGTATCGAAGGAGACACTTAAAGCGATGGCCACTCTTTTAGGATTAGAGTTTAGCGCGCAGAGGCTGGAAGAATTGCTGCCCCGAGTGCAACAAATGGTAAAAGATACGGCCGAGCTTGACGGATTAAACCTTAATGATGTGGAGCCTGCCTTTATATTCAGGCCGGAAAGCGGGTAGGAGATGGAATCGGATGAAATCTATTTTCTTTCGATTACCGAAGCCTCTAAGCTGATAGCCGACAAGCAACTATCGCCGGTTGACGTGGTTACGGCACATCTGAAGCGCATAGCCCAGACCGATGATACTCTCAACTCCTTCATCACCCTGCTGAGCGAGGAATCAATGGAAGCGGCATATAAGGCGGAGCAGGATATTATGTCGGGGATCTACCGTGGACCGCTGCACGGTATACCGATTGGATTGAAAGACCTTTTTTTTACAAAAGGCGTTCGAACCACTGCAGGATCTAAAATTTTGCAGGATTTCGTTCCTGCATACGATGCAACAGTGACAGAGAAAATGAAAGAGGCGGGAGCTATAATCATGGGCAAGCTTCAGATGCATGAGTTCGCCTACGGATCCACCGGCGAGAATCCTCATTACGGTCCAGCTTGTAATCCATGGGACATCGAACGTGTGACTGGCGGGTCTAGCAGCGGTTCAGGCTCAGCGGTTGCTTCGGGACAGTGCATGGGTGCCCTCGGCACCGATACCGGCGGTTCCGTCCGCATACCCTCTTCATTATGTGGCATCGTAGGGCTCAAACCCAGCTTTGGGAGAGTCAGCAGATATGGGGTATATCCGCTGAGCTGGAGCCTCGACACCGTCGGCCCGATGACCCGAATAGTGCAGGATGCAGCCCTGATATTAAACATCATCGCAGGATACGATTCCCGCGATACGTCATCTGCAAACAGACCCGTCGGGGATTACACTGCCGTGCTGGGACAGGACGTTAAAGGGCTTCTGATCGGAATACCACAGGATTTTTTCTTCGAGATAATAGACCCTGAGGTGAAGGAAGCGGTGTACCGGGCCGCCCGCGTTTTAGAAGAGCTCGGTGCCTCTGTTGATGAAGTCTCTATTCCTGTTCTTGAACACTCCCTTTCAATATCCAGCAATATACAGCTCACCGAGGCTGCTGAGATCCATTTGGATCAACTCCGGGAGAGCGCGAATGACCTGAGCACAGACGTCCGTGCGAAACTCGAGATAGGGGCGTTGATCCCCGGGACAGAATACATCAAGGCCCAGCGTGCGAGAAGATTCTTCAACCGGAAGATGGCGGAAGCAATGCAAAAGTTCGATGTCTTGCTGGCGCCGACAGAGCCCATAGGCGCCCCCAAGTTCGGTGAAATGACGGTTCGGGCCGGCTCCGGGAAAGAGCACAATCCTTCACTGTTGTCGCGACTGACGAGGCCTTTTAATATTTGCGGACTTCCTGCCATTTCGGTACCCTGTGGATTTACGTCGTCCGGTCTTCCAATAGGAATGCAACTTGCCGGTAGATTGTTTGATGAAGCGACTGTCCTGAGGGTAGCTCACGCCTATGAGCAGGCTACCGATTGGCACACTAAACGGCCTCCCATATAGAACGGTTTACAGGGAAGTACATCAAGTAACCGGGTTTTTCGGAATTGCCGGAAACGATGCTTAGTAGGCCGGATAGCTGGATGAAAAGATTAGTGTGGTGATCTTTTCTACAGGTGTTTCCCTTTCAGTTGGAAGTACCTATACTAGTGCCTTCTCTTTAAATTAATCCACGATATGCACGTCCGTAACGATCGAAAAAAGAATAGTATCAGCTCTTTATTGAAATGGTGTTTTATTCAAATCAGTACCATTAAAGGATTTTGAACAATAGTTGTGCCGTATAGAATAAAAAAATAATTTCTAACAGAGAGACCAAAAATATCTCTCATCGTTATTAGATTAGCGCTACTGGGCAGAGCATCTTCCCAGTAAAAGAATCAGGCTTTGTTTATCAAAGCCTGATTTGTCTCCAAAGTATATTCATTTAAGTTAGCCCGAAGAGAAGAAAAACCCAAAATGGAGTTTACTATATGGATAGAGTATAACTTAGCAGATTATTATAGCAATATATCAAGTACAACAAAAATATTTTCAAAATATTCAAAGCAGGAATATTTCATTTGATAGTTTTTCACCAACCCTAACACACCCTGGGAATAACAAGGGCCTTATTCTCACAAATCCTAATACCCCGTATGGATAATATTACTTTCTTTCGAGATATTTAATTTCCATGTTAAATTACTCCCAAACTATTGACAATACCAATTATAGTTGGTAATATAAATACACGGACAATCCAGCATGCCAATTAGCGGGAAAGAAATGCTCAAACGATATCAGGCAGCGGGCTGGAAAATCCTCCGTAAGAAAGGAAGTCACGTTTTAATTGGGAAAAATGGAGAACGTGAAACAATCCCAAAGCATAACGAACTGAAAAAAGGGATAGAAAAGTATCTTTTAAAAAGACTTACTGGAGGTAAATAAAATGTACTATCATTTTAAAATACATAAAGAAGCCGATGGGTATTGGGGAAAATGCATAGAACTTGAGGGATGTGTTACACAGGGGGATTCTCTTGAAGAGCTTAATAAAAATATGGAAGAATCCCTTAATCTATATCTCGATGAACCTGATAATTCAGATATTACATTTCCAATGCCTGATAAAGAAGCAAAGGGGGGGAATATTGTTGAAGTTCCGGTATTTCCGAAAATAGCGTTTGCACTCATGATGCGGATGTTAAGGAAACAGAGGGGTCTTACACAGAGTGAAATAGCAAAATTACTTGGCATGAATAATATTTACAGTTATCAACGCCTAGAAAGATCAAAGCAAGCAAACCCATCCCTTACGACTCTTGCCAAAATAAAAAAAGTATTTCCTGACCTTAAAGTGGATGAGATTTTATTCTCAAGATTAAATAAAAAGTGATATAATTTGAAGTGCCAAAAAGGTTACCAACAGACCTTTTTTTGTCCACGCCAGATACCTTACGCAACATAGCCGATTAAGACCGTAGAATTGCGGTACATCTAAGAAGTATTGTGATTGTGTGCGGCATCATTTTATCATAGAAATAGACGTGTGGACTCCATGTTGAGGTATGCCCGTCCATATTTTCAGTAATGCCATAGAAACTTCACATTTTCTATATTCTTGACAGAATGTACTGTACCGGGTAATATATTTGGGAGAAGGTTGTCGGTTTCCGTTAGAAAAGCAGTTGTGAATATTTCAGGTGCAAATCGAGGGCTTGTAGCTGTTTTTTTTCTTATGTTGGCGAATCTCGAATTATAATTTCTCCTATTAATAAAAAAAATGACAAGCTAAGCCTCAGTAGCTCAACTGTAGAACATCTGACGTGTATCTGATATTGCGATGCATCAGCGGATGAGCGCAGGACATCAGACGCTTAGGGGTTCGATTCCCTTCCAGGGTTTGTGTTTTACTGTGTGAAAAAGGATAAACAATATAAAATTTTAATTCTATTGGTAATATATGTATAAGAAGCTACGATACGCCATTGTTGGTTATGGTCGGATGGGAAAGATCACAAGGCAGGTGCTTATCGAGGATGACTGTATCGTATCGGAGATAATAGATCCGGCGTACCAAGAGTTTGATTGGAGACCGGATTCTCTGGAGAAATCCGACACAGCCATATGTTTCACATCACCCGGCGCCGGGTATGAGACAACAAAGAGGATACTGCAGAAGGGCGTCGACGCAGTTTTATCGACGACCAAGTTCTATACATATGTCGA
>JAFGTF010000133.1 GCA_016934265.1 Spirochaetota bacterium
CCTCTTGTTTCTTTTTCGTCGATGCTATCGCCGTAGACTCCAGACACTATGCCGGAGGCGGCATTTCCATCTCCACCTTTTAAAAATTTTTCACCGTTTGTGCCGGCGCCTATTCCGAAAAACCCATCGCCGGCAAGGCGCGAGACCACCGCGGTGTCCCATCGGAAAAAGCGGCTGCTTCCGGCCAGATCCAGCGTATCGAAACCTCCGCCCCTATGGTGATCCTTGATCCCCTTCACGGCAAAATCATACCCCGCGAGCAGTATCCGGTCGAATCCCAGCGCGCGAGCGAGAAGTATCATGACGAGCGCGCTCGTTCCCTGCATCGGTATTGAGAGCGTATCGCCCGTTATGTCTCCGAAAAGCGTCTCTGCTGCGAGACCGTGTGAAAAGAAGAGTACATTCCCACGCCAGACGCGCAGCATGCCGGGGTCTGCAGAAAAAGTGGTAAAAAGCGAAAGCCGCGTCCTGCCGGCCGCATCGAGCGCCGCCCGGGCCCTGTCCCGGTTGTAAAAACCCGCATCGGTCGACAGCACGATGTCGGGCTTCACACCGCACGAGAGAAGGTAGGGAAGCGACGGCAGCAGAGAAAATACCGGGATCTTTTTCGAAAGGCCCGCAATCTTCTCCATCGCTTCTTCGAGCCAAGGACCGGATGCGACGAGCAGCACCGGACCAAAAAATTTTTTCGCACAGCCTTTGTGCAGGAGCCTGTACCCCTCCTTCCACAAACCGATATTACGAAAAACGTTTCTCGTCCAGAGGCGCTGCGATGAGACGGTCGTGACCCGGGAGGCGAGTTCCCGCTGCAGCATCCGCCGCACGCCGTTTTCCACCGCTTCATAATATCGCGGCCGAACCCGTCCTGATATCGGGTGCGCCACCACCGAACAGTCCTCGAGCTCATGGTATGGAATCTTCGAAACCGCTTCCTTGGCGGGAAGACCGATTAAAAGCAAAAGCCTTTCCGTCACCGCCGGTTCCAACACGAAGAGGGCCGCTTTGAACACCTCGATGTCCTCCTCCACGAGGATGCCCCTCTTTTGAGGTCCGACAAGCTCGTTGATATGATAGCCGAGCCCGCAGCCGAAAAAGAGAAACACTTCGCTTTTTCCCGCAACAAGCCGCGCGAAGCGTGTAGCCTGCTTCTTCGGCGACACCCTCGATTCGAGGTACAAAGAGCCGTCTTTTATGGTTAGCTCCCCGTTTTCCGCACGTATAAGACGTTCTTCACCGACGGATTGTTCGACACGCGCGAGCAGCGACGGGTCTTTATCGGCAAGTGTAAGAAGGTTTTTTTTAAAACGCTCTCTTTTTGTCCCAAGAATTTCCTGCAAGACGTTTTATCCGAAATTATCGCTGGTTGACGTTTCGATACGGTCAGTAGATCTCCTTCAGGAATCCGAGCAGGTCCGCATTCTCTTTTTTTCCTACCGCCAATGTGAGCTTCGGAAAATTTTCTTTTTTCACCATCTGTGCGAACCGCTCTTTGACCCGGCCGGCGATTCCATCCACCCGTTCGGCGTCGAGATCCCGGATGAAGAGCAGTATTCGTTTGAAGGAGGCGGTCTCAACCCATCCGTCATCGGCGACTATCTCTTCACAGGATCGGCGTACACTTTCGAAGAACGGCCTGAACTTCTCATACCGTTTCCGATTCATTGTTTTATCTATGTTCCGTACCGTACAGGTCAGGAGGGTAAGCGATCCGCCCTCTCTTTCGGCTTCCCCAACGGCGTGCTCCACCTGCGATTCGAGCCGGCTGAATGAATCGATTCTGCTGAAGCTTTCGTGAATGAGATAGGGCACCAAAAAGCCAGCGATATGCAAAAGCTCGGACCGTACCGCCTGCGAGAGTTTCTTCTTCACGCCCTTTTTATCGAGCACGAGAAGGACGGCAAGGCATGTACCGTGGAAGACGACGGGCACCACGATATAGGACTTGAAATCCCGTTCTAGCTCATCTTTCAACACGCGGAGCCTCTTTTCCGCATCTTTCGGCACTCCGGGCTCACCCCTGCTCACGATGCCGGACACCTCCCCGTCGCTTCTTGAAAACCTGATGCGTTTACGCTCCTCGTCCGTTACCCCTATGCCGGCGCTGACGTCGAGCGCCCCTTTCGTTTCCCACCCCGTTACAAGAACCGCGGTTTCTATATGAAACAACGACGCGCATCGGTCCAGCGCGCCCTTCAAAAGGCCTCTTTTCCCCATGCGGCCAGAGTAGTCGTAGAGCCCGGCGAGTTTGGCGGATTCCTCTTTTTCCCTCTTGAGCGTCTCCCCAAGCGCTTTGATCTCTTCCTTGAAAGAGTACGCGACTAAAAACGGCGCGCTGATGGAGGAAAAGAAAGAGAGAGCATCCTCGTCGACCTTTACTCGTGCGGGGCCGTTACCGAAGAGGTAGAACCCCCCGGTCCCCGAACCCGCCGTTACGGGTATCGCCATCCACGGCATGAGGTCCTTCAGACGCTCCGCGTCGCGTTTCGGGAGTGACCGCTCCGCACGCGATGAAAGAAGCGGTCCAATGCCGGAACTCTCAAGCAGATTCACAAGCTTCGACCTCGGACCGTACGTAAGCCTCTCGTATCCGTGAATCGGTTTCCCCAAGAAAAAAGCGGCGATCGGCCTGTATCGTTTCTCATGAAACGCAAAGATCATCCCGGATTTACTCTTCGTAAGCTCGCACCCCGCCTTCAGAATGAGGTCGAAAAGACCGTCACTGCCGGATTTCGAAAGAACGTCCGAAAGAAAAAAACGAGACCCCTTGATATCCCTTTCTCTCACCATCTTCGCAAGAATGATGTGCTCGGGTTCTTTAACATGCGGAAAAGCGGCCTCCGGCTTCTTTTGAGTCGGCGCGGCGGGCTTTTTGCCCTTCTTCTTTACCGAAACCTTTTTCTTCGGGGCTCTTTTCCGTTTCTTCTTTGCTTCTTTCGACACTGCCCGAGAGGGCACCGCTGAAGGAGGAAATTCCTCTCCTGTTTCGAGTTCCTCGACCACGCTCACCTTCTCTAAAAGGCCTGAAGTGGTTCGTCCTTCAGGACTTACAAGACCGGCAGGTCCTCTTTCTTCAGGGATTTTTTCTTTACGAAAGGTTTCGGCCTTTTCGAGAAGGCCGACTTCTTTCTTCCCGCCGGCCGGGCCCTCCCCCTGCCGGAGGACCTTCGCCTTCTGTAAAAGGCCGTGAGATTCCGCTTCTTCCGCCTCCGATTCCCCTGATTGCATCATATCCTCCGCCCTCTCGAGCAGACCCGGCTTCGATCCGCTGAAGCGCGAAGCGGCCGAAAGAAGCCCTTCTTTGTTCTGCGTTTGTTCTTTCTCGTGCACCAGTTGTGCTTTGCTGAGTAAACCCATCATCTTCTCCCGTCGTTTACGAATGTTGTGCCGTGCGATTGTCTAAAAAGCGAGTAATCGCACGCGGCCGGCCGGTCGGAAAGCCGGACCACGGGTAAAAAAACACCTCTGCGTCTAGTATCGGTATCTTGCTTCACTGCTGGAATGCTTTTTCTTAGCGGTATGCCGTGAAAACCGATGAATGCAGGAGAAATCGGGTATCAGCGAAGCTCCCAGCCGTGCGCACGTATGGCCTCGGCTATCGTTTCATGCACCCTGTTCGCCTCCTCTTCGGTGAGGGTCCGGTCTTCCTCTCTGTAGTACACGTTGAACGCGATACTCTTCTTTCCCTCTGGTACCGGTTTTCCCCGGTATATGTCGAAGAGCTCGACATCCTCCATGAGATCCACCTTCCGGCTGCGGATGAAATCCTCCACCTCCGCTACCGGTACCGTTTCCTCCACCACGCATGCGAGACCCAAGGCCACCTGCGGGAATTTCGGTATCTGCGTGTACGTACGCCGCTCGCGCGCCTCCCGTTCTGATACGCCGAAACGCCCGAGATCGAATTCGAACACGGCTATTCTGTGTGTGTGAAAGTCGACACCGGCTTCTTTGAGGACCTTCGGATTGAGCTCCGCGACCATCCCCATACAGGCGCCGCGGTCGCAGAGAAACGCAGTCCTGCCCGGATGGAACCCGCCCCGCCCTGCGAATCCCGTATACTCCGCGGAGTTCTCTAATCCGGCTGCGGCTTCCGGACCGAGATACTCGATTCCGTCCGTGTGCAGTCTCGAAAACAGCCGCTCTAAGACGCCCTTCGCATGAAAGAACGCCGCCCTGTCGCCTGAGTCTCTCACGAAGAGCGCCGAAACTAATTTTTTCTCATCCGGGAGGGCGGCCGTGACGGCTGCCTTGACGGCGGTTTCTTCATGGGAGGGCAGATATACGGAACCGATCTCGAAAATGGAGAACTCTTTATTCCGGGTGAAATTCTTTTCGACGAAAGAGAAAAGGCCCGGTATGATGCTCCTTCGCATCCTTGAAAGGTTCGAGCTTATCGGGTTTTGCAGGGTCACGAACCGTTCCTTGTCATAGAAGAGACGAAGCACCGCATCGTCCTGGAAGGAGTAGGAATATACCTCCGAAAGTCCCATCTCCCCGGACAGGATGGTCTTCGTCCTTCTTATGAGAAAGAGCTCCTCCTCCCTCTCCGCCGGGGTGCTCTCTATCGCGGGGAGCACGGGCTTGATGTTGTTGTATCCGTATATCCTTCCGATCTCCTCCACGAGGTCGTGGGATATTCCGACGTCCTTCGTGGCCCTGAAAGTCGGGACCGTGACCTGAAGCGTCCCGTCCGGCTTCGTTTCCACTCCGAATTCGAGCCTCCCCAGTATGTCGGACGCCGTGTCTTTCGTGATCTCGGTCCCTAAAAGCCTCGAAGCCCACGCGGGATCGAGGCCGAGCACGACCGTCTTTTTCTTTTTATCGCGCGCATCCGCAAGCTTCGAGCTGATCGAGGAAGACGGCATCAGGCGATCGAGATAAAAGACACACCCCCCGATCCCGCTTAGGGTCAGCTCCGGGTCGATGCTCTTTTCGAACCTGTTCGACGCCTCGGTCCGCAAGCCGATACTGAAAGCGGTCTTTCTGACGCTTACCGGGTCGAAATTGGCGGACTCGATGACGATCCGCTTCGTGGTAAGGTCTATCTCGGAATCCAGCCCTCCCATAACGCCTGCGATCGCGACAGCCCGCTCGGGATCGGCTATGACGAGGTTGTCGGCATCTAAAGACCGTTTTATGCCGTCGAGTGTCACGCAGGTCTCGCTGGTACGTGCCCTCCTGACGATTATCGTGCTGTTAGTAAGCTTCGACGCATCGAAGGCATGGAGCGGCTGGCCCGTTTCGAGCATGACGAGATTCGTGACGTCCACTATGTTGTTTATGGGACGCACCCCGAGGGTGTAAAGCCGTCTTCTCAGCCAGTAGGGAGACCGTCCGACCTTTATTCCTCCGAGCATGAGCGCCGTATATCTCGGGCAGAGATCCGGATCGTGCACCTCGACCGAAAGCGGCTCTTGCCCCGGGCTCTCCTTCATGCGTGCGTAGATCTCCTCACTGTAGAGGGGCTCAAGGTCCCGTCTGAAGATGGCGGCGAGCTCTCTCGCAAACCCGTAGTGTCCCCACAGGTCGGGGCGGTTCGTGATGCTCTTGTTGTCTATTTCCAGTATATGGTCTTTTGTCGGAAAGAGGGATGAAAACGCGGCCCCGGGCAGGAGTTTTTCCTTCTCTACACCGTCCTTATCGAGGATCCAGAGTCCCGTGTGGTCCTCGCTCGCCCCCACTTCCTTCTCGGAGCATACCACTCCGCATGAAACGGCCCCGCGCAGCTTGACCTTTTTCACCTTCAAACCGGAAGGGAGCGTGGAGCCGACGAGCGCAACCGGAACGAAGACGTCCTTCTTCGTATTCGGCGCGCCGCTCACTATTTCCAAGACCGCCTCCCCCACGTCCACCCTGGTCAAATAGAGATGGTCAGAGTCGGGATGAGGGGCTACGTCGACGATTCTGCCGATCACGACGCCTTCGAGGACGTCGCCCGTTTCCTGCACGTCCTCGATCTCCGCAGTCGACATGGTTAGGCGGAGGGCGGCATCAAAAGGGTCTATATCGTGAAGGTCGACCAGTTCTGAGAGCCAGTTGTAGGAAAGCTTCATGACGAATACCGGTTTTTTGGAAAAATCGTTTAAAAAATCTATTACATAAAAAAGTTACAATCAAGTCTTTTCGGGACAACACGGTTATGTCAGGACATCGCCCGGGTTCATCACCCCGGCCGGATCGAGCAGCTTCTTGATCGTTTTCATCTCTTCTATCTCGCCGCCTTTGAACTGAACGGGAAGGAACTGCCGCTTGAGCTTTCCTATCCCGTGCTCCGCTGATACGCTCCCTCCCCACTCCACCGCCCGGCGTGCGAAAATCTCATACAGCTCCTTGGCACGTGAAAGCTGCGTGCGGTCCGAAGGTATCAGGTTCACGTGAAGGTGGTTGTTTCCTATATGACCGAACACCACGTGCCGTATCCGCTCCTTTTCCAAAGCCTCCCGGTAAAAGGCCATCATGTCGAAGAGACGGTCATCAGGCACCGCCATATCGGTACCTACCTTGTGAATGCTAGGATCGGTCTTTTTCAACGAGGCGATCTCGGCGTTCACCGTCTCAGGAAGCGCATGCCTGAACGACTTCAGTCTTCCGAGGTCCCGCGCGTTCAGCGCGCCCCATGCGGCTTTCGGATCGCAGCCCGCCTCCTGCAGGAGCGCCCCGTACCGCCGCACGGTATCGGGGGCTTTTTTCTCACCCGTTATCTCGCTCTCGAAATACACGGCGAACACGCCGCGCCCCCCGTTCGGAATTTCTGGGATCTCCGATGTCGATCCCTGAAGCCCCCGCGTCGTTTCGAGCAGCATAAGCGACGCCGAGTCGAAGTACTCGAGCGCCAGCGGTCTTTTACTCCCGGATCTCGCGGATACGACGAACTGAAGCGCCCGGGTCTCCGAAGGGAAGAATCCGACGCCGCTGAAGTACGCGTGCGGCTCGGGGACCAGGCGGACCGTCACCGTGGCGATGACGCCGAGTATCCCCTCGCTTCCGATAAAGAGATCGATGAGGTCCATCTGAGGCTCGGAATACAGACCGGCCGAGTGTTTCGTGCCCGGTATCCCGTACCGCGGCGATGGGATCAGAAGCGGCGGACCGCCCTCCCTCGGTATCGTGAATGAACCGTCACGAGCATATACCTCGCCCCGCCTCACCACCAAAAGCTCCCCGGTGGGCAGCACAACGGTAACACCAGTCACGTACCCCCTCGTCGGTCCGTAGCGGAAGGTGCGCGCACCGGATGCGTTCGTCGCAACGGTTCCCCCGATCGTTGCGGTCGTCTCCGTCGGATCGGGGGGGTAGAAGTAGCGCCCCGCCTCCCTTGAAAACGACGAAGCGGCGCCGCCCTCGAATTCCGGGGTTCTGCTTCTCAGCATCGCAGCGAGCTCGCTGAGCCGGAGGCCGCTTTCGACCTCCAGCTCGTAGCCTGACGCTCCTCTTTTCAGCCCCACGACGCGTTTCATGCGCTCCAGGCTCAGGATCCACCCGCCTTGCGGTACCGCTCCGCCGCATATGCCGGTCCTGCCGCCCGATACCGTCACCGGCACGCCCTCGCGCAGCGCCTTTTGGACCACCCATAAGAGCTCTTTCGTCGACCCGGGAAAAAAGAGCTTCTCGACGCCCTCCCCCCGCATGCCGGACTCGTCCCGGAGATAATCGGGGTAATCCTCCGCTATTCGTCGCCACCCCTCGACGATCCTCATGTTCCCGTCGTGTGCATCCTGCCTGAATATTCCGGTTTGCACGTATTTTTTCCTATCCCATCCGCTCGATTATCCTCGGTATCACCTCGTAGAGGTCGCCGACTATGCCGTATTCGGCGGCTTCGAAGATCGGCGCCTGCGGGTCCTCGTTTATCGCAACGATGGTATCCGAATCCTTCATCCCCGCCAGATGCTGGACCGCTCCCGAGATTCCGCACGCCACGTACAGCGCCGGTGTGACGGTGTGGCCCGTCTGCCCCACCTGATGGGCCGCGTCGATCCAGCCGAGGTCCACGGCCCCTCTCGACGCACCGACGACGCCGCCGAGCTTTTTTGCAAGCTTTTCGAGGAGGGAAAACCCCTCACTGCGCGCGAGCCCCCTCCCCCCTGCGACGATCACGCGTGCGCCCGTTATATCGAACCCTCTATCTTCGACAGTCCTCTCGAGAACCCGGAACAGGGGCTGTGAGGGTATTCGATAGCACCGTTCCCGCGCTTCCACCGCATGTTTGCCCTCCGCCCGCTTCTTGAAAACACCCGGCCGGACCGTTGCCATCTGAGGCCTTTTTCCCGCACACTCGATGGTCGCGAGCACGTTGCCGCCGAACGCGGGACGGGTCTGCAGAAGCACCCCGCTTTCAGGGTCGATATCGAGCCCCGTGCAGTCCGCCGTGAGCCCAGTTCGAAGCTCCACCGCCACTAAAGGCATGACGCTCCTTCCGTAGGCGGTCGCTCCCGCAAGAAGAATGGCCGGATGATACTCGCGTGCCGCCGAGACGAGAAGACGGGCCTCTTCCATATAGGTCGCGGCATTACCCCCCTCCCTGCCGATTTGCAGCACCCGCCGGGCCCCGTAGGAGCCGAGCCGTGCATTCTCTTCGGCTGTTACTCCCTCGAACGCCACGGCGACGAGATCTCCCGGTTTCTTCGAATCTCGCTTCGAACAGAGCTCTTTCCCCTTCGTGAGCAGCTCGAATACGACCGGCCGTATCGTCCGCTCGAACCGCTCGACCAGTACCCAGAGGTCGTTTTTCCCGCTCATCGCACAAACCCCTTTTCCTTCAGCAGCTCGACGAACCTGATGGCCTTTTCCTCCACGCTTCCCTCAAGGAAATTCACAAGTCCGCCGTTAGACGGCGAGAAGATCTTCTTAACCCTCGTCGGCGAACCCTTCAGCCCGCAGCGGTCGCTCTCGGCGCCTATATCCCCCAGACCCGCAGTTTCGACCTCCCGCGAGAAGGAGGAGAGGATTCCTTCCATCGTCGGCATCCTGAGCCTTTTTTCCGCCCTCACCACGGTGAGCAGGGAGGGAAACCGGGTACGGACCAGTTCCCTGCACCCGTCGGCGGCCCGCTCCACGACGATCCCGCCGGGCGTTATTTTACGAATATCGGTCACGAAGGTGACCACCGGTATCCCGAGCATCCCGGCGACCTCCGGGCCGACCTGCGCCGTGTCTCCGTCTATGGCCTGCTTTCCGAAAAGCAGAAGATCGAAACCGCCCAAAGACGAGACGGCCCTGCTCAGCGCATACGAGGTAGCCAGCGTGTCCGCGCCCGCGAAATCTCTCCCGGTCACGAGTATCGCGCGGTCCGCACCGAGCGACAGCGCGTCCTTCAGAATACAGGCGGCGTCCGGTATCCCCATGGTGAGCACCGTCACCGTGCCGCCTCTTTTTTCGCGTATTCCGAGGGCCAGCTCGAGCGCGCTCTCACAGAAGGGGTTGGTGATGCTCGGCACTCCCTTGCGTATGAGCGTCCCGCGCTCGGGGTCTATCCTCACCTTCTGCGTATCGGGGACCTGTTTCATACAGACGAGCACGTCTATTCCCACGCCACCCTCCAAAATCGGCATGCGTCCGCCGGATTCTTACGTTTTTACCCGATCCTGAGAATCCGCCGAACGATATACACCTGTAAGATAACAAGTATACGGCCCGACCGGGGAGATTTTTCAAACCCGGACCGTGAGGAATACGTATGAAAACGGCGCCGGCCCGAAAATAATTGTCTTACGCATGGTCATAGGATACAATAGATTATCGGACAAAGAGGAAAAAGAGCATGAACCGAGACGACACACCGCTTCGTATCAAAGAGCTCGTAAAGAACAGGGACAGGCTCGTCGACCTCTTCGGTATGGAGATCAAAGAATGCACCGAAGGGGCCGCTTCGGTCGGCATGTACGTGAAAGAATCTCACCTCAACGCGGCCGATATCTGTCACGGCGGCACGATCTTCGCCCTCTCGGACGTCGCGTTCGCGCTGGCCTCGAACAG
>JAFGTF010000134.1 GCA_016934265.1 Spirochaetota bacterium
TTCAGCGCGCCTGCCTCAAATTGCATCTCTTTCATGGAATCGTCCTCTGGTTAACCGCTTCGATCGGTAAAAAATTAGTAAAACCGGAGCGACTCGTCAAGCCGGTTGATACGCCCGTACGAGCTCACGCTCCGAAGAATGTCGGTCCGCCGCTCTTTTCCCGTAGGGTCAGGATTTTTATGGATGTAAATGACCTGTAAATCTGTTATTCTGGCCGAAAGTTGCGGTACTAAGGTAGTTATCCTGATTTTTGTCTTGGCGCAGGCAAAAAAGGTTATGCTATGAGAATATGACGGGAATAGTCATGAGAGATAAAAGTGATGACACACAAAACGCCCCTGTTTTCGTGCTGCAGAAACACCATGCGAGAACGCTGCACTACGATTTTCGCTTGGAAAAAGACGGCGTGCTGAAGAGCTGGGCCGTTCCGAAGGGGCTGCCGGAAAAAAAGGGGGAAAAGCGGCTTGCGATCGAGACTGAGGACCACGAGCTTGATTTCGCAGCTTTCGAAGGGACGATACCGGAAGGGGATTACGGTGCCGGGACCGTGGAAATTGTCGATACAGGCTTCTATGAGCTCGAAGCATGGACCGATGCTAAGATTACCGTGCGTTTGAAGGGCGATATTATATCGGGGAAATTCGTTCTTATACGAACAAGAAAGCCGGATGAAAACAGTTGGCTTATAATGAAGTTATAAAATAGAACAGAACGGCTTTTCTGCGAAACTTCCTATTGAAGATATTCGGGCGGTCTTATAAAATTCTTTCTACTTATTCGTCTGTTGGAATCGAACCGGCAGCCTGCCGGAATGATGGGCATATAATAGTCAGCGCTTTGTATGCAGCATTAAGAACGCCTCGCTAATTTATCATAAATTCCGGCGCTCATAAACAGATAATCCCCTCTGTTTTCAAGGATTCAGTATACAGATGCTCGAGCCATCTCATAAGCACCTCGTCATGAAGGTCTAAGTGACATTCGTCGTCGTATTCCATTCGATATTTGATGTATCTGAAGAGCATGAGAATCCTTCGGAGATCGTCGACAGTAATATCCATATTGATAACTATATCAAGAGCTTCTAATCTTTCATCTTCTGAGTCCATTTAGTATTCCTCATTCTTGAAATGATTTTTTGTGGAGCTTAAAGCCACCTACTATTAAGCAAATTATATGCCAGCCAAGAATAAGGAGTAAAAAACCCGACGATTCTATTTAAATTTGATAATATAAAGAGTTATACATCGGGGCAATTTATATGGATGTTTTGGCGGTTACAATAACGTAATACATTGATGAAATTGATTTTTTTATTGGCCGTACCCTCATCACTACAAAAAATCCTGTCATTGCCAAACTAATCGGTATCCTCGCGAGCCGGCGATAGCAGTCAAGAGCGGTTTCGGCCACTTTATTTGTACAGGTGAACATCCGGTCCTGTATTCTTCCCATACACTATTAGTATTGAAAAAGATTGACATGGAAATGCGGCATTCTATAATGGATAATAATTACGATATAGGAGGAAATCCTATGAAAAATAGAAAGTATATAATAATTTCGCTGATAGCGATATCGATTGTGACGGCTTTATTGATCGTCTCGTGCGCGGGAGGAGGAGGGGAAGAAGGCGGAATAACCGCTGCGTTCGTTTTCAAGGATGAAGCCAGCGGTGAGCCGATATCAGGGATTCCTATAATTTTAAATGGCGAGACGAAGACGACCGACGCCTCGGGTCGGGTGTCCGTGAGCACAGAAAGCGGTTCCATGCTCCTGGAAGGCTGTATCGATGGCGAGTCCCTTTTGGCATTGGGGTACGCGCCGTTCGGTGTAACCGCGTTCTTTTTCAGATTCACCGTTACCGGCAGTTTCACGCACACGATGTTCCTATGGCCGGATTCCGAGCCGGATTACTTCTACATCTCGGGAGATGTGGTGGACAAGGAAGGAGGAGCATTCGGATCCGGCGAAATATCCATTTATTCTGCGGACGGACGGCGAGTCGGACAGGGTTCTGTGGGTGACAGCTATAATGGCTATGTATGCGATTATCCGAACAACAGGGGGAACCTCTATTTCATCGTATCGAAAGACGATGTCGATACGTACTACACGGTGAAGAATGTGACGGGCGAAGGGGTCTATGACCTCTCGTATGATGGAACGGACATCACCCTCTCGGGAGACGCGGGCGATGCCGATTGGGGATACGCGCTGCTCCAGCTTGGAGAAGAGTTGTATACAATAGGGTGGTTTTCTCCAGTGGAAAGCGCCTATTCCGTTACAGTGCCCCACAGGGGGACGGATGCCATCCGGTTAATAATATATAAACAGGATATCCAAGAAAATGATTTTACTCACCTTGCGGCGGAGACATTCACAGAGACAGCCTCTGCGGACCTCGCCTTCGCCTCGGGCAGCACTGTGGATCCCTCAGTATGGAATCATGAACTGTCATGGAATGAGGGTACACGGACCCTGACCTGGAACGAAGCGGGAAATGCGACGTGTTACGAGATAGAATTTCTTACCGCTGCGTATGAAATCCTTGCCCAGGGTTTTTTGGAAGGCAATTCTTTCACCGTGCCCTCGTATATCGATCTTACCGGTCTTGATCATATCTCGATTATTCCGACCTGGTCTCAGGTTAACCAGGCCGAGGTGTTCATGCGTACAAGCACGAGAGCCGCGGTAGGCACGAGTATTTATTACTTGAATCTCAAATATACCATTTATATCGGGCCGGTTTGATGCTTGAATTCTGAGAAAAAAGCCGGTTTCGGCCGGGGAGGCAAAAACAATAGTAAAAACGTACAAGATCTCAATTCGAATTTATTTTGTATGCCTGTCGTCCATAAAGGTTGATTTGCAGCCTTCGAGGGCGGCGCTCCATGTGGTTTTGACATACATATAAGACGGATCTTCTGAATCCCGGTTGGCAGCTTATGGCTTTCCACAGCATGGCGCAACCTGGCCCGGGATTCACGGTGCCCCGTAGTAGCTCAGGCCGTTGTACGTGCCGATCCATACCCCTTCGTCCGGATCGACGGCGATCGAACGCACGATGTTGTTCGAGAGGCCGCTTGCGGTGGTGAAGTTTATCCACACGTCGTCGGACTTGACTGAAGGCGTGTCTCCGTAGTCGAGGCAGCTGACCCCTCCGCGGATACCGATCCATAGCCTCCCGCTCCCGTCGATCGCGAGGCCGGTCACATTGTTGTTCACCATGCCGTCCGTGTCCTTTTTGAAAACGTTCCACCCGTCGTCGCTTTTCACCGTAGGCGTGCCGTTGTCGTCGAAGTGGCAGAGGCCCCAGTTGGTCCCGATCCAAAGCCCTCCTTCCGGTGCGGCGATGATAACCTGCACCTCGTTATCCGGTAGTCCGTCGTCCTCGGTGTATTCAATCCAGACGTCGTCTCCTGCATCGAGCGGAGAACCCCCGTTGTCGAGGTAGTACAAGTTGTCCTCTGTTCCGATCCAGATGCCGCCGGAAGAATCGATGTGGATGTCGTGGACATACCCGTTGTCGAGCGTTTCCTCATCTTCCGGGTAGTGATACCAGCTGTCGTCAGCAGCGTTGAAGGGAGTGCCGTTGTCGTCGAAGTAGTGCACGCCGATTTCAGAGCCGATCCACATCCCCCCCTCCTGATCGACGGCGGCGCATGAGAGGCGCTCGATGTTTGAACCGTCGTACAGGTTCATGTCGAAGCCGATCCAATCGTCGTCGAGCTTGTTCTCCGGCGTGCCGCCGCAGTCGAAGCAACAAAAGCCGCCGAAGGTCATGATCCACAAAAGGCCTCCCGAATCCATGAGGATACCGCCTTCGCATTCGTCGTTCACGAGCCCGTCCGCTTCATAGAAAAGGTACCAGGTGTCGTCGGCCTTGTCATGCGGGGTTCTGTTGTCGTAGAGATAGCTCAGGCCGTCGCCCGTGGCGATCCAGATGCCGCCGGATGAATCGATGGCGACGTACATGTACCTCACCGTTTTCCCAAAGAAGTTGGTGAATTACCCGACCGGGGGCTCGGACACCTCTTTTTTTTCTTCCGTCGCAGTTGAGCAGCCGGGAAGCAGGGACAGTAGGGCCGGGACTGTGCACAGAGCAAGGATAAGTACGAAAAGATGTTTTGTTTTTTTCATCGCCTTCCTCCTTTCCTTGAGATGCGTTCCATCTCATACGGATCAGAGTAGGACATGTTCGGAACGCTCAAGTCATATTATACCACGAATTCGATAATGTCTAAAATATATTTATTGATCTTTATTGAGTAGAATAGCTTAATTTTCCTTATGATGGACGGCAACAATGCCCATGGTCATCCGCGAGGCAGTCGGGGTATCGAAAGAAAGGGGTCTTTCTTCTTCGGGGCGCGATCGGCTTCCTGCTTGTTGCTCATGTGTCATGGTGTTGGTGACGATTTCAGTTGATTTCGGCGGCCCCGCTTAGTATGCTTGATTCGTAAATTTACCTCGCAAAGGGGCCGCGATTGTACTTCTATGAGATCGGTTTTCATCTTTCCACCACCCGCTAGCCCCTCCTATATTCCGCTCGGCTTGGCGTCCCTTTACTCTTTTCTGTGCGACAAGGACCCGTCAGGGGACCTTCAAGTGCTCGACCTCAATATCGAGACATGGTACCGGCTCGGAGGACAGGACGGTTCGATAAAACACATGCTGGCTTTCATGCGTGGTGAAAACGGTCGGTTTTATGACGAGGGTCGGTATGAACGGGAGCTTGGGGCGTGGGCCCTGGCAAAAGAGCGTGTGGAAAAATATCTCGACGATGCGGACCGCTATCTGAAAACCGGCGTGCCCACGGCTGAGCTTGGAGGGCTTTTGGACTTTCAGAGGGAGCGGGTCATGGAGAACGACCCAAAGCTCATATGTTTTTCCGTGATGTACCCGAAGCAGCTCGTGTTCGCACTCGCGCTCTCCGCCTACCTCAGGAGCCTGCCCGATCTTCCTGAAATGAAAATAGTGCTCGGGGGAGCCATGTTCTCATTTGTAAACGGGCGGGAGCTTCTTTTCGCGTGCCCCGAGATAGACGGTCTCGTGCAGGGCGAGGGGGAAGAGGCCGCACTGCAACTCACGACGGGAGAGCCGCTTAACCGGATACAGGGGATGCTCTATCGCGATGGGGACTCCGTGAGGCTGAATCCCAAGCCGGACACGGTGAGCCTTCATGCGCTTCCGGCACCCGATTTCCGTCCGTTTCATCCCGCGCGCTATCTCGCCCCGGAACCGGTCCTTCCCATGCTGTTCTCCAGGGGATGCAGGTGGAGGAAGTGCCGCTTCTGCGCCCACAACCTGGGCTTTTCCGGGTACCGCTCGGTACGGGTGGCGCGCCTTGTCGATACAATCGAGGCATACAACGACATCTTCGGCGCGCGCTGTTTCTATTTCGCCGATCAGTATATCGGCATCGGCGATCTTATGCGTATTGCCGGTGAAATTAAAAAGCGTAGGCTTGCCGTCTACTTTCATTACATGGGGCAGCCGGTCGGCGAGTATAACAGGGAGACGTTCGAAACGCTGTTCGAAGCCGGGTGCCGCTGGATAAGCTGGGGAGTCGAATCCGGCTCGCAGCGACTGCTCGACCTCATCAACAAGGGAACGAACGTCGAGGGTATCGCGCGTGTCATTGCCGATTCCCACGACGCGGGCATACGCAACATCGCAATGATGATTTTCGGCCTTCCCTCAAGCACGGACGAAGAATTCAACCGGACCGTCGATTTTTTGAGCTGTCTCTCCGGGTCGATAGACATCGTGACTGCAAGCTCGTTCAGCCTCTACAGGGGTACCGGGTTCGCGAGGCAGGCCCCCACGTTCGGTATCGAAATTACAGGCGCCCGGCCGCTTTTCGAGACGGCGAGGGGAATCGTACACGGCCTCAAGCTCGATTACAGGGAGGCCGATGGAAACGGGACGGGAAGACCGCCGCGGGGACCGGTCGAAACAGCGGCATGGGAGAGGAAGAAGGAATGGATATTCGAGCCTTCGATACCAAGCCGCATGTGTGCCGAGCATTACCTGCTGTACGCAGTTCGCACAGCGCGTTCCGTGTATCCGGAAGCGGAGCTCGTGCCGTAGCGCGTATCGCGCTACATGACGTGCATTGCGACGCGGTGATCGACAGCACGCCTGAATTGAAACGGTACGCCGTCGCAAAACTTTCATATGCCGTCAGCGGAAAACCGAAGAGGCGGCGACCCCTACATTTTTACGCCTGCTACGGTACCAGCAAGGTTGTAACGATCCAGTCCGTTGCTTCGGGTGCGTCGTCGTCCACGCATATATCGTCCGTTGTAAATTGATGCGTATGGGTGGAAACCACAGCATCGTTCTGATCGAAGATATCGACGGTTGCGTTCACCGTCACTTCACCGTAGAAGTACTTAACGATTATCTTGTAGTTGCCGGAAGGCGCCGTTTCTTCAAGGCTCATGTTCTCCGGGCCCCAGCCGTCCGTATCATCATAATCGAGCTCAGCCATATCCAGTATTGTATCGTTATAATAGTAGCAGTGATTTGAATCATCCCAGGTGTCGTTTCTTACTAAATGCAGATCGACATCATTATCCGGCGTGTCCCAGGTAAGCTGGGCGCGGTACAGAGGATTCGAAAAGGTACCGTTAATTGTCCAGGCTTCCGTCCTCTTGTATCCGCTTCCATCGGTGTTTAATACTACTGCTACTACCGTGTTTGTACCGTTCCGAAGCGATATGGGCTGCTCGAGTATTCCGAAGTTTTCGGAAATATAGACTTCATTAGCTCTCGTTTGCACGTCATTCGTAATTGTCCAGACCGAGCCGTCGAAATAGTCGGGTGTGGATGGAATGGGGTCAGGCAGATTATCGCAACCCACATACGCTGCCCTTTCATCTGTTGAGGAGTTGTTTTCCAGCGACCCTTCAGTGTAATTATAGATATCTAAAATGAAATCGGGATCGACGGGAATGGATTGCCAATCGATGAGGGACCCGGTTTTTGTAGCACTGGTATTGCATCCGGTCAGTGTAAAGATGACGAAGAGAGAACAGGCAAGAACTGTCAGTATTAGGGTTATTTTCCTCATGGTTATTTCCTTTCAAATACTTTATACATAAGATAAAAATGTTAATAACTAATATTTTTAAAA
>JAFGTF010000135.1 GCA_016934265.1 Spirochaetota bacterium
AGCTGCCGGAGTGGTGGAATTGGCAGACACAAGGGACTTAAAATCCCTCGGGGCATCCCCCCGTGCCGGTTCAAGTCCGGCCTCCGGCACACATATCCCTCCCGTTGCCGCTTCGAATAACTTTTCATACGGTTTCTTTCCGGCCCGGTGCGGTCGGGGAACGGGAAGCGGAGTTTCACCCGGGGCCATAAAACAGGCGCTGTCCAGACCTGAGGAGGGGTGGGCGGTTTCGTATGGAGAAACGGACCGATATAAACCGCCGACGCACGATATTGCACGTAGACATGGATGCGTTCTATGCGGCGGTGGAGCAGCTCGATAACCCCGAATACAGAAAGAGACCGGTGGTGGTCGGCGCCGACCCGGCAGGTGGAAGGGGAAGGGGTGTGGTTTCCGCGGCGAGCTACGAGGCGAGGCGTTTCGGAATAAGATCGGCACAGCCCATCTCCCGGGCCTATCATCTCTGTCCTGGTGCGGTCTTTCTAAAACCGAGATTCGGACGCTATACCGAGCTTTCGAAAAAAGTGATGGCCGTGCTTGACGAGTTTTCACCGCTTGTGGAACAGATCAGCATAGATGAAGCCTTTATCGACTGTACCGGTACCGAGCGCATCTTCGAGAGCGGCGAGCGGATCGCGAAAGAAATAAAGGGTAGAATAATGGATGAGACCGGGCTCACCGCGAGTGTCGGGGTGGCATCCAACAAATCGGTAGCAAAGATCGCCTCCGAGCTCGGAAAACCGGACGGCCTCACCATATGCCCCCCGGGAGGGGAGCGGGAGTTTCTGGAAAGACTTCCCCTCCGGTATCTCTGGGGAGCCGGTAAAAAGACGATAGAGCGGCTCGCACGCATGGGGGTCGAGAGTATCGGAGACGTCGCCGCGCGGGGCGAGGAAGCGCTCGAGAGAGAGTTCAAGAAATCGGGAAGAAGCCTGTGGCTTCTCGCAAACGGCGTCGACGAACGGCCCGTTGTATGCACCCATCGGAGAAAATCGATCAGCGAGGAGATTACCTTTTTTCCCGATACGCGCGATACAATGTTCATCGAGAAAGTGCTCTTCGAGATCTCCGACCGGCTGACGCGCCGGATGAGGCGGTTCGGTATCGCGGGAAGGACCGTCACCCTGAAGATCAGACTCGAGGATTTTACGACCTTCAGCAGGTCGAAGACGCTGCCGCACGCCGTACGCGACATGAAGACGGTCCGGGCTCTGGCGACGGAGCTTTTCCGTGCTTTTTACGATGGGGAAAAGCGGGTTAGGCTCGTCGGAATAGGAGTGTCGAACCTCGAGCAGCAAGAGCAGCTCGAGCTGTTCAGTGAGGATACGCCTCGTGATGCGGAGCGCCTCTTCGATGCGATGAAAGAAAAGTACGGCGACAAGATCACGCGGGGCTCTTTTTTATAGAACCTCTCACGGCATGTTTCTTGACGCCACAGCAAAAGACGGCGCCCCGGGGGCGGATAAACAGGACGATGCGACCGTTTTTATGCGAGGGAACATGACCATATTCAGGATCAACCAGAACTACAAGAACCTCGCCCGGCTCATAAAAATACTGTCAATTCTCGCGAAGTACGGGTTCAGCGCGTTCTTGAAACGGATTGCCGACGGCCTCGGTGCGATACCGAAAGGAGTCGTCACGATGAAGCCCGAGCGTTCGATGCTCGGGCTGACGGAACCCGTGAGGCTCAGACTGGCGATCGAGGAGCTCGGGCCGGCGTTTATCAAAATCGGTCAGATCATGAGCCTCCGGCCCGATATCATCCCGCCGGCATTCGCGAAGGAGCTCGAAACGCTCCAGGACAAGACGACGCCGGTGCAGTTCGGGAATATAAAAGCGGCGATAGAGGAGCAGTTCGGTACGCAGATGGAGGATATCTTCCTGCGTTTCGAAGAGATCCCGGTCGCGTCGGGCTCGATCGCGCAGGTATACAGGGCGGTGCTAAAGAAGGAACGAAAGGATGTGGCGGTAAAGGTTCTCAAACCGGGCACGAGGAAGATAGTGGAGACCGATCTCAACATTATCCGTCTCCTCGTCCGGCTCGCCTCGGGAAGGATCCCCGAGTTCCAGGCGTACAACCTTACCGGCGTATTCAGGGAGTTCTCCGAGCTTTTGCTCTCGCAGTTGAATCTTCTCAGGGAAGCTCGGATCATGCAGCGTTTCTCATCCTTTTTCCGGGACGTCGAGTACGTGCACATCCCGGAGGTGTATATGGACTATACGACGGAGAACCTCCTCGTAATGGAGTATATCGACGGAGTGAAGATATCGGACCTCGACGCGCTCGACCGTGCGGGGATGGACAGGGAAACAATTGCAAAAAACGGCGCTGCACTCGCGCTCCGTGAGATCTTCGACTTCGGGTTCTATCATGCGGATCCCCACCCCGGAAACCTCTTCGTCCTCCCCGGTAACGTGATCGTACCGGTCGATTTCGGCATAACGGGTTATATAGACGAAGAGGGGGTCCTGATCATCGGGAACATACTCACGGGTCTAATCGAGCGGGATACGGAGCGAATCATACGGTATCTCAAGCGCTACGATTTCGTCGAGGAGGAGGCGGACGAAAAGAAGCTCAAGATCGATCTCTACGACATCATAGACGCCGCAAGAAACACCCCCCTCGGGCAGATATCGATGGGTACGGCGATCAGGTCGCTGTTCTCCATTACGAGAAAGCACCGCATACGGTTTCCGGGAGAATATTTCCTCATCTTCAATACCCTTTTAGAGAGCGACGGCGTCGGCCGTATGGTTTTTCCGGAGTTCAATATCACGGAGTTCGCGAAGCCGTGGGTGCGGCGGTGGGCCGGACGGCACTACAGCCCCAAGCGGTATATGAAGGAGCTGTTTTATCTCACGGAGGACCTCGGATTCTTCCTGAAGCTGCTGCCGCAAGAGGTTAACATACTGCTGAAACGGTTACGTAGCGGCAGGCTGAGGCTCCCGGTATCGATCGAGAACCTCGATAAGACCGTGTCGGAAATAGACAGAACCGGAAACCGTCTCTCCTTCGCTATCATTATCGCCTCGCTTCTGCTCTCGTCCACCATACTCGTTCAGGCGAAGATAGGGCCGCTTATCAGCGGGTATCCGGTCCTCGGATTAGTAGGCTTCTTCGGCGCGGTCGTCATGGGCTTCTGGCTTCTTATCGGAATTCTTCGTTCAGGCAGGCTGTAGCAGACAGAATCGCGGAACACCGGGTGTTTTGACACCCGGCGTTCCGCGTTCGGATTTTGTTATATCTTTACACCCGTTTTAAGCGAGCCGTCTCCGAGCTTTTTCAGGATCTCGTCGAGTTTGGCCTTCACGTTCCCGGGGATCTTGCCCTCCGTATCGTGGAACGGCGCGTACCCGATTCCGTTGTTCGTCGCGTCGCCGATCCAGATACCGCCCTGCCATGTGCCTTCGATGAACGACTTGATCGCGGAATACACCGCGTTGTCCACCCGTTTCATTGCGGAGGACAGGAGATACGGCGCGGGGCCGCCGCCCATCGTGGTAAAGTACTCGTCCTGGTCGACGCCGATTCCCCAGACGCGCTTCTCCATCGCGGCGACGATACCGCCCGAACCGGTGGGACCGCCGGCGCCGAATATTACGTCGGCTTTCTCCGCGATCTGCGCCTCCGCGGCCGCTTTTCCGCGGTCGGGTGCGGTAAAGGAATCGATGTATACGCCGAGCACCTTTATGTTCGGCTTGATATACTTCGCCCCGGCCTCGTACCCCTTCCTGAACTTAATGACGGGAGGAATCTCCATCCCTCCGACGAAACCGATGACGCCGCTCTTGTTCATCATCGCCGCGAGCGCACCCACGATAAACGCCGACTGATCTTCCGAGAAATTCAGCCCGACCGCATTGGGTATCTCCTCGGCGTAAAACTGGTCGACGCCGGCGAACATGATGTTCGGGTACTCTTTGGCCATTGCCATTGTCGCATCGGTGAGCATGAAGCCTACCGTAACGATCATGTCGTACCCCTCGTCCGCGAACGTCCTGATGTTCTTTTCGTAATCGGTCGGCTGCTGCGTTTCGATGTAATTCGCCTCCAGGCCGTACTCCTCGGCTGCGCGCATCATACCCTCGTACGCGAACTGGTTGAACGTCTTGTCATCGACTTTACCGACGTCCGTAACGAGACCGATCTTCATTGCCGCTCCTTCTTCATCTTTCTGGCCCGCCGCATACAGCGTAAAGCAGGAAAGAAGAAGGATCGATAGTGCGAGTAAAAAAACCTTCTTCATTATTGTACCCTCCTTCATAGATTAGTGTTTATGGGTCAAGTGATTTTAGTGCTGCACAGTAGCAGTACTCACTACACCGACATGCTCTTAAAAAGTGAATCCCAGCGAAATGGATCTTTCCCGTTATTCCTCCTTTCTGAGATACGGCCTGATGTCCACATTCTGCGCGGTCGAGATGGGGGAAATGCTCTCTTTTTGAAAATTGTAGAGGTAGAGCTCGCGAACCGGCGCTTTCTGGCCCCCCAGTCTGCCTATGATATAGAAGCTTTCATCCGGCATGGTGTAGAGCACCTGCTCGACGTCGAAGTCGAAACGGTTTCTGTAATAGTCGTGCTCCCGGCCGTCGTATACGATGATCTCCTTTTTATCTCTGTTCCTGTACACGACAAATCGATCGTTCGGACTCACCGAAAGAAGATCGATGCCTCTTTCGTCCGAGTGAATTTCCCCAAGCGACTGACCGGGCTTCTTGTGCTGCAATGAAAAAAGCTTCGTCTCTTTCGCGATATAGAACTGGTAGTTCGTGAGCTCGCTCTTTGTCCCCGCGGTGTCCATTGCAAGATAGTAGAATACGTCTCCAGAGGGAATATTGATGATGTAGACGATCTTGTCTTCAAAAACGGCCAGCGTGGATCCGTCGGGTGAAAAGATCGGGAGCGTACGTGCCGTATCGAAGTTTTCTGACAGTGTTATACTCTGACGGCCCTGTGCGCGCAGCAGGTACAGCGTGCTGCCCTTCGAGTAGATGATCGCGTTTCCGTTCGGGGCTTTCATCACGTAATCAACGCCGTGAGCCGCCGTGTACCGCTCGTTACCGCCATCGCCCGGATATACGAGTCCCAGGATCCGGTCGCCTTCGACCGTGTCGACGTAGTATACGCTTCCGTTGAAGAGAAACCCCAGCTCGGAGAACTTACAGCCGTTATGGATTCTCCGTATCGTGCTCGCCCTGCTCGAAATAAGGTATATCGCCTGACGATTCTCGCCCCGTTTCACCGCCGCGGCGACCCTGTCGTTATCGTAATCGACGCCGATGGTAACGAAGTATCCCCCCGTATCGAACCTGAGCTTGATGCTTTTTCCGATCTCGATGTTTTTGGTGGTCAGAAAATCGCTTCCCTCGATGAGCGAGTGGTAACAGACGGTCGTTTTATCCCTTGAGACGGCCGGCAGAATGTAGAGCTTCTCATCGTACTTATGCAGGGATGAGAGCGTTCCGGTCACGGGGTCGAAGAGCATGATTTCGTACGAGCGAAGAACCGGGTCTAAAAGCGGGTTTCTGTATCGCAAGAATAAAAGCCTCCCGTAGGACAAGGGCTGCGCGCGATAGCAGAGATCGTAGATTTCAGCACCGGGTGCGGTGGAGCATATAAAAAGGAGGATGAAAGCAATGCACGCGAAAAAAGGTATAATGGTCCGTTTCATATAGATAAAAGTATAATATAAATACGCCGCGCTGCAACATCTTTCTGAAAGAACGGCTTCTCTTTGGCGCTCCCGTATGCCTGCCGCACGGCCGGATTTTTACTCCGTGATCCGACGGCGGATGCTGTGTGATATAAAAACGTTGCACACGAGGCGGACGGGGGTATAATGAGAGAAGAATACTGCAGGGGGCGCGCAACAAAGATGGAATCCGCGCTGCGGAAGGTACGGATCGTGCTCGTCGAGCCCGAGGGGCCGTTCAACATCGGGTCCGTTGCACGGGTGATGAAGAATATGGGGTTTTTTGAGCTCGCACTCGTGGCTCCCGTGGAATATAAAAACGACGACGGATACTGCGGCGCGGTCGGGGCCAGGGATGTGCTGGATAATGCGCTCGTATTCCCCACGGTGAGGGAAGCGGTCTCCGGGCAGGCCCTCGTCGTCGGTACCACGAGGAGGACCGGGCGGCATAGGAGAATATACTGCTCGGTCGAACAGCTGCCCGAGAAGGTCTTTCCGGTGCTGGCCGGTGGAAGCGTGGCGATTGTGTTCGGGCGGGAGCAGAGCGGGTTGAAGAGCAGCGAGACTGACCTATGTCACCTGCTTGTCAACATTCCATCAAGCGCCGGCTTTCCGTCTCTCAATCTCTCACACGCAGTCGCGGTCGTCTGTTACAAGCTGTTTACATTCTCAATGGTGAGCGAGGTCCCCGTTATTGCAAAGCCCGCCACGAGCGACGAGATCGAGGGACTACTCGACTACTTGCAGTCGGTATTCGCCGATCTCGGCTTCTTTTCAAAGGGTTCGCACCGGTATGTGACGACCCTCTTTCGTCGTATCTTCGGCAGGGCGATGCTCGATCATGAGGAGATCGAGAACCTGACGCACGTATTTCATCGTCTGCACGGCCTGTGCAAACAGAGCCGGGCGGGGAAGTAGTTTTTCCCTCCACCCTTGCCGTCTTCCGGGCGTTTCGTATCGCAGGAGAGTAATTGTAGAAATATTCGGTATTATATGTTCGAGAGTGCATCTTTATTGCTTCGGTTTCGACCGCCGGTTTCTGGTTTGCTACGCGCGAGGTATCGTGTCCGCCTTTTTTCTGTTTGTACGAGCATGGCAGGCTGCATCTTGTGATGCACATGCCGATGTCACGCCGCCCATGGGATGTTGAAATCCGGTCAGGCGACGTAGGGCTCATCCGGGTCGAAGGAATAACCGGTCTTCTGCGAATACGCGGCGCGGTTATTTTTTTTCTATTGATCGAGGGCCGGGATTCGTATCGCGCCCTTTCGTTTCAGAACCTTCGCCTTTTTTCCCCTCGTATGCCGTACGCCTAATTTTTTTATTGACACGCGCCGATAATGTGTGTATAATAACTAAAAATGATAAGATTTTAACATAAATAAAGAAAAAGAGGGAGAATCATTAACATAATATTTATTTGATATTTATTTTTAACATAATATGATGAGTTAGCTCTAAAAACTAAGGTTTTCAAACACAAAGATCTTACGTTGACTCGTATAATTCAATGATCTTTGTTTGAATACCAAA